>SCQH01000032.1 GCA_004321925.1 Nitrospirota bacterium | reverse complement strand
TGGCTGGACGTGAGTCTTTCTCCCGGAGAATGGTTTAGTTTTGCGACATTGGATCATACGACTTCTGACGAATGGGATGCGGTGCTGGTGAACCTGAGCGACCAGGGCTTTGTCCATCTCATGCATGTGCCCTATAACGGTCAGGGGGAACGCACTTTTCAAACTTCAACACTCAGGTTTCCGATGAGGCAGTGGGTAAAACTTACCGTGGCCCTTCATTTCGACCGCGAGCACGGATATGCCGCGGTATGGCAGGACGATGAGTTAGTGTCCCGAGCCGAGGTAAAAAGAGGCGAGGGTCTTTTTACCCAAGCACATTTTGGGCTCTATGCACCTCCCTCGCTGTCCGAAGGCGTAATATATAACGATGATCTTATGATCAAAGAGGAGCCGGGGGAATGATCGCCCGGTATAATAGCGGCATTTGAACCGCAACAGAAGGAGAGTGGCATGAAGAGAGCATATCTCGTTTTAATGTTCACCGTGATCATTGTTTTTGCAGGGACAGGCACCTCGATTGCCGCGGGCGACCTTACTGCACAGACCCCGATTGAGGTAAGGATTCAACTGGGGGATAAAGAAAACTCCCTTCGTTTTTTCCCTGATAAGATCGAGCTGGAAACCGGAAAGCTCTACAGGGTTGTCCTGCATAATCCAAGTGCAATGGCCCATTACTTCAGTTCTGAAGGATTGTCCCGGGCAGTGTTTACGAGAAAAGTTCAGGTGCTTGGCCCCGACGGTAAAACGATAACGGAGGTCAAGGGCACTATCCTGGAGATCGAGGTCTTCCCCGGGGGAACGGCTGAGTGGTGGTTCGTCCCGGTCAAAACGGTAGCCCTGAATGACCTTAAATGCACAATCAAAGGTCATTCGGAGGGCGGAATGACCGGGACCGTTACCATTAAGTAGTTTCAGGAACACGAGCATGAAACGGTGCCTCCAGGTTCTGGGAATATTTTATCGATGATCAGGGGGGTACGTTCTGCCATAAATGAAGACGGCGCCGTATTGATGAGAATACCCTGGCGGCTTATGGGCGAGCCCGTCGAGAAAAAAGTCTGCCTGCTTAAAGAGCACTGCAGGGGGGAGGGTCTTGACTGCATTGGCTGAATCGGGTTAGGATGACTGCAATAACGACCTGGGGACGTAATGGATAAAGGGGGTGTCGCGAAGTAGATGGAGAAGAGTATTCAAACGCTGCGGCTGATCATCAGGGACCTTTTTACCAGCGGGATGTACGACAGGTGTGACGCGGCTGTCCTGTATAAGTTCATGATGCTGAACCTGGTTCTTTTGATCGGGACCCCTTTTGTCCTCGGGTTCGGCCTCTTTGACCTGTACCGGGGCATTCAGCCTCTCGGTTATATCATCACTGCCGCCGGCCTGACCTTAATAGCTTTTTTTATTTTTCTGCGAAAGACCAAGAACTACACCTTCATCGGCTATTTTCTTGTCTTTATCCTTTTCTGGATGTTCCTCTATCTGCTGTCCACCGGAGGGAGCGGCAATTCCGGGATCTTGTGGTATTACTCATTTCCGCCGATCGTGCTATTTCTTCTGGGTTTCAGGAGGGGGTCTGCGGTTGTCTACGCATCTCTTGCGATCTCCGGGGTGATCCTTTTCTGGCCGGGCAGCCCGTATCTTTCAGCGACCTACTCAGCTGATATCAAGCTCAGGTTTATACCCAGCGTGGTCATCCTCTGGTCTATAACCTCTCTTTTTGAGCATATCATGACAGCTGCCCTGAAGATCGAGGTCAAGAACAATGAACTGCGGGAGACCATAGAAGAACTGACGAAGGCGGAGGATGCCCTGACGAAATCACACAGCAACCTCCAGGCCATTATTGACAATATCGAAGCGGTCGTCTATGTTTCGGACATGGATACCTACGAGGTCCTGCTGGTCAATAAATATGTCCGTGATATGTTCGGTGACATCCAGGGCAGGACCTGCTGGCAGACCATTCAAAAAGGGCAGACAGGACCCTGCAGCTTCTGCTCGAACAGCAAACTGATCGGGGCCGACGGCAAACTTCTGGATGCGCACACCATGACGATCCAGAACACGCTCAATCAGCGGTGGTACGAGTGCCGCGACAAGGCGATCAGGTGGATCGATGGCCGTATCGTGCGCGTAGAGATCGCTACAGACATTACCGAGCGCAAGAACCTTGAGGAGCAGCTCAGGCATGCCCAAAAAATGGAGGCGGTCGGTATCCTTGCGGGAGGGGTTGCCCATGAGTTCAATAATATACTGTCCACCATCAAGGGGTCTGCGTATATAATCGAGAAGAGATTGGCCGGGGATGCCTCGTTGCATAAATATTCCCTGCAGATAACCGATTCAATACATAAGGCAAGCACCCTTGCCCAGGGTCTTCTTGCTTTCAGCAGGAAACAGGTAATCGCCCTTACCCCCTATAAAGTGAGTGACATTGTTATGAGGATCGAGCCCCTTGTATCGAGGCTTGTCGGTGAGAACATAGAGTTGAACATATCGCTCAATGACAGGGGCTCGACCATCATGGCCGACAGCGGCCAGATAGAGCAGGTCCTCATTAACCTCGCAGCAAATGCCCGGGATGCCATGCAGCGCGGGGGGCGGCTGACCATAACGACAGACCTCACGGAGATAACGGAAGGTTTCGTAAAAGAACATGCCTTCGGCACCCCCGGAAGGTACGCCCTGATCACTGTCTCGGACACGGGGACAGGCATGGCTGAAGATATAAAAGATAAAATATTTCAACCGTTCTTTACCACGAAGGAGCTGGGCAAAGGGACCGGGCTGGGCCTCTCGATAGTCTATGGGATAATAAAGCAGCACAACGGCCATATTGAGGTAAAGACCAGGATCAACGAAGGAACAGCATTTACGATATATATTCCGGCGGTGGAGTCGGAAATTGCTATCCCGGCGGATATACATCGGCCTCATGTAACGGGCGGTCTGGAGACGATCCTCCTGGCTGAAGATGACGACGATGCACGAAAGATAATGGCTGAAGTGCTAAAGCTCGAAGGGTATACGGTCCTCGATGCGCGGGATGGTGAGGGGGCGATAAGGGTATTTCTGGAGAACAGGGGCAGGATAGATCTTGCCCTGCTTGATGTCAGAATGCCTCATAGGGATGGCAAGGAGGTCCATGACGAGATCAGCAGGCTGAATCCCCATATCAAGACGCTTTTCATAAGCGGTTACACGGCCGATGTGATCGATAGCGGTGAGTTCAGTGGATCAGGGTTGCACTTCATTTCAAAATCCGCCAGCCCGGAGGAGATCCTCCTGAAGATACGTGAAGTTCTGGATGGCCCCAGGCCCGCTTAATCTCCGAGGATCGCCTTGATATTGGCAAAGAATTTTTCAGCGCAGACCTTCTCCTGCTCCGGGTCGAGCGTTTCGAACCGGTCAAGGGTCGTGATCGACTCTGCGGGTATCTCTTCCAGGAACCGCGAGGGGAAGGCCGGGGCCTCTTTCCCGTATTTAGTCCTCTGGCCGGCATAGGTGATATACAGTTCATTCATTGCCCTGGTGATGCCGACATAAAAGAGCCTCCGTTCTTCCTCGATCCCCTCTTCGCTGTCGGCGGATTTTTTGTGCGGCAGGATATCCTCTTCAGTCCCGGCGATGAATACCACCGGAAATTCAAGCCCTTTCGAAGAATGCAGGGATATGAGGGTGACCCCGCGCTTCTGTTTTTCGGTCCTCTCTTCCATGATATCTTCAAGCGCCATGGTCTCAAGGAAGCCATGCAGTGACGGCGCCGGGTCGGTCGATTCGTAATGGGTCATCGAATCGATGAATCCGCTGAGATTTTCGATCTTTCTGAATGCTGTTTCGGCTGTTTTGTATACCTCGCCTATATATTTCCGGTAGTTGATCTCCTCAATGAGCATTTTAAGGAGGCCACCCATGTCCCTGCCCTTTTTGAAGAGCTCGCGGTAGCGGCCTATCAGGCTGAAAAATGTCTGTGCCGCCTCGACTGCCTTGGGGCTGAGTCCGGGTATGGCTGCTGCCTTGCCGAAGGCCTCAAACAGGGGTATTGACCCTGCCTGCCCGAACTCCGAGAGGGTCGTAAGGGTCGTGGTCCCCAGTCCCCTCCTGGGCACGTTTGCGATCCTCAGCAGGCTCACATTGTCACGGGGATTGGCGATGATCTTGAGATACGCCGCAAGGTCCTTGATCTCCCTGTTCTCGAAATAACTCGTCCCTCCGACGACGGAATAAGGGATACGCTGTTTCCTCAGCTCGGCCTCAAACGGACGCGAGAAAATATTTGCTCGGTAGATGACCGCAAAATCCTCGTCAGGGAGGTTCTTTTCGAATTTGATCGACGCCATCCTCCTGACCACCCATTCGGCCTCGTCTTCGGTCCCGGCTGCCTTGAAAACATGGACCCGGGGGCCGTCTCCCCTGTCGGTCCAGAGCGATTTTTCCATCCTTTGCCGGTTGTTCGTGATCACGCTGTTTGCCGCCTTGAGGATATGGCCGAAGGAGCGGTAATTCTGCTCAAGCCGGACAATGACCGCCCCGGGGAAGTCTTTCCCGAAGTTCAGGATATTGCCTGGGTCAGCGCCCCTCCAGCCGTAGATGGACTGGTCGTCGTCCCCGACAACACAGAGGTTCTTTGCCTCTCCGGCGAGGAGTTTGATAAAGTCATTCTGGACGCGGTTCGTATCCTGATACTCGTCGACCATGATATATCTGAATCGTTCCTGATAGCGCCTGAGGACCTCAGGGCACTCCCTGAAAAGACGGAGGGTGAGCAGCAGCAGGTCATCAAAGTCAAGGGCGTTCATGGACTTCAGGGCATCTCGGTAGTGCGGGTAGACCCTGGCCGAGGCCTCGCTGAGGGGATTGTCCGGTCCGGCGATCCCCGAGGAGGCGATCTCGTTCTTGACATAACTGATCCGCTCCAGGATCGCCTCTGCCTTGAAGCTCTTGTCGTGAAAGGTGATATCTGAGAGGATGTTCCTCAGCAGGGAGACCTGCTCCGAGGTGTCGTAGATAGTGAAATCCTTACGGTAGCCCAGGTGCTCGATCTCCTTCCTCAGGATCCTGAGGCAGAGTGCATGGAACGTGGAGATGACCGGGCTGCTTTCGCCTCCCCGCAGCATGGACCGCACCCGTTCCTTCATCTCCCGTGCGGCCTTATTGGTGAAGGTGACCGCAAGGACCGATCCCGGCCTGATGCCGGTATGGATCAGGTAGGAGGTCCGTATGGTGATGACCCGTGTCTTGCCCGATCCTGCACCGGCGAGGATGAGCAGGGGGCCGTCCGTATGCATGACCGCCTCCTGCTGCCGGGCATTAAGCCGCCCGATTATGCTGTAAATATCACGTGACATGCTGGACCCTCTGTGCAATGCTGCAGTATTTTCCCCGCATGTATGCCGCAGACAAGGCCCGGCCGTATGCACTCTGAAATGAGATCTTCTTTCCCGGCTGAACTGCCGGAGAAAAAACGGGATTTTCTATGATAACCCTTTGACGGCAATAAGGCAAAAAACGGCCTGCAGAGCCAGTTTGTCAATCCTCGCTCTGAAGGCGTATAATTACCACGGAGCAGGAGAGCGAATACATATTCAGGGAGAGTGCGCATGAGCAGGCAGCAGGATGCGGCGACCGGCAGCCCCAGGATCGTCCGGGAGATACGGATCAATCCGATCGTCCCCAGCGAGTCAGTGCTCGTTGCCACGGCGCGCAGTATGAGGCCGAAAAAGGAGGAGGCCCCCGCAGTGCCCGATCTCAGGCCGCGGGTGGATACCTGTCCTTTCTGCCGAGGCAACGAGGCAATGACCCCGCCGCCGATAGCCCGGATCCCGGAAGGGGATGACTGGCAGATCCGCATTGTCGAGAATCTCTATCCCGTGCTCGGGGATGACCATGCAGATACGCCGCATGCCTTCGGACTCCAGCAGACGATCGACGGCTACGGGAGGCATGAGGTCGTCATAGACAATGCTGACCATGGGGTCAGGATACACGAGATGACCATAGGCCATCTCTCGGTCCTTTTTTCGACCTTCCGCAGCCGGATGGAGCAGCTGTACCATTCCGATGACCGGCTGAAATATGTGCTGGTGTTTAAGAACTTCGGTCCTGCGGCAGGCGCAAGCATCAGTCATACCCACAGTCAGATCATTGCGATGCCGGTGGTGCCTGACAATCTTCAGGCCGAGGTCCGCAACAGCACAGCCTTTTACCAGGCAGAGAGACAGTGCATATTCTGCTGCCTGATCGACGAGGCAATGACCTTTGAGGCAACCCTGTATGACAGGGAATCCGGCGAGGTGCGGCGCATGATCAATCCGGGGCAGTTCGTCATAGAGCGGAGCCGCCGCTTCATAGCCATAAAACCCTTTGCGAGCCGTTATGAGTGGGAGGTGCATATCCTGCCGCTTACGCATCAGGCTGATTATATCGATGCAACCCCCGAAGACCTTGATGACCTTGCGGGCATCCTGAAAAGGACCATGACGCGGCTCCATGCGGTGCTCGGCGGGGTTCAGTATAATTTCTTTATCCATTCCCTGCCGCATGGCCAGGAATATGCCGGCAGCAGCCCTGCCTTCCATTGGCATATCGAGATATGTCCGCGCACAAGCATCCCCTCAGGATTTGAACTGGGGTCCGGACTTTTTGTAAATACGATATGCCCTGAAGACGCTGCCGGGAGGCTCCGGGCTATCATCCTGCCCGAATAGGGGGACGCCGGGCGGGGATGCGGTCAATACCTGACGGCTATGACCGTGAAGGTTGCTGTTCCGATTGGCTTTGTGACCGTGACCTCATCCCCTTCTGTCCTGCGCAGAAGCGCTGCCGCCATCGGTGAATTGATGCTGATGAACATCTTCTCAGGATCTATCTCGTCAGGCCCGACGATCCGGAATTCGCTCTGCTTTCCGTCAGCATCTTCGAGTATGACCCATGCCCCGAAATAGATCTTTGACGTATCGCCGGGGGTCCTGTCAACGATCTTTAGTTCGCTGAGCCTCTTTGAAAGGAACCGTATGCGGGCATCGATCTGGCGCAGCTGTTTTTTTCCGTAGATATATTCCGCGTTCTCTGACCGGTCCCCCATGGCCGCTGCTTCGGCAACTGCCTGGGTGACCCGGGGCCTCTTGACCTTCCAGAGGTGGGCAAGCTCTTCGCTCAGGCGACGGTGGCCCTCAGGGGTGATGTAGGCGGTCGCGCCTGCTGTTTTCGTTGCCGGTGTCCTCATGATCTGCCCTCAGGCATAGCCTCCTCCAATGATGCTCATGGCTGTTTTGATGCCGTTCGTGCCGCTGGAGATGATGCCGCCGGCATATCCGCTGCCTTCTCCTGCCAGATAAAGATTGCTGAAGCCTGCGCAGAGATTGTCCTGTCCCTGAATGACCTGGACAGGAGATGAGGTCTTGCTCTCAAGCCCCATGATATTGCCCTGATCGAACCCCTTTATCTTTTTGGTGAAGTCCCTGAGACCTTCCCTGAGCGCGCTGCTCACCGCAGGGGGAAGCAGTTCCCACAAAGCGGCCGGTCTTAAGCCCAGAGGATAGCTCGAATCAGCGGTCTGTACCTGCTCCGTGGCATCGATAAAATTACGTATGCTGCAGAAAGGGGCCTGATAACCGTCTGCAAAGGTATAAAAACTTTCTTCAAGCCCTTCCAGCCAGTCAAGAGCCTCTGCCGGCGCTATCTCCCTGCCGAGCAGCCTGGGCAGATTGATACCGGCAACACAGGCGGCATTGGCGAATTTCCCGTTCCTCTGGTAGAGGCTCATTCCGTTGACGATGTTCGTGCGGCGGTATGCAGTTGCCGGGATGATGCTGCCGCCGGGGCACATGCAGAAGGTATATACCGGGAGGTTCCCGTCCCCCGGGGAGGCCAGACGGTATTCAGCGGCCTTTACCCCGGGCAGGCTCCTGAGCCCCCACTGGCCGAGGTTAATGATCTCCTGAGGGTGTTCTATCCTGCAGCCGATCGCAAAATCCTTTGTGCGGAACCTGACGCCCCTGCTGATCAGCATCCGGTATGTCTCATAGGCGGAATGTCCCGGTGCGATGATGAAATAATCAGCCCCGATAACCCCTGACCGGGTAACTGCTCCGGTGACGGTCCCCTGTTCCAGAGTGAGGTCCTCAAGCAGGGTCTCAAAGAGAATGGTCCCCCCGATGGCCAGAAATTCCTCCCTCAGCCTTCTGACGATCTTCCTGAGATTGTCACTCCCGAGGTGTGGGTGGGCCAGATAGGCTGTTTCCTCAGGGGCCCCTGCCTGAATGTAGTGCGCGATCATGAACTGGCGCTCTCTGGATATATTTTTGGTCCGTGACGTCAGCTTTCCGTCAGAAAAGGTCCCTGCGCCTCCCTCACCAAAGGCATAGTTGTTCATGGCATCAAACGCACCGGTCGTTTCGAACTCCCGGATCCCTGCGGCCCGCTTACTGACCTCAGAGCCCCGTTCAAGGATCGTTGTCCGGATCCCTGCTTTCTGGAGGACAAAGGCACAGAAGAAACCGGCAGGCCCGCTTCCGACGACAACGGCCGTCTTGGCCGTCCTGAGCCGCGGAATGTTCAGGGTGGGCGGCAGATCAGGCGCCGGGCCCCTGATCTCATCAGAAACGACGGTAACGCGGAGCAGCCAATGGATCTGCCTCTTTTTCCTGGCGTCGAGGCTTTTGTGCTCTATCGAATAGGAGAACTTCCCTATACCGAGGTCTTCCCCCAGCCTTTGCCTGAGCTCATCTTCGGTATAATCAGCAGGCAGCTTTAATGAAACTTCTTTCCATCCCATAGGGTTATTGTAGAATATAACCCAGGCCAAATGTGCAATGCATGAGGAAGGGGAAAGGCTCCCCTGGATATGCTTGTATATAAGTTATTGAATTTTAAGCTTTATTGAAATATAATTCATATCGTGGGGAAAAAGACAAAAGAGAACCGTTATTTCAGAAGGTATCTCGAGAAATTTTCAGCGAAGGTCACTAACGGGAAGGAGACCTATCGCGGAGAGATCCTTGATTATTCGCTCGACGGCATAGGGATTGCCCTCAGGGACCCCATCCATGTAGTGAAGGGGGATGTCCTCGGCGTTGATAATGAGGACCTCTCGGTGCATGGCAGCTGGGAGGTGGAATGGTCCTCCAGGACGCCGGAGGGCATGAAACTCGGTCTGCACCGGCTGACGCCGCTCAGTGGGTTCCTGAGACACTTCCGGCTTGCCGATATCCTTATCGGGCTGCAGCGGTCTCTCAGGAACGGCACCCTGAGGATCATAAGCGGACCTGTTGAAAAGGATATCTTTATAAAAAAGGGGGACATTGTATTTGCCCGGTCGAACCAGAAACATGAGAGGCTCGGAGATGTCCTGCTCAAAGAGGGGCGCATCACCCAGTCAGCGTATGACCTTACGTCAAAGCTTATCCCGAAGACAGGCAAGAAACAGGGGACCCTGCTGATAGAGATCAACGCGATGGCACCCACGGACCTCTCCTGGGCTGTCCAGCATCAGGTGGAGGAAATAATCCTGAACCTTTTTGCCCTGTCTGACGGGACCTTCGAATTTCTTGAGGATGTTCTGCCGAATGAGGAGGTCATACATCTGAGACTCCCCAGCGGGCATCTTATCTACCATGGGTTAAAGAGGCCCGGCAGTGAAGAACAGCTGAAGGACTATATCGATCTTCCCGCAGGGACGGTTATCGGTTTTTCGAAGAACCCCCTGAACCTCTTCCAGGATATATCGTTCGACGACGAAGACAAAAAGATACTTTCGCTCATTGACGGCATCAGAAGCATACAGGAAATCGCAGCCCTATCTGAGCTTGACGAGGCAAAACTGAGGAAGTCGCTGTCGGCCCTTATGAATACGGCAATTATCGAGGCCGTCACCGAGGAGAGCAAAAATGGGGCAGTGGCCTTTGACCATATTATGCGTGAGCCGGAAGCCCCTGCCGGGCTTCTTGAAAGGATCGATGAGATCTACCGGAGCCTGTCGTCGTCTGATTATTATACGCTGCTCGGGGTCGATGACAAGGCCACGGGAAGCGACCTCCGGACTGCATTCTACCGGGTCGCCAAGGAGTTTCATCCGGACAGGCACTTTTATCTCGATGAAGACGTCAAGGGAAAACTGCATGTCATATCTTCCTCGATCCTGAAGGCCTATAGCACATTGAGCAGTCCCGAAAAGAGAGAGGAATATGACAGGGCCTTATCCGGGACCGGCTCCGGCGTCTCCAGGGCTGAGCATGCCGGAAAGAAATTCGATGAGGGATACCTTCATTACCGGAAGAAGGGATTTGCTGAGGCGGCCACCTGCTTTGAAACGGCCATCTGCCTGAACAGTTCAGAAGCCCGGTATTACTTTTTCTACGGGCTTGCCCTGATGGAACTTGATAAATTCAAAGATGCCGAGAAGGCGGTCTCAAAGGCCTGCAAAATGGTCCCGAACAATGATGACTGCCATGCAGTGCTCGGCCAGATCTATCTCAGGCTGGGATACCCGATGCGGGCCAGAGTGAGCTTTGCAAAGGCCCTTGAACTCAATGACGAGAATAAAAGAGCGCAGGAAGGCATGCTGTCGCTGGCATGAGGAATAAGCACTATGGATTCTGAGCAGAAAGAACGCATGGAGCAGTTCGAGGAAGAAAAACGGATGCTTAAGCAGAAACTGGCCGAGGTCCTGGACAAGAACATGTCCCTTCATGACCGCGTTGCCGAACTCGATATTGCCATGAACATGGAGACGGTCGAACTGAAGCGGGAAATTGAGACCCTCGCCTCCGAGAAGGAATCCCTGCTGAGGGAAAATGAACTTTTTCTCGAAGATTATGCGACGAAGGACCATACGATACATGAGCTTCAGAAGGAACTGCAGATAAAACAGCTCATGCTGGAGGAAACGAGCTCATTCCTGAGCACGGCAACTGAGCGGATACGGTTCCTCGAAAAGAAATGCGCCTTCCCTGAAAGGACTGAGAATGCTCCAGCCTCTGCTGCAATGGCTGAAGGTCTGCACCCGGAGGGGATCCACGACCATGAGAAGGAACTTGAAGAGGCCCTTGAAAAGAAGGAGCATGAGATCCAGACCCTGAGCAGGGATATTGAAGAGCTCAGGGAGGAGAATAAACACCTGGCGATCGAAAAGGCCGAGACCGGGGAGGCGCCCTCCGGGACCCCTGAAAGCTCCCGCTCTCTGGAAGACACGCTCTGGGAGATGGAGCATTCGCTGAAATTACTTGAACAAAGATTTTCAAATGCCTCTGAGATAACCGGACCGGAAAAGGAAGAGCTCTTTCTGAGGCTGGACGATGCCCATCGCGAGATCTTTTCGCTCAAGGAGTACCACCGGTCGATCCTGGAAGCATTGAGGATGACCGATGAGGAGGCCAAGCATAAGATCTTTTCGATGAGTGAATACCACGCATCGGTCCTGGAATCCCTGAGAAAGGCGGAGAAGGAGAATGAAGCACTCAGGGCTGAGATGAAGGAATTCCTCAGTGGTAAAGAGCTGCAGGAAGAAGAGCGCCGGAAATTGCTTGACGAACAGGCAGGCCTGCGGGCCGGCATCGAAAAGGCCGACCGCGATATCCGATCTCTGACAGATGAAAAGGCAGCGCTTGAAATATCACTGAAGAAAGCGGGAGAGCAGACAGCCCGGCTCACCGACATGCTCTCAGCCAAGGATGAAGCCCTTGGGGAGATCAAGAGGTCCCTGAGCCTTCGGGATGAGAAGGCTTCGGTCTCCGTCAGGGAAATCAGTGAGAAGCTTCAGGCCTCTGTTGCGAAAGCAACCTCCCTGGAGGAGACCCTGGCAAAAGGAGAACTGCTCAGGGCGGACCTGGAGGGTGCCCTGAAGCGCAAGGGTGAAGCCCTTGAAGAATTAAAGAGGTCCATGAGCCTCCGGGAAGAGAAGGCCTCAGTCTCCGTCAGGGAAATCAGTGAGAAGCTTCAGGCCTCTATTGCAAAGGCAACCTCACTGGAGGATACCCTGAAGCGCAAGGAGATGGTCTTAGAGGAGCTTCATGAGCATTTCCTGGAAGACACGGAGAAGCTGAAGGCCGAGGCGGCGAAGCAGGGAGCAGAGGCGCTGAGGAGCAGGGAGGAACTGAAAAAACTGGGGGCTGAAACAGCAGCCATGACAGAAGAGCTCGCTGTCCTCAAAAAGCAGCTTGCAGGTTCGGCGGTGGTCGACACGGCGACCGTGAAGCTGAGGGAGGAAGCTGCATATGCTCAGCAAGAGCTCGGAAGGCTTCAATCCGAAGCCGCAGGCAGGGCAGCAGAGATCAAGGGGCTTAGGGACGCACTGGCCGGATATGAGGCAGGACAAGCTCAGGAAAGCATGAAGCTCAGAGAGCTCACTGATCAGGCGGCCCGGTTCGAAGATGAGCAGCGGCTCGCGGCAGAGGCATCGTCCAGGGAACTGGAGAACCTGCAGCGTCTTTTGCATGAAAAAGAACTTGAATTAGGCATCGTCTCCAGCCTGAAGGCAGAGACAGAGATTCAGCTCAAAGAAGCCGGGATGAAGATCTCCGGACTTACTGAGGCACTGGATGGGCTTAAAGCATCACAGACCGCTCAGGGGCAGTATGCAAGGCTTGCAGAAGAAAATGAGCTGCTTTCAATGAAACTTGCCGAGGCATCAAAAAATGCCGGTGCCCTGCATGAGATCAAAACCTTTGTCTCTGACGAGATCGGAAGACTGGCTGAACAGGTCCGGTCGTTTAAGGAAGAGGACATGACGAAGCAGGACGTTTTGAAGAACGATATCAGGGAAACACTGACGATGATGTCCGAAAGCGCAGAGAGACTTGAGCAGGCCATAGCAGAAGGGGTCGCACTCGCACGGAAGCTCGAGGAGGTTTCTGCCGGGGCTGCAAGGGAACACCTGCCGGTTGTGCCTGACAGGCCGGTGTATGAAGCTCAGCAGGAGCCGGGGAGAGGTCCGGGCAGGCGGATGGCGGCGGTACTGGCGGTTCTGCTCGCAGCGCTGGTCCTTGCCGGTATTCTCCTGAGGGGGAATATTTCGGGTCTCCTGAACGGGAAAAAGGAGCCTCCGTCAGTTGCAGCGGTATGGGCAGCAGGAGTGAAGACCGCCAGGAGCGGTGGGTATGACATCAGCGTTACGTTTCTCAATAATGAGGCGGTCAATGTACTCGGTTATTCCGGGCTGATCCCCGACTCTATCCTCAGGGACAACAGCGTTGCACTTATTGTTATCAAGGCAGGCAACTCATGCATCCCTGAAGATTTCGTCTCATCCCCGGAAAAAAATATGTCGTTCATCAATGACCAGGGCGGGGCTGTTGCCCTTAATGCTGCCGGTCCATTCGCTGAGGAGAAGAAGACCTTTTTCAAGAAGAACGCCTGCAATGGCAAGCCCGGTGCAGTCTACCTGAAGCATCTTGTCTCTGCCCCGAAACTCTCCGGGATAAAGGGTCTTGATATTAAAGGTCTCCAGGAAGCTCCCATAGCCATCCGCTGAGGGGCTGCCGGCGAACCGGACCTGTCATATGTTCCGGTCATAGTGTGACCCTGAATAAGGTGGGGCAAAATATTTTCGCTCATTCTCGGCCCCGGCCTGATGCCGGGGCCTCCGAGGCTTTTACCTCTTGATCCCGGGTACCCCGCTGTAGGAATATCGGTAAAAGAATCCGCTCAAATACTCTCCCCCACCTTATTCATACCGATGTTTTTGTTAACGCGGATAGCCTGCGCGTTTTATGATCTCTTAGGCAGAATAGAGCGCTGCAAAGGTATCGGCAAATTCCTCGATCGAGGTCGGAGTGGTATTTTCTTTTGTCCTTGGAAGGCCGACAGCAAAAAGACCCTCATTCAGCGCCCTGCTCATCTCGATATACAGTCTGCTGA
>SCQH01000031.1 GCA_004321925.1 Nitrospirota bacterium | reverse complement strand
ATCTCTGAACCTGAAAAGATCAGGGAGGTTGCTCGGGGTCCTGTCTTTTCTGACATCATACTTTTCGCACCGGCCGCCATAGAACAGGTTCCCGGTTTCCCCTTCGACCCTGATCCGGTTGATCTCACAGACATTCGGGCAGCCCCCGCATTCAAAGGAAGAGATCTCATAGGGCCGGCCGGATGCGGCAAACCCTTTAAAAAGGGAGCCTGTCTGTTTCTGGTGCCCGGTTTCGGCCGCTTGCAGTTCCCTATGTTCTTTTGCCAGGAGTGCCATGCCGATGGCCCCGGTAACATCATGATGCGGCGGGACAATGACCTGCCTGCCGAGGTATTTCTCGAAGGCAGCCACCACGGATTTATTGAAGGCAACGCCCCCCTGGAAAAATATCTTTTTGCCGATCGGGCGTTTGCAGACAACCCTGTTGATATAGTTCTGGACGATTGAATAGGAGAGCCCGGCAAGAAGGTCTCCGGTCACGACGCCCCGCTGGAGATTTGCCATGAGCGAATTTTCCATGAAGACGGTGCAGCGTTCGCCGAGCCTGCAGGGGTTCGCCGACCGGAAGGCAGATTCCTGAAACTCTCCCCTGACCGATATGCTCAGCTTTTCTGCCTGCTCCTCCAGGAACGATCCCGTGCCGGCAGCGCAGGCCTTGTTCATCTCAAAATCGACAATGACACCGTCCCTCAGGGAAATATATTTGGAGTCCTGGCCGCCGATCTCGAAGATGGTGTCCACGTCCCTGTCGATGAAGGCTGCTGCGGTCGCCTGGGCCGTGATCTCATTTTTGACGATGTCCGCACCGATGAAGTCAGCGATCATATATCTGCCGGAGCCTGTTGTGCCGACCCCTGCGATTTCAACCGTCAGGCCAAGCTCGGCCCCTATCTCGCTCAGTCCTGTCTTCACCGCTTCGATCGGCCTGCCCGCGGTCATCAGGTAGCGCTTGGCAAGCAGCCTGCAGTTGTCGTCAATGACCGCCAGGTTGGTGCTTATGGAGCCGATGTCGACCCCAAGATAGGCGCGGACCGGGGCTCCTGACATAGTGCGCCGGGCCTGAGGCAGAGGAGGCGAGGAGTGACCTGACTCCGGTCCCTGCGCCCTGACGCCATGTCTTCCTAGAAAGTCATCACTGGGCTGGATCAGAGGCAGATGCCTCTTGTCGGTAGTCTGTAACCCCTCAATAGCGGCTGAAAGTTTTTGGATGTCCTGAAGGCTGCAGCGAAAGAATGTCCCGTTGCCGATATCTTTCAGGACTGCTCCGATCGCCCCCATGTATGCATGCTCTTCGGGCACGAACAGATCACTGCGCTCCAGGACCTCTCTGAAGGCCCGGGCCATCCCCTGATTAGCAGCAACCCCTCCCTGGAACGAAACAGGCCCGGGCATCTCCCGCCCCCGGGCGATCGAGCCCCTGAAATTTCGTGCAACGGCAAAGCAGAGGCCGGCAACAATGTCCTCGACCGGGGTCGCGATCTGCTGGAGGTGGATCATGTCTGACTTTGCAAAGACACTGCACCTGCCGGCTATCCGTGGAGGGTTCTTTGACCGGAGGCTCAGGGTACTGAACTCCTCGATCGTGAGTTGCAGCCTTTCCGCCTGCTGGTCGAGAAAAGAACCGGTGCCCGCAGCACAGACGGAGTTCATTGAGAAGTCCCTGACACACGATGCTTCGGTGTTGAGAATGATAAGCTTTGAATCTTCTCCCCCAAGCTCAATGATCGTGCCGGTGGAGGGATAGAGTTTCTGGGTCGCGGCGGCATGGGCCACAACCTCGTTGACCGGGTCCGTGCCCAGGACCGTACCGATCAGCCGGCCTGATGAGCCGGTTATAGAGAGGAAAGCAGAACTCTCCCCGCATTCCCTGAGCGCATCTCTCAGCAACTCCATGGCAATGATCAGGGGCTGGCCTTTATGTCTCCGGTAAGAGCTCTTAAGCAGACTGCCGTTGCTGTCGAACAGGACGACCTTTACGCTGACCGACCCAGCATCCAGACCTATATGATGATGTTTATCCATTGTCAAAAAATTAAATGTGTATAATTATATCACAATAATTATACATGATGGTTTTTTTATGCCTGATTATGACAAGAAAGGTCCGGTTATTGACAAAAAATGTCATGCGTAGTACTATTACCTTGAAATGCTCCTTGAAATAGTTTTTAATATCAGGAGGTTGCTCTATTAAAAATTATTAATTACTGGCACGATACCTGCTAAATTATCAGCAGATTTCTTAATAAATTAAGGAGGTGGTGATCGGGGTCTTGTAGAATTTAGATGGTTTTGGTGTTAAAATGTGCAAAGCATAGCGGCAGGTTTCCTGTCAGTAGATTTTAGTTATGAAGAAGGAGGAAATATGTTTAAGACAATTCAGAGCATGAAGGTCAGGGACGAAAGAGGCTTTACCCTGATCGAGCTCCTGATCGTTGTCGCGATCATCGGTATCCTTGCAGCTATTGCAATTCCCGGTTATCTCGGCATGCAGGAGAGGTCAAGAAAGGGTGCAGTCACAAGGGGTGCTTCATCAGCAGAGCCTGATGTTCAGGGCTGGCTGAATGCAGGACTTAAGGGCATGGCTGGCGGCACAGGCCCGCAGGGTGCGCTTGTTGAAGTGGATACAAATGGTGATGGCGCGGTTACCAGTGCATTGGATGCTAATAACTCCGCGCTTGGCGCTGCTCTTGCAGCCGGTACGCTCTGCACGAGCTATGTGTCTGCAAAGAATACGTTACAGAAGGAGACCTCTCCATGGGGCGCAACCCCAGGGTCACTCTGGTCAGCTGCAAATACCTCTCCGAGCGCTACCAATATGCTCGCTGTTTCAGGGAGGATAGTATGCAGCCAGCCTGCCGCGGCTCCCTGGAGCATTGGTGTCTTTGCTTCTGAAGCTATTGGACAGGTCATCCACGCAAAACAGCTTTATTCTGACTAAGAGCATCTTTTCTGAAAAGGCGTTAGGATGCGTCCTAACGCCTTTTTTTTGAATGAAAAATAAAATTCCCAGAATACTCATAACCATCTCGTTTATTGCTGTCCTGGCGACCTTTTTCCTCTCGTTTGCCCTGCCGAAGGTATGGGACTTTGATGTCTGGTGGCATCTTGCGACCGGCAGATATATCGTCGAAAAGATGGAGTTGCCGGAGAAAGACCCCTTCTCTTACGCGGTAAATGCTGAGGAGAACCAGAAGATAAAGAACCCCCTCGGGATGCAGTTCAATCTGCAGCAGTACTGGCTTGCCCAGGTATTCTTTTATAAGATCCACAGCTCGTTCGGCGATGCAGGGATAATGCTTTTGCGCGGGCTGCTTCTGATGCTCACCGTCCTGGTGATATTTGGTTCATTCATCAGGCTCAGGGTCAGTTACCTTATCGGTTTTCCGATGATCTATTGTGTATGTTTTAATATCCTCGGTTATATCGGTGAGAGGCCGGTGCTCTTCACGATACTGTTTGCATCTGTCGCCTGGTTCGTGATCGACGATTACAGAAGGAACAGCAGCAGGATATTCTTCTTCCTGCCGCTGCTGATGCTCCTCTGGGCCAACCTCCATGGAGGTTTCATCATCGGGATTGCCCTTATTACGGTCTCTGCGGCTGGTGAGATCCTGAGTTATCTGCTGAAGAGGGACTATATGATGGACCGGAAAAAGCTCATCACCTTCTGTTTTGTCGGTCTTGTCTCGGTTGCTGCCTCGGGCCTGAACCCGATGGGTTTCAGGGGGTTCCTCGCCCTTACGCCACAGTATCAGGCGCTCTTCCAGACAGGGACCCAGGAATATTATTCCCCCTTCGCCCTTTATAAGAACCGGACCTACCCTGTCAACTGGTGGTATATATTCATGCTTGCGCTCTTCCCTGTTATTGCAGTGCTCAGGAGGGGTAAGATGCATATAACGCATTATATCCTTCTAAGCGGGCTTGCATTGATGAGCGCGAATGCGGCGCGATACGTTGCTTTTTATGTAACTATCGGCGCGATGATAATGACCGCTGAACTCCAGGCCCTTATGAATGACCATGAAGATAAGATCAGCACGATAAGAGCGAGATTTGAACCTGTTGCAATTATCATGATCCTTGTATCGGCTATCCTCTTTTCTGCCGGCTATTTTACGCCTGAACGTATGGTCTTTGGCAAGGCTACGGGGTCATCGGTGCCGGAAGATGCTGTTGATTTTATGCAGAAAAATAAGATACAGGGGAATATATTCAATGATCTGGGGATCGGGGGGTATCTTGAATGGAGATTTTACCCTGAACCCAGGGTTTTTATCGACACCCGTGCCCTTAACTATACGACAATGAACGAATATGGCTGGATAATCAATGGACGTGAATCTATCCAGAACGATACGCTTCCACCCGGCAAGGTCCCTTTATGGGAGAGGCTCCTGACGCATTATAAGGTGAATGTCATCTTTATCTGTCCGCATGATATTTTCGGGAATGTCACGCCGGTCATATTCAGGCTGATTGCGAGCGATGAATGGGTCCCGGTCTATTTTGACAGGGTCGCGCTGATCTTTGTCAGGGACGCTGCTGAAAATGCCGATGTAATCGAGCGGTTCGGGATCGCTGAAGATGATCTGTATAATATGCTTATAGTGAACATTTCTTCGAGCGCTGCTCATGTCAGGACAAACCCGTTCTATATGATATCTCTGGCAGAGATATTCTATAATATGCAGAACTATAAGGATGCGTTAACAGCATTTAAGTATGCTGACGCCAGGCTGCCGGGACAGAAGTATATCCAGGACAGGATCAAGGCAGCTGAAGAGATGCTTAAGGCAGAGGAGAAGGGGAACAGTAAGGAGAAACTATGAGCCTAAAGGAGGATTGTATGAAGAAAGACGGATTCAGCTTGATCGAGCTCCTGGTCACCATTGCTATTATCGGTATACTTGCCGCAATAGCGGTCCCCGGGTATATCGGCCAGCAGAGAAAGGCAGACAGGACAGAGGCGGCTACCAACCTTGATACCTTGCGGCTCGTTCAGGAACAGACCAGGGCAGATAGCGGGACCTATTCGCCATCGCTTGGCGCTGTGGGCGTATCAACGGCGATCCGTGACGGCAACTGGAACACGATACGGGGGGCGCTTCCCCGCTGGCAGCCGGGCCCGTCTCAAAATATGAAATTCAGCTACAGGATTATTACCAACGTTCAGATGACGAATCCCAACACTGTTCCCTGGGACGCCGCGACGAATGCACGCGTTCCATGCTTCACTGCTGTTGCATCGGGCGTTGTCGGGACCAGGGTGGCAGGAGATATCTTTGCCGTTGACTGTAATAACAATAAGAATTATTAGATACCCTGATCTGAGGAGAAAAAGATCCAAAAAACAATGCCGTCGTTATTATTCTCGGTAGTCATTCCCGTATGTAATGAAGAGGAAAATATCCCGGTGCTCTACCGGCGTTTGACCGCCGTCATGGAAAACCTCTGCACCGGGGTATCGGGCACTGGGAACAGCTACGAGATCATCCTGGTCGATGACGGGAGTACGGATCGTTCATGGCAGATGATCAGAGAATTCCATGTAAAGGACCCGAGGGTGACGGGCGTCAGTTTTTCGAGGAACTTCGGACACCATATTGCAATTACTGCCGGCCTTGACCGCGCAAAAGGTCAAACCGTCATCCTGATGGACGGCGACCTTCAGGACCAGCCGGAAGAGATACCGAAGCTCTGCCGAAGACTGAGCGAAGGCTATGACATTGTCTATGGCATCAGAAAGGTGAAGAAGGATTCCCTGATCAAGCGGCTTAACTCGTCCCTTTTCTGGTGGTTCCTGAACAAGTTCTCAGGAATTCACATTCCCCGGAACCAGACCCTGCTGAGAGTATTCGACAGGAAGGTCCTGGATGTCCTCAACGGCATGAGGGAGCGCGCCCGGTTCATCCATGGGATGATCGCCTGGACCGGATTCCGCGTTGCGCATCAGGAGGTGGAGCATGCCCCGCGCGAACGGGGCGCAACTAAATATAATCTGGTAAAGCTCTTCAGTCTTGCATTCAATGCGATCACCTCGTTCTCTGTTGTGCCGCTGAAGCTTGCAACGTATCTTGGACTCTTGAGTTCAGGCGTCGGGTTCTGCTATGCGATCTATTTTCTGTATAAAAAGATGTTTTTGGGCATTCCTGTCCTTGGTTATGCCTCCATCATTGTTGCGGTCCTTTTCGTAGGCGGCGTACAGCTTCTGATACTCGGCATCATAGGCGAATATCTGGGGAGGATCTACCAGGAGGTCCAGGCAAGGCCTGTCTATATTATCAAGGAGGATCTCCCTGCGTGAGGCAATTTCAGGGAAGGTGACGCTATAATACCCGGGCGATGACAGAGATAACGAAGGTCGAATTCTTTAAGCATAATATAGATGAAGAGGATATCAGAAGGGCGGGAGATATTCTCCGTTCCGTTTTCCTTACGACCGGGAGCGCTGTTGCCGAGTTCGAGCAGGTATTCTCGGAATATACCGGCATCCCCCACGCGGTCGGCCTGACAAGCTGTACGGCTGCGCTGCATCTTTCCCTGCTGGCAGGCAGTATCGGCGGTGGCGATGAGGTCATAACCACCCCCCTGAGTTTTTGTGCGACGTCAAACTCGGTGATCCATGCCGGAGCGCGGCCCGTCTTTGTTGATGTGGAAAGAAAAACAGGCAATATTGATGCAAGCCTCATCGAGGCTGCGCTGACTGAAAAGACAAAGGCGATAA
Organism: Nitrospirota bacterium; assembly: GCA_004321925.1. Lineage (GTDB taxonomy): Bacteria > Nitrospirota > Thermodesulfovibrionia > Thermodesulfovibrionales > UBA6898 > PALSA-1316. The sequence goes on along the minus strand of SCQH01000031.1, from coordinate 16,521 downwards.
TGCCGGTCCATCTCTACGGACAGATGTGCGACATGAAGGCGATCAGGGATATCGCTGACAGGCACAACCTGCTGGTCATAGAAGATGCAGCCCATGCGATCGAGGCCCGGAGAGACGGGGTGAGGGTCGGTGAACTCGGGGACGCCGCGTGTTACAGCTTTTATGCCACAAAGAACATTACGTCCGGTGAGGGGGGGGCTGTCTGCACCCGGAACAAGGATATGGACGAGGCGTTCAGGATGCTCCGCCTGCATGGGATAGACAAGTCTGCCATAGACAGATACACCAGGAGATACCAGCACTGGGATATGCCGGTGCTGGGCTGGAAATACAATATGGACAATATCCATGCCTCACTCCTCATCGGCCAGCTCAGGAGGATCGACGAGCTCTGGGGACGGCGCAGCAGGCTCTGGGAAATATATGAAGAGGGTCTCTCCGGAACCAAAGGCGTCGAACTACTGGATACCGTGAGCGGAGCAAGACATGCCTGCCACCTGTTTACGGTACTCGTTGACCCTCAGCGGAGGGACGCGATACTTTGGGAGCTGCAGGTCCGGGGCGTTGGCGTTGCTGTCAATTACCGGCCGATCCATCTGCTCTCCTATTATCGGAAGACTTACGGATACAGAGAGGGGGATTATCCTGTTGCAGAGCAGATCGGCGGAAGGACCATATCGCTGCCCCTTTATCCCAAGATGACAGATGATGAGGCTTGTTTCGTCATAAAGGTCCTGAAAGAAGTTCTCAATGGCTGACCTGCAATGAGTTTCAGCATGCCTGAGCCGGGGAAAAGATGACAGAGCGGCCTGGATGCCCTATCGGCCCGGCCCGACCTCAGGAGCTTCCGCTTTGATCAAGGAACTTTCCTGGGACTCTGAATTCTTTAGCAGGAAGATCGGAAAACTCTTCAGAGTCCCGAAAGACGGAGCTGCTATTGACCGGCTCCTGCGTCATGCGGCAGAAGATGGATATTCCTATCTGACCTGCAGGACTGCACTTGCGGGGACTGCGAAATTACGGCTGCTCCAGTCCCGGGGTTTTTATGTAACGGATATCGGCGCAACCTGGGAAAGACTTACTGAAAAGCAGCCGAGGGCTGCCTTCCAGGTAAGGGACGGGTCTGCCGATGACGCCTCCTCTGTCTGGTCGATGGCCAGGGGGCTTTTCAGGACAGGCCGTTTCTATAATGATCCTTTCTTCACAAAAAAAGAGGCCGGGCTCCTCTACCAGACATGGGTCAGGAACTCCCTGGGCGACAGAGGATTAAAGACGTTCATCGTGGACAAGGGAGGCTTCATAACCTGCAGGCAGGTCTCGAAGTCAAAAGGGGAGATCCAGCTTATAGGCGTTACCCCTTTGGCGCAGGGCAAGGGGGTCGGCCGGAGTCTTGTCTATCATTCCATGAGCTGGTTCAGAAAAAATGGGGTGGAGGCTGTTGACGTCAGAACACAGGTGAATAATCTGCAGGCGATGAATTTTTATTCAAAGGCGGGTTTCAGGATCGTCTCAACTGATGTGACCATGGGAATGATCCTGGGCAGGCAAAGACGGCGGGCGGAGATACGTGACTGACATAAAAGGTAATAAAGTTCTGCTTATTGCAGTGATCATTGCAGTTGCGGCGTCGGCTGTATGGACGGCCAACTATAAACTGCACTTCAACGGATTTTTCCTGAACGACGCCCATGATTTTGGGCAGATGGCAAGAAATATTTATGAGGGCAGGGGGTTTAAGACCTCTGTCCTGCGTCCGATAAACATCATCCATTTCAAACAGATCCCCTATCCTGAGGTGACCCGGCCGCCTCTTTTTCCTCTTATTCTGGCAGGCCTCTTCTCGGTTTTCGGGGTGAATGACTTTGCGATCGTCTTGTCCGGGGCGATCGCCTATGTGGCCCTGGCGGTTCTGACCTTTCTTGTTGCGATGAAGCTGACAGAAAGTTACCTGATAGCTCTCTTTGGCTCTGTGCTGGCATCTTTTCACCTGTATTTCCTCCCGCAGGGCATACTCGGGACAAGCGACCTTGTCTATGCCGCCTGCTTTATGGGTTTCATATATTTTTATCTCAGGAAGCAGGAGTTGATATTCTGGCATGGGGTCATAATTGGTTTGTTGTATCTTCTTCGCACCAATACCCTTTTTGTGGCGATCCCCCTGCTGCTTATGGAACTTCGCCGGAGGGATGCCACTGCCCGCTGGAACTCCTTCCTGCTCTTCTCAGTCGGTGCCCTCATCCCTATCTTTCCCTATCTTGTCAGGAACTATATCGACACAGGCAGTCCCCTGTTTTCTCTGCATAAGTATACCCTTGCCCTTGAGACAAGAACCTATCCCGGATTCACGCTCTGGACACAGATCAATGATGTGTCGGCCGGCAGGTTCTTTCTGGACCACCCGGGTGAGGTATTCCGGAAATTTTCCAATTCCATGATCTCTCTGAAGCGCGAGTTCTTTGCCTCCTTTCAGTTCCCCGGGGTTGTGATGCTGCTGGCCGGACTGACCCTTCCCCTGAAGGGGACGGACCTGCAGAAGATCCGGCGGTTGGTCCTGTGGATCATTCTCCTTCAGCTCGTCCTGATATCTCCGATGGGGTCAGGAGGACTGCGCTTCTATATGTTCCTGATCCCGCTTGCGGTCATCTCATTCGGGGCCGTCATATCCAGATTTTCGGAAACAGCCGCATCAAGCAGGGAGGTCCTTGCTGCGGTGCTGGCAATCGTCGCAGTTGTTATGCTCTATCCCTCACTAGAATACTGGAAAGACAGAAGTGCCGTGTCGCAGCCAAATCTCTCTGTTGAGTTCGGAAAAACACTGAAGGCCATGACAGGAAAAGAGGACGTGATAGCCTCTGATATTGCATGGGAGATAAGCTGGTATGCGGACAGGAAGACTGTCTGGCTTCCGTATGACCCTGATACGCTGAGAAAGATCTCAGCGTCTGTGCCGGTCAAGTATGTTTTTCTGTCTGTCTTGATAACGAGACCTTTTGCAGCCTATAAGGACGATACGTGGCAGCGGATGTTCTTAAAGCCTGATTCCATCAAGGTGGAGGGGCTTGAGTTTGTTCAGCAGTTCTATTTAAATAATTATCCTGTCGGGATTTTATATAAGGTAGCACAAATAAACTGAGATAGGAAGACATATGAAAACAGTTCTCGTCACCGGCGGAGCCGGCTTTATCGGCAGTAACTTTATCGGGCATATATTTCACCGTTATCCCGACTACAAGATCGCGGTCCTCGATGCGCTCACCTATGCGGGGAATATCGAAAATATCCCTGCCGAGATCCGCGACTCGGGCAGGTTCGAATTCTGGTACGGCAGCCTCAATAATCTCGACCTCGTCGACGACCTCGTCGAGCGCTCGCAGGTTGTCGTGCATTTTGCTGCAGAGACCCATGTGGCGAGGTCCCTGTATCTCAACAGGGTCTTTTTTGAGACCGATGTCATGGGCACGCAGGCGATCGCCAATGCCATACTGAAACATCCGGACTCGGTCGAGCGGTTCGTTCATATCTCGACCTCGGAGGTCTACGGGACAGCGTTGAGAGAGCCGATGGATGAAGATCATCCGCTGAACCCGACTACCCCGTATGCGGCGGCAAAGGCAGGGGCTGACCGTCTTGTCTCTTCATATGTTGAGTCCTACGGCATCCCCGGGGTGATCATCCGGCCGTTCAATAACTACGGGTCGCATCAGCACCTCGAGAAGGTGATCCCCCGTTTCATCACGAGTGCGCTGCTGAAGGAACCGCTGACGGTCCATGGGGACGGGTCCGCCGCCCGCGACTGGCTGTTCGTGGAAGACACCGCCGCCGCCATTGACCGGGTCATGCATGCTGACCTCGATCTTGTCAGGGGGCAGGTCTATAATCTCGGGACAGGGGTCAGTATCAGCGTCCTTGAGATCGCCCGGAAGATCTCAGCGATCTTTGGCCTCGATGACTCATACCTGACGTATATGGAGGAGCGGTTCGGCCAGGTGCAGAACCATATATCGTCCACAGAAAAGGCGGAGAAACAGCTGGGATTCAGGGCGGCTACGTCGTTTGACGAAGGCCTGCAGAAGACGGTTGAATGGTACCGCAGCAACAAAGGGTTCTGGGAAAAACAGATGGCTATGAGAAAGGTGCCGGTGAAAAATAAGGCTGGGGAGATCGTCTGGTACTGAGCCTGCAGAGGGGCCTTGCCGGCTTTGTGCTAAAATATATGAATGTCTCCCAAAGATCTGCTTATTTCCGGCGCCCGCCAGAATAATCTCAAAAATATAAGCCTCAGCATCCCCCATAACCGGGTGGTCGTGATCACGGGGGTCTCCGGGTCAGGGAAATCGTCGCTTGCCTTTGACACCATCTTTGCCGAGGGGCAATGGCGTTTTGTAGAGTCGCTCTCCACCTATGCCCGGATATTCCTGGAAAAGCTCGACCGGCCGGACGTCGATTCTATCCGGAACATCCGGCCGGCTGTGGCGCTTGAGCAGAAGAACCCGGTCAGGGGGGCGCGTTCAACGGTCGGTACGCTTACCGAGCTTTACGAGTTCTTCAGGCTGCTCTATACCAAGGTCTCGACCCCGTTCTGCCCTTCCTGCGGCAAAGAGGTGATACGCTGGGACCCCTCACAGGTTGTCCGGCACCTCGTGGATAGTTATGCCGGTGAAAAAGCTGTGATCCTCTTTCAGTCCGACGATCCCCCTGACACCATGCGAAAGAAGGGATTTCTCAGGGTCTGGGATGACGGCCTGATCACGGATATCACTGATCACGAAGTCCCTGCAGTCCCTGGGCCTTTCCATGTCGTCCTTGACCGGCTGGTCATCAGGGACGAGCCCCGCCTGGCAGACTCGGTCGAGATGGCCTGGAGGGAAGGCAGGGGCAGAGTGAAAGTGGCCGTTCTGGGGGCATCGGGGACCGCTGCCCGCGGCAGGGAGTTCACGGTACTGTCGTTTTCGTCGGCCAATGAGTGTGAGGACTGCAGCCTGGCGCTGCCGGACCCCACGGCCATGCTTTTCTCATTTAATAACCCGGTCGGCGCCTGCCCCGAATGCAGGGGGTTCGGCAACACCCTGCGGTACGATGAAGATCTGATCATACCCGACGACACCCTCTCTTTGTCAGCCGGCGCAGTAGAGCCCTGGAACAAGCCGGCGGCAAAGTGGTGGAAGAAGCATTGTGCTGTCCAGGGGAAAAAAGCGGGCCTCGATCTTCATAAGCCATATGCCGAGTTCACTGCCGATGAAAAAAGGATCCTGTTCAAGGGTGCTGAGGGTTTTTACGGCATTGACGGTTTTTTTGAGGACATGGAGGCCCGGAAATACAAACTGCATGTCAGGGTCTTTCTGTCCCGTTACCGCAGGGGTGTCACCTGCCCTGTCTGCAGCGGGAAAAGGCTCAGGAAGGAGGCGCTCGCCTACAGGATCGCCGGCCTTGATATTGCCGAGCTCAGCAGGCTGCCTGTCTCCGGCGCAGTACGGTTCTTCGCTGATGTAGACCTTTCCCCTTTCAGGAAGGATATCGCGCGGGAGCTGCTGCGCCAGATATCCATGAAACTAACGTTCCTGCAGAATGTCGGTCTGGAATATCTGACCCTCGACCGCTATGGCAAGACCCTTTCAGGCGGAGAGTTCCAGAGGATCAACCTCTCGAACCAGCTCGCTTCTCTCCTGACCGGCACGCTCTATGTCCTTGATGAACCGACGGTCGGCTTACATGCGCGGGACACGGACAGGATCGCCGCAATAATGAAGCAGCTGGCGGAACTGGGCAATACGGTCATCGTTGTTGAACATGACATGGGGATCATCAAGGCTGCGGAATGGATCATCGAACTCGGCCCGGGCGGCGGGCATAAGGGGGGAGAGGTGGTCTTTACAGGGACTGCAGCTGAGTTCATGAAGGCAGATACCCTGACAGCCCGCTATGTACGGGGCAGGGAACAGGTCGGGATACCGCATAAGACCAGGCGGCCATCCGGCAAAAGGATTACCCTTTCCGGGGCGCGCGGGAATAACCTCAAGGGGGTTGATCTCAGTCTGCCCCTGGGGGGCCTCAGCGTGGTCACCGGGGTCTCCGGATCAGGGAAAAGCAGCCTGGTCGTTGATACCCTGTATAATGCGATGGCAAAGAAATTCGGGATGCCGCATGAGCCGGCGCTGCCGTTTGAGGCACTTGACGGAGAGCGTCATCTGGCCGGCATCAGGCTTATTGACCAGTCCCCGATCGGGAGAAGCCCCCGCTCCAATCCGGTCACCTATCTCAAGGTCTTTGACCATATACGAAAGCTCTTTTCCGAGCAGCGTGAGGCAAAGGCCTATGGCTACGGCCCCGGGTTCTTCTCGTTCAACGTCCCCGGCGGCCGGTGTGAGACCTGTGCCGGGGAGGGGTATGAGCTCATGGAGATGTTCTTCTTCGAGAACCTCTATGTGACCTGCGAGAAATGCGGGGGCAGGAGATACCGGCCGGAGGTACTGCGTGTCCGCTACAAGGGGAAGAATATCAGTGAGGTCCTGCATATGACCGTCGAAGAGGGGCATGCTTTTTTTTACGATCAGCCGAAAATCTGCTCGAAGCTCAAGCTGATGATGGACACAGGGCTCGGGTATCTTCAGCTTGGCCAGTCGGCCACGACCCTCTCCGGCGGCGAGGCCCAGCGGCTGAAGATCTGCGCCGAGATGGGCTCATCCTCGGCCGGCAACTTCCTGTATATCCTTGATGAACCGACGGTCGGCCTGCATTTTTCGGATGTCCAGGCCCTGCTTGAAATGCTCAACAGGCTCGTTGAGGCCGGCAATACGGTCCTTGTCATCGAACATAACCTTGACATTGTCAGGGCAGCGGACTGGATCATAGACCTTGGCCCTGAAGGCGGGGATCAGGGCGGCATGATCATCTTTGAGGGGACCCCGAAAGAAATTGTCAGGGCGGACAGGTCCTATACCGGCCAATATCTGAAGGACTACTATAAAGGCGTCCTGATTGAAAAATGATCCTGTTTGCAGTATCCTTACTAAGGAATTCATAGTATGAAGATATTTATTTGTAAAATCCCTCCTGTCCTCCCTTTGCTAAAGGGAGGGAAATTACCCCTCTTTAGCAAAGAGGGGTTGGGGAGATTTTTTGAAATATGTCATTATACTTTTGTATGAATCATTACTAATACATGAGAAAGATTATTGTTTTCTGCCTTCTTCTTTTTTTGCTGGCAACTGCCTGTAAAGGCAGGCCGAAGGCGGTCATGACGCCTCTCCCCGGGAATGGGGCCGAGCCCCCTGAATATGGAGATGCACTGGTTGAGGGTACCATCGGCGAGCCGAGCAACCTGATCCCCATGCTTGCCGGGGACGCTGCCTCGCATAGCGTTTCGGGTATGATTTACAACGGGCTCGTAAAATATGATACCGACCTGAGCGTCATCGGCGACCTTGCAGAGTCCTGGGACATCTCCCCTGACGGGCTGGTGATCGTTTTTCATCTCAGAAAAGGCGTGAAATGGGCAGATGGTGTGGAGTTCACCTCTGACGATGTCATGTTCGGCTTTAAGACGATCATCGATGAAAAGACCCCCACCGCCTATAAGGAGGATTTCCTCCAGGTAAAAAAAGCAGAGGCACCGGACAAATATACCTTCAAGGTCACCTATGGAAAACCCTTTGCCCCTGCGCTGACCTCATGGGGCAGCCTGGTCGTCTTGCCGAAGCACCTTCTTGAGGGCAAGGATATAACCAAGAGTGATATGGTGCGCAACCCGGTCGGACTCGGTCCGTATAAGCTCAGCCGTTGGACCCCCGGCCAGGAGCTTATACTGGATTCCTATGCGGACTACTTTGAAGGCAGGCCCTATATCGATAAATATGTCTACCGCGTGATACCCGATTCAGCGACGATGTTCCTCGAACTCCAGGCAGGCGGCATTGACATGATGGGCCTTACCCCTGTTCAGTACACCAAACAGACCGAAAACGAATTTTACCGGACCAACTTCCGGAAGTTCAGGTACCCGGTCTTTTCCTATACGCATATGGCCTTCAACCTCAAGCACCCGCTCTTCAGGGATAAGCGCATACGCCAGGCCATAGCCTATGCTATCGACAAGAGCGAACTTGTCGATGTGGTGCTTTACGGGCTGGGCAGCCCCGCAACCGGTCCGTACGTGCCCAATACCTGGCCGTATAACCCTGATGTGAAGAAGTATGGATATGACCTGGAGAAGGCGAAACAGCTCCTCAAAGAGGCCGGGTGGTCGGACTCTGACGGCGACGGTATTCTGGATAAGGACGGGCTGCCGTTTACATTCACGATCCTGACGAACATGGGCAACAATCTCCGCAAGAACACGGCAACGATCATCCAGTGGCGGCTTGCAAAGATCGGCATCAGGGTTGAGATCAAGGCGCTGGAATGGTCGACCTTCGTGAATGAATTCATTGACAAAAGGCGGTTCGAGGCCGTGATCATCGGCTGGAGCATCGGGCTCGACCCTGATCAGTATGATATATGGCATTCGAGCAAGACCAAGGAGAAGGAGTTTAATTTTATCGGGTATAACAACCCCGAGGTGGATGCGCTCCTGGAGCAGGGCCGTCGGACCTTTGACCTTGAAAAAAGAAAGAAGGCCTATTTCAGGATACAGGAGATCCTGGCCGACGAGCTGCCGTATATCTTTTTATATGTGCCTGATGCCACGCCGATAGTCCATGCGCGGTTCAGGGGCATAAAGCCGGCGCCCATCGGGATAAGCTACAATCAGCCGAAGTGGTATGTCCCCAAGAGGCTCCAGCGGCACGGGATGGAGCAATAAGATGCTGAAATATCTCCTGAAACGGCTCTTTCAGATGGTCCCGACCCTGATAGGCATTACACTGATATCCTTCTTTATCATTCATCTTGCGCCCGGGAAACCGACGGATGTGCTGGCCGATTTTAATCCGAAGATCACCCCGGAGGCGCGCGAGAGGCTCGAGAAATATTACGGCCTCGACAAGCCGGTCATCGTGCAGTATGGCATGTGGCTCAGGAGGATCGTGAAGCTCGATTTCGGCGAGTCCTTTTCATCGGACCGGCGGCCGGTCATGCAGAAGCTCTGGGACAGGAAACAGCCCCTGATAGACCGGAGGCTTTTCATAACGTTCATGCTCAATGTGCTGTCGATGGTCATCATCCTTCTGATCTCGATACCGATAGGCATTACCTCGGCGACACACAGGAACTCCCTTTATGACAGGATAACGACGACCACCGTCTTCATCGGGTTTGCAATGCCGTCCTTCTGGTTTGCCCTTCTTCTGATGATGCTCTTCGGCATCCATTTGGGGTGGCTGCCGATATCAGGACTGAAGTCCATGAACTATGCTGTGCTCTCCCCTGCCGGACAGGTGTGGGACAGGGTCAGCCATCTCATCCTGCCGGTTTTCATTGCCTCCTTCGGCGGCCTTGCAGGCGATTCGCGGTATATGAGGAGCAGTATGCTTGAAGTGATACGGCAGGATTATATAACCGTTGCGCGCGCAAAGGGCCTTACGGAAAAGGTCGTGATCTACCGGCATGCCCTGCGCAATGCACTCCTGCCGCTGATCACCCTGGTAGGCCTTTCAATCCCGGGCCTGATAGGCGGGAGCGTCATCATGGAGAGCGTCTTTGGCATCCCCGGGATGGGCCAGCTCCTTTTTATGAGCGTTATGACGAGGGACTACCCCATGATCATGTGCGTCCTGACCATCGGTGCAGTGCTGACACTTGTCGGCAATCTCCTGGCCGATCTGGGGTATATGCTTGCAGACCCGAGAATAAGGAACCAGTAATGGGCATACCAAGGAACCCGTTGAGAAAATTGATGTTCCGGCGGTTGATGAAGAACAAACTCTCCGTAGCAGGGGGGATTATCGTGGCAGCCCTGTTCCTTGTCGCTGTCCTGGCGCCGGTCATCTCTCCTTACAATCCCAATGATATCGACCGGTTCCATATCCTGGAGAAGCCAGGCATACATCATCCTCTGGGGACAGATGACCTCGGCAGGGACATATTAAGCAGGATGATCTGGGGCGCGCGCATCTCCCTGTCGGTCGGTTTTGTCGCCGTCGGCATTGCCACGCTGATCGGCATTCTCTTCGGGGCTATTGCAGGATACTACGGCGGATGGCCGGACATGATCATCACCCGGTTCATCGACATCATGCTCTCGATCCCGACATTCTTCCTGATCCTGGCGGTCATCGCCTTTATCGGGTCCGGCATATTCAACATCATGGCGGTGATCGGGTTTACGTCCTGGATGGGAGTGGCCCGTCTTGTCAGGGCGGAATTTCTCACGCTCAAGGAGCGGGATTATGTGCTCGCGGCACGGGCGCTCGGCGCAAGCGATATGCAGATCATATTCAGGCATATCATGATCAACAGCATGGCACCGGTGCTGGTCTCGGCTGTGCTGGGGATCGCAGGCGCTGTCCTGGTCGAATCTGCCCTTAGTTTCCTCGGCATTGGGGTGCAGCCGCCGACCCCGAGCTGGGGGAATATCCTGACGCTGGGCAAGGACAATATAGAGATCGCCTGGTGGCTCTCGGTCTTCCCCGGGCTTGCAATACTGATCACGGTCCTGGGCTACAACCTTCTGGGTGAGGGCATACGGGATGCGATAGACCCGAGGCTCTGGGAATCGGAAAGGAAATAGTCAGGACCGGCCGATACATCCGATGACAGAACAACTTCTGATAGACGCTGCAGCAGCGACGCCTGACCCTGAACGGTGCCTGAAGAACCTCCTCTCTTTTGTCGAGGAAAACCCTTCCCGGGTCGATGAGCTCCTGGCGGAGATCAGGCCGGTCTCGGTACTTTTCAGCCATAGCCAGTTCCTGGCGAATTACTGCATAGCTCATCCCGAGAGTCTCTTTAGCAGCCTCAGTAAAATGGACCTGCCGCTCAATAAAGAAGAGCTTTCTGCATCCCTGAAGGCGAAGATCGACGGACTGACATCTTCATCCGACAGGGCTTCTTTTCCGGCCCTTGATGCCTGCAGGGGACCTGTCAGGAGGTTCAGGCTGGAGGAGATACTGACGATAACACTGAGGGACCTCCTGAACAAGGCCGACCTCGTCGAGATCCTGAGTGAGCTCAGTATGCTTGCAGACGTGATAATCCAGGGCTCTTTGGACATGGTGAGGCAGCAGATGAGCGGGACCTATGGTGCCCCCCAGGATGATGCCTTTGCGGTCATCGCCCTGGGCAAGCTCGGGGCCGGGGAGCTCAACTACAGTTCAGATATCGACCTGATGTATGTTTACGGCACAGAAGATGGTGAGACTGCGGGAATACAGACGGCCCAGGGCACCGTCATGAACAGGACGACCAACCACGAGTATTACTGCAAGGTTGGCGAGACACTCAGCCGTTTTTTGTCTCTGAATACAGAGGACGGCTTTGTTTACCGTGTTGATCTGAGGCTGAGGCCTGAGGGCCAACGCGGGGCGATCGCCCTCTCCCAAAGAGGGTATGAAATGTATTATGAGTCATGGGGCAGGGCATGGGAGAGGGCGATGCTCATAAGGGCGAGGCCGGTTGCAGGCGATCCGGACCTCTTTGCAGCCTTTATGAAGATGATACAGCCGTTCGTCTATCGGAAATATCTTGATTTCACTGCCATCGATGAGATCAGGGGCCTCAAGGGCCGGATCGACGCGACCTTTAAGAAAGGGGACATCAAGAGGGGGTATGGCGGTATACGGGAGATCGAATTTTTCACCCAGGCGCTTCAGCTGATCTATGGCGGCAGAGAGCCGCTCCTCAGGGAAAGGAGTACCTTGAAGGCCTTGCACCGGCTCATGCAGAAGGCCCTTGTCGGGCAGGAGGATTGCCATGCCTTGTCTGATAATTACGGCTTCTTAAGGACCCTGGAACACCGGCTGCAGCAGCTTAATGACATACAGACCCATACGTTGCCTTCAGCCGAAAAGGACCTGGACATCCTTGGCAGAAAACTCGGCTTTGACAACGGAAAGACCTTTACTTCAGAACTTGAACAGAGAAGGTCTTTGGTCAGGGGCATCTATGATTCCCTCTTCAGCGGGAAGAGGGAAGAGCCGGGGGTTGAGAACAGGTTCTTCGATGAAGAGCTCTCCGACGCCGAACTGAAGGAACATCTGTCAGCAACAGGGCTCAGGGACATCGGCAAGGCAGTGCGGAGCCTGAGGTCCATAAGGGACAGCGTGCTGACCTTTCAGACGTTGAAGGGCAGGAAGCTCCTTGGAGAGATCCTGCCGGTATTTGTGGATACGGCGCTGAAAAGCGATGCTCCCGATGCAGCGTTGCACCACCTTCAGTCCTTTGCCGAGCTCTTGAGCATGAATGAGTCGTATCTCGAGATATTCAGCCGCGACCGTCAGCTCATTGACATGCTCACCTATGTGTTTGCCCAGACACCGTATCTGTCAAAGATGCTCATATCGCGGCCTCAGTATCTCGAGATGATCGGTTGGCAGGAAAGACCGAAAAAGAGCCTTCTGACGCTCAAACACGAGATTCGAGCGAGCCTCTCTGAAGGCCATTCCATCAATGATGCGATACGCCGGATAAAGCAGGCTGAAGAGATCAGGCTGGGGCTGCTCTTTCTGCAGCAGGAGCTCGGCATCAGGGATGTGACACGGGGCTTAAGCAGGATTGCCGAGGCTGTTGTGTCCCTCTGCCTCGAGAGCATAGGCAGTGAAGCTGCTGCCGTCGGTATCATTGGATTGGGTAAGCTGGGGGGGCGCGAGATAAGCTTCGGATCCGACCTTGACCTTATTTTCATAACCGGGGCAGAGGTAAAGGTCTCTGATACGAGGGTCGCTGAAAGGCTCCTGCGGATGCTGACCGCCTATACAAAGGACGGCGTGGCATACAGGATCGATACAAGGCTCCGGCCTGAAGGCTCCAAGGGGCCTCTTGTCTCTTCGGTGGAGAGTTTCAGGAACTATTATGCCCAATCAGCCCTTTTTTGGGAGTTGCAGGCCCTTCTCAGGGCACGGCCAATATCCGGCTGCAAGGCTTCCGGACTGGCTTTTATGTCCATGGCCCGGGCGGCCCTGATCAAAAGAGGCGGTGAGGTGCGTGCGGCAGATATTCGCCAGATGAGGGAACGGATACTCCGTGATCTGTCACGGGAGACTGAGGGGTATGACATCAAGCTCGGGGCAGGAGGCCTCGAAGAGCTTGAGTTCACCGTGCAGTTCCTGCAGCTGACGAACTGTAGAAGACATAGTAAGATATTGGTCCAGAATACCCTGGAAGCGATCAGCAGGCTTGAGGCCGCAGGGGTCATTGACGGGAATGATGCCGGATCCCTGGGGCAGGCCTATCTGTTCTATCGGACACTGGAGAGCTTCATGAGGCTCAAGGGAGACACGGTGCTTAAGCGTGATGCTTCGGGGCTTCAGGGAATGGCGGCCTTTTTCGGCTCGAGCGGACCGGATGAACTTGAATCACAAATAAACAGGGCGAGACAGTCTGTTATGGAAGCAGGGGAGAAATACCTTAAAGACCCCTAGCCCGGTAAAGGGTCATCACCTCTTCCCTGGTGATGACCGATTCAACGGTATATCCGAGTGATTCGATATTTTCCTTCCCGCCTTCCTGCCTGTCCACGAGGGCAATGACCCGTACTATTTCAAGCCCGGCTTCACGGGCCTTGTTGATCGCCTCAATGGTCGATTTGCCGGTTGTGATGACATCATCGATGATCGCCACCTTGTCGCCTGCCTTGATATTGCCTTCGATCCACTGCATGGTGCCATGGACCTTTGCGGTCTTCCGTATGACAAAGGCCTCGATAGGGGCGGCCTTCAGATAGGACGTATACGCCACCGCATTTGCGATCGGGTCGGCTCCAAGGGTGAGGCCTCCGATGCCCTGAATCCCGTAGCCTGTGATCATATTAAAAATAATATTCCCGATACAGTACATTCCCTCAGGGTGAAGCGTCACTGCCTTGCAGTTAAAGTAGTAATTGCTCGTTCTGCCTGAAACAAGCTTGAATACCGGTTCTTCACTATATTTAAATGCCTTCTCCAGCACCAGCGCAGTAAGTCGATCTTTCATGGATGCCCCCTCAAGTCAGATATAAAGCCTGATTATTATAATTCACCGTCTTTATTGAATTCACAAAAAAATGAAAAAAACTTAACTGGACAAGCCAAGGAGGGTCTGGCTAGAATAAATAAAGAAAATACTATATTAAGTAATTTTAATAATACAGTGCACCAAAGGTGAATCAAGAAAGAGGAGGAGAGGATGAAAAAACTTGGCAGATTTCTGGCAGTAGTGGTCATGATCTTCGGGGGAGTAAGCTCCGTATATGCATTTTCGAGTTATTTGAGCAGTTTTGGGACCGCATATCCCGGCATTAAGGGTTCAAAACTGGACAGTTGTACTACCTGTCATAATGCGGACATGACGAGGAACGGCTTTGGTCTTGATTTTGCGGCCAACGGACATAGTTTTCAGCCCATAGAGGGGAAGGATTCAGATAATGACGGTGCATCGAACATTACCGAAATAAATGCAAAGACATTCCCTGGTAATGCAGCAGACAAACCTGCTTCACCACCACCGCCACCGCCGCCACCGCCGCCGCCACCGCCACCACCGCCGCCTGCGGATCCAGTGCCGACACCACCAGTGCCGACACCACCAGTGCCGACACCACCAGTGCCGACACCACCAGTGCCGACACCACCAGTGCCGACACCACCAGTGCCGACACCGGTCACTGATTCGGATATCCCTGCTCCGGCAGACAGGTTGTCATTTAATTATGAAGCAGCAATATATCCTGCGATGAGTTCAGAGGCGTCACAGGCAAAGCCGATCGGAGTTGGTCTTGTCGCAAACGAAGGCTCAACCTTGAGCGTTCAGATCGGACTTGGCAAGTTTGTGAGCCCGATGGACATCTATGTGGCCTACAGCATTCCGGATGATCCTGACAAGATATATATCCTGAATCCGGATTATTCGGTAACGCCCTATGCGCTGAGTGATGTGCTCCAGGCGATGTCGGAGAACCACTTGCCTGCGGGTGTTGAGGCCTGGAAACAGGGCACCACCGGGCTTATTGACGAGATCATTATGAAGAACATCCCTGTCTCTGAGATAACCCAGGGGACCTATGCCTATTACCTGCTGGCATCACCTGCCGGCGCCCTTGACAGATACTATCTCTGGGGTACAGCGACAGAGGTTGAAGGAGACACGCTCGATAAAGAGCAGCAACAGATGCCGGAACCTTTCGGCAGGCTGGAATACTTTAATGAGGCCGGTGCGTATCCTGCGGTAAGCTCAGAGGCGTCAAAGGCAAAGCCGATCGGAGTTGGCACTGTCGCAGACGGCGGCTCGCGGGTAAGTATCCAGATCGGGCTCGGCAAGTTCGTGAACCCGATGGACATCTACGTGGCCTACAGCATCCCGGATGATCCTGACAGAGTGTACATCATGAATGCGGATCATTCGGTAACGCCGTATGCGCTGAGCGATGTGCTCCAGGCAATGTCTGAGAACCATTTCCCTGCGGGTGTTGAGGCCTGGAAACAGGGCAGCACCGGAATGATCAACGAGATCATACTGAAGAACATCCCTGTCTCTGAGATCAATCAGGGGACCTATGCCTACTATCTGCTGGCATCACCTGCCGGCGCCCTTGACAGGTACTATCTCTGGGGTACCGAGTTTGATGCTGAAGGCGGATCGGGAAATTCCGCGATGCAGCTGACGCCTGCTGCAGAGGTGATGGATGGCATAGCCTTATACAATGCAAACTGTTCGATCTGCCACGGAGGGTTTAACTCGTCTTCGAAGGCTCAAAGGAATGTGGAGCAGATCCAATCAGCAATCGCAAATGTCGGTATGATGAAAGGTCTCGGCAACCTCAGGGGACAGCAGATAGCAGCAATAGCAGGTTCCCTTGCGACGATCGTTCCCCCGCCGTCACCAACGCCACCGGTGCCGACACCGCCCGTGCCGACACCGCCTCCAACAACAATTACAACGACAAACGGACGCATATTATATGAAACGTTATGCGTCGGCTGTCATGGGCCGCTTGCAAAATCAGCAAAGGCAGGCGCGACTGCGGCACGTATCCAGAACGCGATCAACAGCAATGCAGGCGGAATGGGCATGGCGTCAATAAGCGGGTTGACCGCAGTACAGGTCAATGCGATTGCGAATGCCCTTGCAGCAGTGACCCCTCCGCCGCCTCCGGCAACGAATGATGGAGCAACGTTATATGCGAATAGTTGCCAGAGTTGTCACGGACCGCTTGCTACATCCACAAAAAAGGGACGTACCGCTGCACAGATCCAGGCATCGATCAACAGCGTAGGAGCAATGAACAGTCTGATGAACCTGACGGCAGCACAGGTCAGCGCAATAGCGGGGGTGCTGGCAACAACAACACCGCCGCCACCGCCGCCGGTAGTAACCGATGGTGCAACGTTATACACCAGTAACTGCTCTGGTTGTCACGGACCTCTTGCAACGTCATCAAAGAGAGGGCGTACGGCA
>SCQH01000030.1 GCA_004321925.1 Nitrospirota bacterium | reverse complement strand
TCCAGCTCAGCCGGCGACAGCGAAACCCCGGCCGAATAGATACAGACGGGAACAAAAAAAGAAAGAGTGGCAGAACATTGCCACTCTTTCTTTTTTTAACTGAGGATCCGTCTTTTAATTCCCGGCTGATTCCGGTCAGCCATTTATCTTTTCCAAAACCTCTTCGACCTTTACCCTGGCTGTTTCCTTGGTTTTTCTGTCCTTGATCTCGACAAGGCCTTCTTTGAGGGTCTTTTCGCCGACGATGATCTGCGTCGGGATCCCGATCAGGTCGGCGTCCTTGAACTTTACGCCGGCCCGTTCCTCGCGGTCGTCCATCAGCACGTCATATCCGGCGGCCTTCAGGTCTTTGTAGAGCTGCTCCGCTGTCTCAACCGTTTTGGGGTCGTTCATGTTCAGCGGTATCAGCTCAAGGTCGAACGGCGCTATGCTCCTGGGCCAGATGATGCCGTCCTTATCGTTGTTCTGTTCGATGGCCGATGCTGCGATGCGCGCAGGCCCGATGCCGTAGCTTCCCATGATGATAGGCTTTTCCTGTCCGTTCTCATCGAGAAAGACTGCCTTGAGGGCAGAGGAATATTTCGTGCCGAGCTTGAAGATGTTGCCGATCTCGATCACCTTTTCTGCCCTGAGCGGTTTCCTGCATTTTTCGCAGAGGTCGCCTGCCTTTGCATTATGGATGTCGTGCCAGGCCGCAGTGAAATCCCTGTCGGCCTTGACGCCTTTTATATGATAATGCTGCTTGTTCGCACCGGTCAGGAAGAGCCCCTCTTTCAGACAGGGGTCGGCAATGATGCGCAGGGTATGGCCCATAGGTCCGATAAAGCCTGCCTCGACGCCGAGGATCTCCTTCACTTCGGTCTTTTGGGCAGGCCGGTGCGCGCCGATCACCTTCGAGAGCTTCTTTTCGTGGAGTTCCTGGTCGCCTCTGACCAGGGCAAGCACCGGTCCTGTTTCGCTCATCACCAGGATGCTTTTGATAAAGTAGGACGGATCTATCTTCAGGAAATGAGAGACCTCTTTGACCGTCCGCTTGTCCGGTGTATGGACCTCTTCATAGGACCAGTCGACCGCTGCATTCGGGACAGGTGTTGAAAGGGCCAGTTCGACGTTTGCGGAATATCCGCAGCCTTCACAGAGGGCCACCACATCCTCGCCGGCAGGGCTCGGGGCCATGAATTCATGGGAATAGCCGCCGCCCATCATGCCGGGGTCTGACTCGACCTGGAGGAACTTCAGGCCGCAGCGGTTGAAGATGCGGTGGTAGGCTTCGGCATGCAGCTGATAGTTCTTTTCGAGCCCCTCGTCGGTTGCGTCAAAACTGTAGCTGTCCTTCATCGTGAACTCGCGGGTGCGGAGCACGCCGCTCTTGGGGCGCGCCTCGTCCCGCAGCTTTGTCTGGATCTGGTACCAGACCTGCGGCAGGTCCCGGTAGGAGCGGATCTCGCGCGAGGCAAGCCAGGTCATGATCTCCTCATGCGTCATGCCGAGACAGAAGTCCCGCTCGGTGCGGTCCTTCAGCCTGAACATCTCCCCGCCTATGATGTCCCATCTGCCGGTCTGCTGCCAGATCTCGGCAGGGTGCAGGATCGGCATCGAGATCTCCTGCGCCCCGATCGCTTCCATCTCCTCTTTCAGGACCGCGTTGATCTTGCCGAGGACCCTCAGGCCCAGCGGAAGGAATATATACAGGCCTGCTGCGAGCTGTCTGACATAGCCGGCCCTCAGCATAAGGATATGGCTGATTGCCTCGGCGTCGGCAGGCGCCTCTCTCAGTGTCGGGATGAACATCTTCGAAAATCTCATGGTTATAGCCCCTTCATGGTTATTAGTGGTCTCCTAACTGAACAGGCCTTATTCAGAAAATCTCCCCTTGCCCTCTTTGCCTAAGAGGGGATCATTCCTCCCTTTGGAAAAGGGAGGATAGGAGGGATTTTATAGATTAATGTCTGCACTATTTTGAGACTGTTTATAATTATAATGAAATCCCATAAGTTCTTTCTATGCAATTCCATCCGGATATTGATATTTTGCCTCATATCGTATACATTAACGTAATATCAGTATGCCGCATTTCATAATAGGATAACGCGAGGAGCAACAGTGCAAAGGGTACCATTAACACCGGCAGGGTTTCAGAAGTTACAGGAAGAGCTTGAAAGGCTCCTGAAAGTGGACAGGCCGAAGAACATTCAGGCCATCGCCGAGGCGCGGGCACATGGCGACCTCTCGGAGAATGCAGAATATCATGCGGCAAAAGAGCAGCAGTCCTTTATGGAAGGCAGGATCAAGGAATTAAAGGCAAAGATCGCGATGGCCGAGGTCATCGATCCTTCAAAGATCAGGCAGTCAAAGAGCGCCTTCGGGGCAACGGTCAAGGTGCTCGATACCGAGGCAGACCTGGAGTATGTCTTCATCCTCGTCGGGCAGGAAGAGGCGGATGTGAAGCAGGGCAAGATATCTATAACCTCCCCGGTCGGCAGGGCGCTTATAGGCAAGGAAGTGGGCGATACGGTGGTGATCAAGGTGCCTGCCCGGACGATCGAATACGAGGTCCTTGAGATCAGTTTTGAGTAGAGCATTCAGGGCAGAGATCAGAGAGAACCTCCCGTTAAACAGGAACCATAAACTTCTTACGCTTGCACCCCTCGATCCGATGTCCGAGCCCCAGCCTGGGCAGTTCTATATGGTGGAGGTGCATGAGGGGTTTGACCCGCTCCTGAAAAGGGCCTTCAGCCTCTTCAGGAGGACGCCGCAGGGCATGCAGCTGATGTACCGGCTGCAGGGCAGGGGGACCGCCATCCTCGGGAATATGCGGCCGGGTTCTGTCATCAACATGCTCGGTCCGCTCGGCAGGGGCTACCCGCTCCCGGCGGCAGGAGAGACCCCCATTATCATTGCCGGGGGAATCGGCATCGCTTCTGTATTTTCCCTTATAGAAACAGTCCCCGCCAGGGCTCATGTCATTTACGGGGCAAGGACCAGGGATGATCTCTTCATGCTGAATGAGTTGAAGGAGATCTCAAAGGGGCTGTCTGTCTGTACGGACGACGGCACGGACGGACAACAGGCAAATGTCCTGCAGATGCTCGACCAGGTCCTTGGAGCGCATCCGCAGGAGCTTGCAGATGCGGTTGTCTATGCCTGCGGTCCGCGGCCTATGCTGAGGGCGCTGTCGGTCATGACGAAGGCAAAGGATATAAAGGCATATCTTTCCCTGGAAGAGCATATGGCCTGCGGCATCGGCGCATGCCTGGGGTGTGTGGTGAGGGCAAAGGACACCGGCACGGCGGCGGAGGATAAAGACCGGCAGGGGACGTATCAGCGGGTCTGTAAGGAAGGGCCGGTCTTTGATGCAGACGGGATCGTCTGGGAATGAGACGGGGAACGAGGACCGCATGAACCTTGAGGTCAGTATAGGCGGCCTGAAGATGAAAAACCCGGTAATGACCGCGTCCGGGACCTTCGGCTATGGGGAGGAGTATGAGGAGTTCCTGGACCTGAACCTGCTCGGCGCCATTGTCGTCAAGGGCCTGTCGCTTCAGCCGAAGGAAGGCAACCCGCCGCCCCGTGTGGTCGAGACCGCTGCCGGGATGCTCAACGCCATAGGCCTGCAGAATATCGGCATAGAGAGGTTTGTCAGCGAGAAGATCCCGTTCCTCCGGACGCTCAACACCCCGGTCATCGTGAATTTCTTCGGCGATTCGGTCGACGAATACAGCGAGGCAGCCTCACGGCTGGACGGCGTCGAGGGCATACATGCCCTGGAGATGAACATTTCCTGTCCGAACAAGCAGGCCGGCTGGGCAGCCTTCGGGACCGACCCGAAGGTCACCTGCGAGGTGGTCTCCGCGGTAAGAAAAAGGACGACCCTCCCGCTCATTGTCAAGCTCTCCCCGAATGTGACGGACATTGCGCTCATGGCACGCGTTGCCGAGGATTCCGGAGCTGATGCCCTTTCCCTGATCAACACCCTGACCGGCATGGCGATCGATATCAGGACCCGCAGCCCGAAGCTTGCCAATATCCGGGGGGGCCTCTCGGGCCCTGCCATAAAGCCTGTTGCCGTGCGCATGGTCTATGATGTCTTCAAGGCCGTCAAGGTCCCCCTTGTCGGCATGGGCGGGATCATGAATGCTGATGACGCCGTCGAGTTCATCATGGCCGGGGCCTCTGCTGTTGCCGTCGGCACCGCGAATTTCATCAACCCCTCTGTTGCCGGGGAGATCGCTCTGGGCATCGCTGCCTTCATGGAAAGAGAGGGCATTGGGGACATCCGCTTGTTAAAAGGAGCGGCTCATGCCGTCTAGAGCGGTCATCACCCTTACGACCGATTTCGGATACGACGACCCGTTTGCCGGTGTCATGAAAGGGGTCATGCTCGGGATCAATCCCGACGTTGAGATCGTGGACATTACTCACGGCATCAAACCCCACGACATCCGGGAGGCAGCCTATACCATCGGCATGAACTACCGCTTTTTCCCCCCCAACACGATCCATATCGTTGTCGTGGACCCCGGGGTCGGCTCAGGCAGACGACCTGTCATTGTCTCTGCAGAGCGCCATTATTTCATCGGACCTGATAACGGTGTTTTTTCGTATATCTATGGTATGCAGCCCGAGTCGCTGTCGGTCTGCCATATCACGGCCGAGCATTATTTTCTCTCTGCCGACAGCCCGACGTTCCAGGCCCGGGATGTCTTTGCCCCGATCGCTGCCTGGTTTTCGAGGGGGATCAGTCTTTCAAAGTTCGGGGACCCGGTGAACGATTACATTTCTATAGCCCTTGCCATCCCTGACCTTTCTGATGCCGGTATGATCCGGGGCGAGGTCATTCATATTGACCGGTTCGGGAATGCCATAACCAATATAACCGCCAGTGAACTGGGCCAGCTCAGCAGCAGTTCTGCCGACAGCAGTCTGAGGATCATGCTCAGGGACCTGTCTGTCCCGCTCAGGAAATATTATGAGCAGGCGGACAAGGGGAGCCTGGCCGCCCTGATGAACAGTTCCGGCTTTCTTGAGTTTTTCATGTATGAGGGGAACGCAGCCCTGACCCACGCCATTGCCACCGGCGATTCCGTGACCGTATCAAAGCTCTGAGCATAATGCGGCAATTGCGCCCACCATTACTGCCAACACTTGTTTCATTGCTTTGCGGAGGGTTCCTTTTTATTTCGGTCAATACTTGACAGAATTACTAAAGTATTATACATTTATATATGCTGAGGTTATCGACAAAAGGGCAATATGGGGTCAGGGCGATGTTCGAGATTGCGCGCGGCTCTGCAACGGGCCCGGTAACGATCAAGGAGATCTTTGAGAAGCAGGATGTCTCGGTCGCCTATCTTGAGCAGATACTGAACCAGCTGCGCAAGTCCGGCATCATCAGGAGCGTCAAAGGGCCCGGCGGCGGCTATGTCCTGAGCAAATCGCCTGAGCAGATCAGCATCGGCGAGATCCTCAGCGAACTGGAGGGTCCGGTCGCCATAACCTCCTGCCTCGATCCGAAAGAGGGCTGCATGCGGGTTGACGGCTGTGTGACCCACCTCTTATGGAAGGCCCTGGGTGAGAATATCGAGGCCTTTCTGAACAAGATGACCCTGGATGACCTTCTGAAGGGGCATCAGCTGATACCGGCCGCCGGCGGCAGGAAGAAGCTGAAAGCAGAATGCAGGAAAGGACAGCCCAGCGGTCTGAACCTATGATGAAATTCGTCCAGGATGTAAAGCCGGATGTCACGACGGACATCGTCTATATGATGTGCCCCATGCACCTGCTGAAGCTTGAAGAGATGATCAAGGAGCTTGACCAGGGCCAGATACTCGAGATCATGACCGACTATGACGGTGCGCTCGAAGACATCCCCGCCTGGTGCGAAAAGACCGGCAACGAATTCCTGGGCATGGACGAGACCCCGGACTTCTTTAAATTCTATATCAGGAAACTTGCGAGGTGATTATGAAAAAGTACTACTTTGACCATGTTGCAACAAATCCTCTCCATCCCGCGGTGCTTGAGGCGATGATGCCCTATTTCGGGGAGAAGTTCGGCAATCCGCTGAGCGTCTATGAATATGGCTCGCAGGCCAAGGATGCGATCGAGGACGCACGGGAGAAGGTCGCCGGGCTTGTCAACGCAAAGCCTGCGGAGATCATCTTTACGGCCAGCGGAGCAGAGGCGAATAATTTTGCCCTCAGGGGGATCGCCCTCGCCAAACAGAACGAGGGCAAGCATGTCCTGGTCTCACGGATGGAGCATCACTCGATCCTGAACTCTGCGCGCTTTCTCGAAAAGAGCGGTTTTGCAGTCACCTATCTCCCGGTGAATAAACAGGGTGTGGTCGATCCTGAGACGGTGCGCAAGTCGATCACCAAAGAGACGGTCCTCATCTCCGTGACCCATGCCAGCAGCGAGGTCGGGACGATCGAACCGATCAGGGAGATCGTGAAGGTCGCAAAGGAGCATAATATCATCGTCCATACCGATGCCGTGGCAACGACCGGCAACATCCCGGTGGATGTCCAGGAGCTCGGGGTAGACCTGCTGACCATGGCAGCGCACCAGTTCTACGGGCCGAAGGGCGCCGGGGCCCTCTATGTCAAACAGGGCCTGCGCATTGTGCCGCTTATCTACGGAGGTATCCAGGAATCCGGCAGGCGGGCAGGCACCGAGAATGTCCCTGCGATCGTTGGCATGGGAAAGGCGGCAGAGATGGCCACGGCAGAGCTCGGACAGAGGATGGAATACCTGAGACCCCTGAGAGACAGGCTGATCGAGGCCATGACCGGTGTGCCGAATGTCGTGCTTACGGGTGACCGGCAGAACAGGCTCCCGGGCCATGCGAGCTTTTGTGTCGAGTTCATCGAGGGTGAGGCGATGCTGCTGCTCCTTGCGGCCAAGGGCATCTTTTCGGCCAGCGGCTCGGCCTGCTCTTCGAAGGCACTGAAAGCCTCACCGGTCCTGCTTGCCATGGGCATCCCTTCGGGGCTGGCGCAGGGCTCGATCGTATTCAGCTTTGGGATGGGGAACGCACCTGAAGATGTCGACAATCTTCTGAATGAGTTCCCTGCGGTTATAAAAAGACTCAGAGATATCTCCCCGTATGCACAGGGCTGGGGGGACAGAGAGGGAGGTGACTCATGTACAGCGAAAAAGTGATGGACCATTTTACGAACCCGAGGAACGTCGGAGACATGACAGACGCGGACGGCGTCGGCGAGGAAGGCAATCCCACCTGCGGTGACGCGATGAAGATCTTCATCAGGGTCAAGGACGGCGTCATAACGGACGCCAAGTTCAAGACCTTCGGCTGCGGTGCCGCGATCGCGGTCAGCAGCATGGTGACCGAGATGGTGAAGGGCAAGACCCTGGACGAGGCCCTGGCCATTTCAAAGGAAGCGGTTGCCAATGAGCTTGGCGGACTGCCTCCTCAGAAGATGCACTGTTCCATGCTCGGTTCCGATGCGCTGAAAAAAGCGATCGAGGACTACCGGTCACGGCATAAGGAATAATATCCTCAGAGTAACACCCCCTATCCCCCTCTTAACCCAAGAGGGGGGACTACTCTTTAAAGGCAGGTCACGAGGGGGAGTGGAAGTTCAGTAATAATTCAGAAGAACTTTGAGAGGAGGGCGGGTAACGCCGCCTCGACTCTCAGTATCCGTTTCCCCAGACTGACAGTACGAAAGCCGCAGTCTCTGAGCTTATCCGTTTCATACGGGATGAACCCTCCTTCAGGCCCGATCGCAAGGGTCACCGGTCCTGCGGTCTTTTCCGGCCAGCCGTTTTCGGCATCCGGATGCGCTGCCAGCGGCGTTGTCCCTCTGATCAGCCCCGGCAGTTCATCTTCCACAAAGGGTTTGAAAAGCGGTCTCAGATGTACATCAGGCATGACCGTATCGCCCGCCTGCTCCAGCCCGAGGACGAGCTGCTGCCTGAGAGATGCTTCACCGAGGAACGGGCTTTTCCAGAAGCTCTTTTCGACCCGAAAGGCATTCATAAGAAAGATCTTCTTGACCCCCATGGAACTCGCGGTGAGCAGGACCCTCCGGAGCACCTTTGGTCTCGGCAGAGCAAGCAGCAGGGTGACAGGAAGCGGGGCAGGCGGTTCTTTATCGAGGGTCGTCTCCATCTCAAGCTCATCTTCGCTTATCATGGTTACCCTTCCTCTGCCGAGCAGGCCGTCGCTCAGGCCGACCGCCAGTTCATCGCCCGGTTTTGCCCTAAGGACGGTCAGGACATGCTGTAAGCGCCGGCCATGCAGTGTGACCCTTTTCGTGCCGCCGATGAAATCGTCCTTATGAAGCAGGATGAGGTTCATTGTCCCGAAGGCCGGCTAGCTTACCATTTCTCATAATGGACGATCTCCCCGAGGGACTTGCGCGGGGGGCCTTCTTTTGTTGTTTCATCCAGGGGATACCCGATCGGAAAGATGCCTACGATCCGTATCTCCTGAGGAATGGCCAGAAGCTCATGCAGTTTCTGATCGTCAAAGACCCCGACAAAGACCGTCCCGAGTCCCAGAGCATGGGTCGTCAGCATCAGCGTCTGGGCGGCTATGCCGATGTCGGTCATATAATATGGCTGGTCCCAGAGGACCCCTGACCGCGACGGGTCAGCACAGGCCAGGATGACGACCGGGGCCTCGGCGATCCCTTTCTTTGCCGGGTTGGCCTTATAGCCCTTTGGTGCAAAGAACGACTCGACATAGGTTAGTTCGCTGATCCTCTCCCGCGTTGCCTGCTCCCTGACCACTACGAACTTCCAGCACTGCATATTCGCCCAGGACGGCGACATCCTTACTGCCTCAAGCAGGGAACTGATCTTATCCTCTTCAACCGGCCTGTCGCTGAATCTCCTGACGCTTCGCCTCGTTACCACCGCCTTGATAAGTTCCATGGTTCAGTCCTCCTTTGGTCTTAATTCTTTGATCTTCTCTCTCATATCGGCCGGGAGTTCACGCCTGAACTCCATATACTGTTTTGTTACTGGATGGATGAACCCCAGTATCTCGGCATGGAGCATCTGGCGCGGAAAGACCACTTTTCTGGTCCCGAGGTTCAGGACGGTCTTTTTGCCGTAGGTCGTGTCCCCCATGACCGGGTGGCCGGTCGAGGAGAGATGCACCCGGATCTGGTGCGTCCTGCCGGTGCCGAGCTTTGCCTCGATAAGCGTGGCGAACCGGTAGCGTTCGATCACGACCCACCTGGTCAGGGCCTCTTTGCCATGGCGCGACCTGGTGGACATCTTCTTTCTGTCGGACTCCGACCTCCCGATCTTCAGGGAGATCTCCCCGCTGCTGTTCTTCATATCCCCGTATACGATGGCCAGATATTTCCGGTAGATCGACCGCTCCTTGAACTGAGCGATCAGGTCGTAATAGGCCGCGTCATCGAGGGCGATGATCATGACCCCTGAGGTGTCCTTATCGAGCCGGTGCACGATCCCGGGCCGAAGCGGTCCGCCGATCGTCGCCAGTTTCGGGGCATGAAAGGCCACTGCATTCATCAGGGTGCCGCGGTCGTGTCCGGCCGAAGGATAGACGACCATACCCGGGGGCTTGTTGACGACGATCAGGGAATCGTCCTGGTAGAGGACCTCTATGGGGAGGTCTTCGGCAGTCAGTTCCTCATTATCCTCTCCTGTGGCAACCGACAATGAGAGGGTATCCCCGCTTCTCGACGTATAATTAGGCTTGACCGGGGCTCCGTTGACCGTCAGGAGGCCTTCAATGATAAGGTTCTGTATGCGGGAGCGCGTGAGTCCCGAGAGTTCCGCAGCTATCTGGTCTATCCTCTGTCCGGAGTTCTCCGGGGTGATCTCAAACACGTGACGCTCCATGCTTCATTGTAATGGAATGGCGGCTGTTTAGGCCAGAGGGAACTTGGGTAAAAGGCACTATACATATCCGGTCATTTGCATTATTATTAATACGCAGGGAGCACGCTGCTCAAAAAAACATAAACAGGAGTCCATAATGATCAAACTTGTATTGCTGCGGCATGGCGAGAGCGTCTGGAACAGAGAGAACCGCTTCACCGGATGGACAGATGTCGATCTTTCTGAAAAGGGGCTTGAGGAGGCCAAAAAGTGCGGACAATTACTGAAGCGGGAGGGGTATGTCTTTGATGCCGCCTTTACCTCCCTGCTGAAGCGGGCCATACGCACGCTCTGGATGGTGCTGGACGAAATGGACCTGATGTGGATCCCGGTCACCCGTGCCTGGCAGCTCAACGAGCGGCATTACGGAGCCCTCCAGGGGCTCAACAAGGCAGAGACCTCGGCAAAATATGGTGAAGACCAGGTCCTCATATGGAGGAGGAGCTTCGATGTCCCGCCGCCGCCGCTCACCCCTGACGATGACCGCTTTCCCGGCAAGGACCCCCGGTATAAGGGCCTGAACGAAAAGGAACTCCCCCTGCAGGAGAGCCTGAAGGACACGATAGACAGATGCATCCCCTACTGGAACGAACATATCGTGCCCCAGCTTAAGGCAGGGAAGAAGGTGCTGATAACCGCCCACGGCAATTCCTTGAGGGCGCTGGTGAGGCACCTTGATAATATCTCCGACGAGGAGATCCTGAAGCTGAACATCCCTACCGGCATCCCGCTTGTCTATGAGCTTGACGACGAGCTTAAGCCGATACGCCATTATTACCTGGGCGACCCGGAAGAGATCCGGAAGGCGGCCGAGAAGGTGGCGAACCAGGGCAAGGCAGGGAAATAGCAGGGTTTCCGGAGGGCATTGCGCGATTGACTTACGCAGGCATCTTTGATAGCATTGATTTAAATTTATTCGTCAGGAGGGGGAGATGAAAAAAAGGTATTTTAGTCTGTTGTTGCTCTTCTGTTTATCAATGTTCCTTATCGGGTGTTACGAATACGGGCCTCCGCCTTCGGGCTATGTCGGCCCTGCGCCGGATGACCGTCATCATCGCCACGACCGCGGGTATGAGGCCCCTTCGTCACCCGAGGGAGCGGTCGGTCCTGCCCCCCGGCACGACTATCGCGATTATCCGGACAATCCTCCGTCACCCGAAGGGGCAGTCGGCCCGGCCGGCAGGCGTTATTGATCCCGATGCGTACTATCCGAAACCTGGTCGTCTCCTTATCCCTGATATCCCTATTGTTCCTGTTTGGAATTACCGGTATCTCGGCTGCAGCCGCCGGTGATGACGACATGATATCGATCCAGGGGATAGGGTACCCCCCTATCAGGGCGGAGAGTGCGGCCCAGGCCCGTCTGATGGCGAAGCGGGCAGCGGTCCTGGATGTCTACAGAAATTCCCTGGCTGCCTCTGCATCAGCGGGAAAAAGTGAGGATGTCACCTATGAGGAACTCTCCGGTTTTGTGAGCGGCATCACGGTCCTCGACGAGGAATATCTTGTGGACGGCGGGGTCCGCATCACTGCCAGGGTGCCGAAAAAGAATATTGCGCTCTCAAGGGCGCGGGGGCCTGTCGAGCGGACAGAACCCCGGAAGTCTGAAAGCTCAGGAGGTCCGCAGCGGATAAGCCTGGATGAATGGTACACGATCATCAAAAAACTGGTAAGGATCGAATAGTAACAGGAATTGCATTCAATACTAAATGCGAAGGAGATTGGTATGGGAAAAGTTAAGCATATTCGGGTAGTAGTCCTGTTTGTTGTTGCTCTGTTCTTTTCGCTGTCGCTCATCAGTGATGCTTCTGCGCTGAGCGCCCAGCAGCGGCTCATGGCAAAGCGTGCGGCCAAGGCCGATGCGCTGCGCAACCTCGGGGAGATGATCTATGGGGTCCAGATCAATTCGAAGACAAAGGTCAAGGATTTCATCACAGAGTCCGATACCATACGGGCAAGGCTTGCGACCGTGATACAGGGTGCCCGCGAGGTGGACTATGTTGAGAAACCTGACGGCACTGCCGAGGTGACCGTCGAGATAACCCTCGGCCGCGTCGAAGACATCCTGGGCCGCCGGCTTCTTTACGACCAGCAGGTCTTCACTGCGGTCGGTTATGGCGCGCCTCCGGGCGGAGAGCCGGCCCCCGGTTATGCTCCGCCGCCGCCTGCCCCGGTCAATGATGTCATCAGGGCAAAGGGCAACGGGGTTGAACCGAATGACCCTTCGATGTCTCAGGCTGAAAAAGGGCTTCTGGGCAAGCGCGCTGCAAAGATCGATGCGCTGCGGAATCTCCTGGAGCAGGTCTATGGAGTTACGGTCAGGTCGAAGACGACCGTCAGGGATTTTGTGACCCAGAGCGATGACA
>SCQH01000029.1 GCA_004321925.1 Nitrospirota bacterium | reverse complement strand
GGTTGACGACAGGGGGCCGATGGGACCTCGGGGACTTAAAGGGGACACCGGGGCAACAGGGGCTACGGGACCAATGGGGCCAGCAGGTCCTCCAGGACCACAGGGTCTGATAGGCTTACCCGGACCGACTGGCGCTACGGGTGCTACAGGCGCTACAGGGCCGCAGGGGATCCAAGGGGCAACAGGACCGCAGGGACCGATCGGTTTGACCGGGCCTATGGGACCTCAGGGGCCGACAGGACCGACCGGGGCAACAGGGCCTCAAGGGGTGCCCGGTGTAATAAACAGCGCCGGGATCAGTACCGTTACGTGCGACGGAGTGTATTGGTGCGATTGTCCTGCTGGAATGGATATCTTGAATGTCAGCGTTAACTGCCCGGACAATGCATACGCCGGACTAGGGAATTGTTGGTCTGCTGTTTACTCACTGGCATGGTCCTGGGCTTACAGTAAGAGCGAAGGCTACAGTTATGGGGTGGTTAATGCGGGCTGTTCATCTCAGGTCGTTGACTGCATTAGGAATCATTCACATGAGTATGTTGCCCCCCTGTCGATAAAAATTCACTGTTTCTAGTCACAGCGTTATTTATTGGCTGAGATATATCTAACTCCTCGGCAGAGGGGAGTCGGAGGGCTTCCCTCTGCTTTTGCTTAAGAAGTTAACGTGTTACGACATCGGTCGGGGCTGATAAAGCCGAACTGTTGTGATCCCCGCTATGGTCCGCAAAGAACATCACGGCCCGTTCCCGTGCCTCCTCAAGGCTGCTGCTTGACTGGACCCTGGTGGCCAGGGAGTGTCCGAATTTATAATTCCGGGCGAAGTAATGGGTAAATGCCTTCAGCCTGCCCAGACGGTATATGGGGCGATAATCTGCGTTCAAAGCCTCAATAAAGGCCTCGTAAACCTCCGGAAGAGACACCTCCGGGTCCGGAACATTTTTCTCATATACACTCTTGGCAATTTCAGCAAAAAGCCAGGGTCTTGTGACCGCTCCGCGTCCCAGCATCAATCCGTCAGCGCCGGATATTTTCAGGCATTTTCCTGCGTCCTCGACCGTGAATATCCCTCCATTGGCGATGACCGGTATCCTGATGCATTCCTTTATTTCTGCTATATACGACCAGCGCGGGTTTCTTGCAAAGGGCTCATGCCTGAACCGGGCATGCACCGAAAGCATATCAATGCCCTCGCCTTCGAGCATGGAGCAAAAGTCCTTTAATTTAGAGCTGTCAGGGTCGCTGCCGAGGCGGATCTTCGCGCTTAGCGGCAAAGCAGTGCGCTTTCTGGCCTCGGCCACGATGAGGCGGGCCTGCTCCGGCTGTTCCATCAGCATGACGCCTGCGCCGAACTTGCCGACCGCGGTCGAGGGGCAGCCCATGTTCAGATCAATGGCGTCGGCCTTAAATTTATGAAGCTGATCAATGGCCCTGCCTATCTCATTTTCGGAGGAGGTCAGGAGCTGGTAGGAAAGCGGGTTCTCGCCTGCGCTCCTGATCAGATACGGGGAGATGCGCGGATTTTCTGCCGGCAGTATCCTCGCCGAGAGCATCTCTGTAGAGAGCAGGCCGACCCCGCCGAAGCCGGCCATGATCCGCCGGAGGGCACTGTGGGTAAGCCCCGCCATCGGCGCAAGCAGAAGCGGCGGATCGATCAGCAGACCGCGGACCTGTATGGAGTGCGTCTCTGTCTGCAAATTTGTTTCAACTTTCATTGCCACAATTTTATCATATTCGGACAGTGCCGAGTTCAGGAAGGACATATGTCTGAGTTTTTCGGGGTGAAAGAGTCCAGGCGCGCCCCGCCAGAAGTAACCGTCTGATGGATTCCCCTCATCAGGCAGAGCTCCGCAAAGGCCCTCCGGCCGTCGGTCGTTCCTGCGGCCTTTCCACCCAGGATCAGACAAACAACGGGGCACCCGTTAAGAAATGTGACCGAACCGGGTCTCAAGATACTTCATGAGCTCTACGCATACGTTGTAAAACTGTTCTTTAAAGGCCTGCCCGCGGCATAACAAAAATATTTTTTTCCTGCCATTTGTGAAATTCCTCTACAGCAGAGTTAAGCTTTCTTTGAATGTCTTGTATGTTTGTCCACATCATGGTGCTCTGAGCCAAGACCTGGCCACTTTCAGCGGAAATGCATATCCTAAATAGTTTCGATGAACAGGAAGAAACCGGTTCCTGTTCAGTGCATCCCGCAGCCGTCATGTCGACAGGCGTATATGCCTTGTTCTTGCATTCCTCGCTCCTGGCGTTCAGTGCAGTCAACCTCTGTTCCAGCACCGGGATAGCATCGCTGAAAATATCAGCCTTGTCATTCATCTGTTTCCATTCCGATTTGAACAGAGCGGACGGCATGGGCAGTGTTTTAAAATTTATATCGGCCGTTTTGATTTTGAAGCTGCCCGTCGACTTTGGCGCTGCTACCGCTTTCATACCGGCCTTTGGTGCAGCATCCGCAGCAAATGACATTGATGACAACGCAAATATCATGACCAGCCCCGCACCCAATCTGAATGTTACTGATGGTTTCATAACAGACCTCCCGAATAGTGATTTTATCAGCGCAAAAAAGCGCCTTGTTCCACAGTGTCTGCGCCCGACAAAGAGATCATGCCAGAGGACGAGTCTGGCTCCCGGCATCCCAGGCTGATCTGCACCCCGCCTGCTCATCCCGATACCGCCGGGGCTATGTCGATTTTCATAGATCTCCTGCCTATTAAATAGCATGCAACATCGACAAGAGCAAGACAAATCTGCCGGAAAATGGATGTGAGATCGTCTGGATAGCCCAATAAATGCAGATTCCGGGGATTTCTGCGATAATACAGGCATGACAAAAGAGACAATTCTCCACCTGCATGGCTTCGCCTCATCAGGCAATTCCGCAAAGGCCCTCTATCTCAGAGAGCGGTTTGGGGAAAGGAGCGACGTTGAGTTCCTTACCCCGGACTTCAATCCGACCCCGCGAGACTTCGAATTCCTGACCGTGACCGGCATGATCAACAGGCTGCGTCAGTATATCCTGGACCGCAACCTTAGCACCATAAGCATAAGCGCAAGTTCCCTCGGGTGCCTCGTTGCCCTTCACTATGCCCGCAGGTTCGGTGGCGTGAACAAACTGCTGCTGCTTGCGCCGGTCCTCTCTTTCAGCAGTCTTTCGTTCCCTGAGGAGTCGTTAGCCAAATGGAAACAGGAAGGTGCTGTCACGATCCCGCATTATGGGTTCAAGGCAGACCTCCGGCTCAGATATGATTTTTGTCAGGACGGCCTTGCCTATCTTGAGCAGGTGCCTCCTCCGGCATTGATGCGGATACTGCATGGGAAGAACGATGCGACCATACCGATACAGAACAGCAGGGACTACGCTGCAGCTCATCCGGGGCTGGTTACCCTGACCGAACCCGACTCAGACCATGCGCTTTTAGACTGCCTCGATCTTATCGCTGGACAGTCTGCTTCCTTTTTGCTTGCCCAGGAGAGCTGAACTGCTTTGCGGCCAGACTTAGCGGCCCGTCAAAGCTTCCTGATCGACGTCAGCTAATGCCCGGATATCTGTCCGGACATATCCGGAATACTGTTAAAGTTATTGATTAATAATCCTAAAACTGTTCAAGAACTGCTTGAACACTCGGTCTGCGCCAAAAAATATGGTTGACATACCTTGAGAATATGGTAGAATGTAATCGGGATAACTGACTGATATTAAACTATTCTTGCTGAAAGGATTTTATATGTCAACGGCAAAGGGGATTCTGATATTCAATAAGGACGAGCGGGAGAGGCAGTCCCTCGCTGCTCTGCTTCGCAACGGGGACAGTGACAACCGGGTCTTTGACACCGACGACGCGCTCCAGGCCCTCAATATCCTTCAGAAGGAAGATGTACGGGTCGTGCTTGCCGGTTCCGGTGTCTCTTCGATGAACAGGAAGGAGTTCAAGGACATTGTAGAGAAGATCAGGCCGGGGGTCAGTACGGTATTTACGGCGCCCTTCTTCAACAAGGAAAAGGAGTTCCTGGTCAATATAGAAGAGTTTCTCCTGCTGATCAGCAACCATATCAAGAAAGAGAATTACCTCAATAAGGAACTGGCAGAGGTGAAGCAGTATGCCTATGCGATAGCCGACCGGCTCCTTCAGATCTTTGTCGTCAACGACCGCTATTTCTTCAATAATGACCATCATGTTGCCGAGATGTCAAAGAAAATATCTCTCAGGATGAACCTGGGTGAGGACCTGGCCGAGGCGATCCCTATGGCTGCACTCCTGAGGGACATCGGCAGGGTCGTGATCCACCAACAGATACTGGAAGAGACGAAGAAGCTCAACCAGCTGGAGCTCACCCCGATCAAGGCCCATCCGATCCATACCATGCAGATACTGCGCCAGGTCTCCTTTCCCTGGAACCTGGACTCGATCATCATCCAGCACCACGAGCATTATGACGGCAGCGGCTACCCCATGGGGCTCAAAGGCAGGGAGATCACGATCGGGGCCCGCATCATCAGCGTCGTTGACGCCTATTACGCCATGACGACCGACAGGCCTTACCGGAAGGCCCTGCCGAAGGAAAAGGCCATTACCGAGATAAAAAAGAGTGCCGGGACCCAGTTCGATCCCGAAGTGGTGGAGGTCTTTCTCTCGGTCCTCAGCGACGAGTCATCCGACTCGCATGCCAGGAGCAGCATCCTTATCTTCGAACGCGAAAATAACGTTGCGGCCATGGTCAAGCTGAGCACCTCGGCCTCTGATATGGAGGTCATGCATGCGACCAGCAGTATTGAGGCGATAAGCCGTATCCGGCAGAAAGACCCCCAGCTCATCATCCTCGACGCCGAGGCCCTGGAGCCCGAGACCTTCCTGAGGTTCTATAATACTGCCCGTCAGTCGGCACCTCCGGCCTGCAAGTTCCTCCTGATCGTTACCGACCGAGAGTCTGCCAAAAAGTTCGGGGAGGATGTCTATTTTATTACGAAGCCCCTCAGCATCGAGCAGCTTACCATGCAGATCAAAGGCCTCCTGATGGACGTCCTTTCCCCTGCCGCACAGGAAGAGGTGCGCGGCCTGACCGGCACCCTCGAAGACTTTAACCTGGTCGATATCATCCAGATCCTGAGCCTCGGGCTGAAAACAGCGAAGGTCGAAATCACCCACGGACGGGATACGGGGATCCTGTACCTCCTGAGGGGAAAGATCGTCTACGCCTCAGCAGGCAGTCTCAGGGGTCCCGATGCCTTCTTTGAGCTGATACGCTGGAAGAAAGGCTTCTTCTATATCATGCACGGCCATGCTGCCGAAGAAGTGAATGTGACCATCGATACCATGCACCTTCTGATGGATGCCTGTTCCGTGATGGACGGGGCTGCCCCGCAGGACTCCACCCAGGAGAACAAGCAGCTAAAGCAGGTCAAGTAGGTCTATTTTTTCAGGGCGGCGGCGAGATAGGTGACGAGTTTTTTGATGCCCGTCCCTGTGGCTGCGGAGACCGCAAAGTATGCGATCCGCTCTTTTTTGCAGAGGGCTTCGAGCTGTTTCTGACGTTCTTTATTTCCGGCAATATCGGTCTTTGTCCCGACAACGACCCGCGGTTTGTTTAAAAGCTCAGGGCTGAATTTGGCGAGCTCACTGTCGATGGTGCGCATATTTTCGACCGGATCGCCGTCTCCCATCTCCGACACGTCAACGCAATGCAGCAGGAGAGAGGTCCTCTCCACATGCCTCAGGAACTGGAACCCGAGCCCCACACCCCTGTGTGCGCCTTCGATCAGTCCGGGTATGTCTGCGACGACAAAGCTCCGCCCATGCTCCGGTTTGACAACCCCGAGGTTCGGGACAAGGGTCGTGAACGGATAATCGGCGATCTTGGGCCGGGCCGAAGAGACCACGGATATCAGGGTCGATTTCCCCGCATTGGGGAGGCCGACCAGGCCGACATCAGCCAGGAGCTTGAGCTCGAGTATGAGGTTCAGTTCGGCCCCCTCTTCCCCCGGTTGTGCGAATTTCGGGACCTGTCTCGTTGACGTGGCGAAGTGGGAATTTCCGAGCCCTCCCCTGCCGCCTTTCGCAATGACGACCTCTGCACCGTCGTGGTCCAGGTCCGCGATGATATCACCCGACACCGCATCCTTTATCATGGTGCCGACCGGCACCGGCAGATTCAGGTCCTTTCCGTCCCTGCCGTGCATCTTTTGTTTCTGCCCGTGGGCGCCGCCCTCAGCACGGTATTCACGCTTGTACCTGAAATCAAGGAGGGTGTTGAGCTCGTGGGTCGCCCTGAAGATCACGTGACCGCCTCTGCCGCCGTCTCCGCCGTCCGGACCACCCCGGGGAACGTACTTTTCACGCCGGAAATGGACCGCGCCCCTGCCGCCGTCTCCTGCCTTGAGATAAATTGTCGCGTAGTCTACAAATTTCATATGGTCATCTTTTTAGAAATAAAAAGGGCAGATGAACATCTGCCCTTTTTGATTATCTGATAGATAAGCAGCTATGCTTGCACAGCAGGATAAACGCTTACCTTTAATCTGTCCCTGTCTTTTCTCTCGAATTTTATGACCCCGTCAATGAGTGCGAACAGGGTATCATCAGAACCCTTGCCGACGTTATTCCCCGGATGGAACTTTGTGCCCCTCTGGCGAACGATGATATTGCCCGCCCTGGCGTTCTCACCGCCAAACTTCTTGACGCCAAGCCGCTGGGAATTACTGTCCCGTCCGTTGCGTGAACTGCCGACTCCTTTTTTATGTGCCATGTCCTTATCCTCCGATGACGATATCTTTGATCTTCAGCAGCGTATAGATCTGCCGGTGGCCGTTGAGCTTGCGATACCCTTTGCGCGGCTTCTGCTTGTAGACGATGATCGTGGCATCCTTCTTGTCGCCCACGACCTCTGCCGTAACTGCTGCGCCGGCAACGTACGGGGTGCCTATCTGGACCGCGTTGTCCTTTGATACCACCAGGACCTTGTCAAGGCTGACCTCTGACCCGGTTTCAACCGCAAGCCGCTGGACCTTTATGGTTTCACCAGGGATGACCCGGTGCTGTTGTCCGCCTGTTTCGATTACTGCATACATGTTCCTTCACCTCCGAAAAATAGTAAGTAATAGCTTAACATAATAAAACTTTTTTTTGTTTAATTTTTCAATAAAAACGGCAGCGGGATGCTTTCCGCTGCCGTCCTGTTGCTTCTGCCTCTGTGCGGCCGCTTAAATGTCGTAGTAAAGGAAGAACTCATACGGATGGGGTCTCAGCCTGAGCGCATCCACTTCGTTCTTTCTCTTGTAGCTGATCCAGGTATCAATGGCGTCCTGGGTGAAGACATCGCCCTTGAGCAGGAACTCGTGGTCTGCCTCAAGCGCATTGAGCGCCTCGTCAAGGCTGCCCGGCATGGTCGGGACAGAGGCCAGCTCCTCAGGCCCGAGATCGTAGATGTCCTTATCGAGCGGCTCCCCGGGATGTATCTTGTTCTCGATGCCGTCAAGGCCTGCCATCAGCATGGCAGAGAAGGCAAGATAGGTATTGCAGGAAGGATCAGGGAACCTGACCTCGACCCTCTTGGCCTTCGGGTTCGCCGAATAGGTCGGGATGCGGATCGAGGCAGAACGGTTCCGGGCGGAATATGCCAGGTTGACCGGGGCCTCAAAACCGGGGGTCAGCCTCTTGTATGAATTGGTCGTCGGGTTGGTGAGTGCTGCAAGGGCGTGTGCATGCTTGAGCACGCCGCCGATGTAGTACAGTGCCATCTCGCTGAGTCCTGCATAGCCGTTGCCGGCAAAGAGGGGCTTGCCCTTCTTCCAGATGGACTGGTGCACATGCATGCCGGAGCCGTTATCGCCGAAGAGCGGCTTCGGCATAAAGGTGGCGGTCTTGTTGTGCCTGCGCGCAACGTTCTTGACGATGTACTTGAAGAGCATGTTCTTGTCGGCCATCTTGACCAGGGAATCGAATCTCATATCGATCTCGGCCTGGCCGGCGGTGGCAACCTCATGATGCTCACGCTCGACATAGATGCCGACCTTCTGCATCTCCATGACCATTTCGGTACGGACATTGACCTGGCTGTCGGTCGGCGGCACCGGGAAATAGCCTTCCTTGTGCCGGGGCTTGTAGCCGAGGTTCGGGTTCTCGTCACGGCCGGAGTTCCAGATGCCTTCCATCGATTCTATGAAGTAGTAACCGCTATGGGCGTTCTGGTCGAACTGGATGCCGTCGAATATGAAGAACTCTGCCTCAGGACCGAAGTAGGCGGTGTCGCCGAGGCCGGTCGACTTGAGATAGTTCTCAGCCTTCTGGGCTATGAACCGCGGGTCCCTCGAGTACTGCTCCTTGGTGATCGGGTCGACGATGTTGCAGATGAGGCTGATCGTCGGGTACTCCATGAACGGGTCCATGAAGGCCGTTTCCGGATCAGGTACGATCAGCATGTCAGAGGTATTGATCGCCTGCCAGCCCCTGATCGAAGAACCGTCAAAACCGAGGCCCTCTTCGAAGACCTCTTCCTTCAATTCTGCGACAGGCACGGCAAAGTGCTGCCAGATCCCCGGGAAATCGAGAAACTTGAAATTTGCCATGACTGCCTTGTTTTCCTGCGCTAACTTAATTACATCCTTCGCTGTCATCTTTCCTCCGTAATTGAATTTATTGGGCCGTCGTAACCGGTGGCAGGCAGAAGTTCTGTCCCTCCCCTGAACGCGGTCCTGTATTATACAGCTGTTTCGCCTGTTTCGCCTGTGCGTATCCTGACGACCTCGTCCACCGTATAGACGAATATCTTGCCGTCGCCGATCTTGCCGGTCTTGGCGACCTGCTCGATCGTCTTGACCACCTTCGGGGCGATCTCATCGGAAATGACGATCTCCAATTTGATCTTCGGTATGAAGTCAACCACGTATTCAGCCCCCCGGTATAGTTCCGTATGTCCCTTCTGGCGTCCAAAGCCCTTAACCTCGGTCACGGTCATGCCCTGGATACCGATCTCGTTGAGAGCGTCCT
>SCQH01000028.1 GCA_004321925.1 Nitrospirota bacterium | reverse complement strand
TCTTCCGATCTTACTGCGTCAACTGTGTAATTACCATTGATTACAGCACGATAAATAACAATAAGGCAGGCTCCGGCGGCGCTCTCTACTTCCTGAACCCCAGTGTCAATGCAACCATTACGGATACGTTCATTCAGGGCAACGAGGCTACCGGTACGCTCGGCGGTGCAATCTATATAGGCAATGGCGCCGAAAGCCTGACCAACGTCATGCTGAACGGCAACAAGGCGGCTACTAATGGCGGTGCGATTTATATCAATGGTGGCACCACGAACCTTCTCTACAGTACGCTTAGCGGCAACTATGCGGGAGGTTACGGCGGGGCCCTCTACCAAAACAGCTCCACGCAAACGACTATTCAAAATAGCATCATTTACAACAACGATGCCCTTAACGGAGGCAACTACAAGCAGGTTTTTGCCACGAGTCCCAGGTATACCTATATTGATGTTTATTACACGCTGATCAATCAGTTGCCGGGCGCCAATATCGCCGGCCCTCCGGACCAGAGATGCAGCTACGAGAATATGGGCGGGAATCTGCATGAGGGAACAAGAACAAATGAGCTGCCGTATTTTGTGAACGGGTTGAATCCGCCTGCAGCTCCAAGCCCTGGTGGCGATTATCGTATTTGCGGAGGGACAAATACTCCTGTGGCCGGCTGCTCTAATGTTTCCTGGGGCATTGATACCGGAAGTTCGAGTTGGACTTTCAATCACGATATCTTCGGTGATCCACGGCCGATTGACGGGCCTGATGCCGATGAAGACGCAGGATACGACATGGGTGCGGATGAGTATAAACCTTAATAATCGCGATGAATAATACCGTCGGTCTTTTATGGGATCTGTCCCGCAGCAACAGAAGCGAGACTCAATGGCGGGATCGGCCTCAGTTGTGATAAGGGCGCCTTTGGGTATGTACCGTAATTGGAGAGGATACTGCTGACCGTTTCAGATCCCGTATGCGCCGGTCTTTTAAAAAGCAGATAGAGACAACCCCGCGTTTGCTTCTGCCTGCTGACGGCGACAATAAGATAAAAATAAACGAACCAGTGTTTTATGGGAGGTAACATTATCAAGAGAGAATACGCAGCAATTGTCGTCGGGGCCGCCCTCGGCCTTGCACTCCTGAGCAGTGATGCTGCTCTGGACCCGGCCTTTTCTCCCGTCAGGATATTCTCCGGCTCAGTGATCGCTGATATGCCGTTAAGCCGGCTTTTCACGAGGCTGCTTATTTTTGCCGGGCTTATTGCATCCGGCCTGCTGGTCTCCAGGCTCATCGTGAGACAGGGTCAGCTGCAGGGACTCATCGAACGGGCAAAGCTGGAATGGGAAGAGACGTTTGACATCATCAACGACGCGATAACCATCCATGATAAGGACTTTAATATTGTTCGGGCCAACAAGGCCGCAACAGAGATGCTCGGGGCCCCCTTCCGTGATATCCTGGGCAGGAAGTGTTACCGCTCGTATCATGGGACCGGCTACCCCCCTGAAACGTGTCCCAGCTGCAGGACGCTGGCGACCGGGGTCCCCTCTGTCACGGAGACCTTTGAGGCAAGTCTCAATAAACACCTTGAAATAAAAGCCCTGCCGCGCTTTGACAGCAACAACCGGATAGTGGGCGTTGTGCATGTCGTCAGAGACATATCGACACGGGTCGATGTTGAGACGCAGCTGCGGTCCCTGTCCCTGACCGATGACCTGACCGGTCTTTACAACAGGCGGGGATTCATGACCCTTGCCGAGCAGCAGCTGAAATTGGCCACCCGCATGAAGAAGGGCTGTTATCTTCTTTTTGCAGATCTGGACGGTCTTAAACAGATAAATGATTCCCTGGGGCATGCGGAGGGCTGTCATGCCCTGATCGAGACCTCAGTGATACTCAGGGAATGTTTCCGTGAATCCGACATCATCTCGCGGATCGGCGGGGATGAGTTTGTCGTCCTCTCGACCGAAAACAGCAGTGAAGGCGGACCAGAGCTCATCTCAGGACGCCTCCAGAAGAAAATAGACGAATTCAACGGCCGGGGCAGTTTCCGCTACCGGCTTTCCCTGAGCATGGGCATCGTGTATTGCGGGCCTGAAGACCGGTGTTCTATCGACGGCATGCTGCACGAAGCCGACCAGTTGATGTATGAACAAAAGCGGACCAGGAAGAACCTGCATGGCGCGAAGTAGCCTGAGGCAGGCCGTTGCCCTGGCCCGCCCCGGCAACGGGCAGGAATGCGGAACGTGGGAGACCCGGGGCAGAGGGGAGGCTGTTGCCCGGGATCAGGTCCTGCAGCGCCTCGGCAGGTCCCTTACCGCAAAGATCGTGCTCACCCTCGGAGCGCTGGTCATCGCGGGGGGGAGCGCATTTTGGTACATATCCGTTCAGAATGACAGGAAGAACCTGATGGAAAACACCCTTGCCTTTGTTTCATCCTTCTCTGAGGTGGTGAAGAAGAGCATCCGGAACGATATGCTCCTTTTTCACCGGGAGAATATCCAGAAGACCCTCGAGTCTGTCGGCTCCTCAGAAGCGATCGCAAAGGTGCAGGTCCTGGACGGCCGCGGGGTAATTGTCAATTCGTCCGACAAGGGTGAGATCGGTCTCCGGGTCGGGCAGGATTCGGGTGCCTGCATGGGGTGTCACCGGGACAGTTCCGGCCCCCGCGACACGCTGCGGCCGAACAGGCAATGGACCATTCATACTGATCCCTCCGGCTTTCGGACCCTCAGCTTTGTAGAACCGATCTACAATGAGCCGGACTGTTATACCGCAGCCTGTCATGCCCATGCCAGGGACCAGAAGGTCCTCGGCATGCTGACAACCGATTTTTCGCTGCTGCCGATCGACATGAAGATCCGGAGCCAGATGCTCGTCACCTCGGGGTATCTGCTGCTTTTCCTCGGGATGAGCTGCCTTTTGTTGTACAGCGTCCTTTGGCGATTCGTCCTGCGTCCGGTGAATTTATTGTCCGGCGGAATGGAGAGGGTCAGCTCGGGAGATCTTTCTCAGCGGGTGCCGGCGGCCTCGACAGATGAACTCGGCAGGCTGACCCTTACCTTTAACGCGATGACAGAGGAACTCCACAGTTCGCGCCAGAGGATGGAGCGATGGAACCTGAGCCTTGAGGAGGAAGTGAAGAAGAAGACGGATGAGATCATACTGACCCAGAAAAAGCTCAGCCAGGCCGAAAAGCTGGCCGCGCTCGGACGGCTGACGGCCGATGTGGCCCATGAGATCAGAAATCCCCTTGCTGCTATGGGTGGCTACGGCCGCAGGCTCCACCGGATAGTATCCTCGCCGAAAGAGAAGGAATATGCCGGGATCATCGTGACCGAGGTGCACCGGCTTGAGAAGATCCTCAGGGATATCCTGACGTTTTCCCGGGATGTGAAGATCGCCTTTGAGAAGCTCAGCGTCAATGAAATGGTCAGTGACTGCATCGTATCCTACTCCGCGCTCTGTGAGGAACAGCGCATCACGATCGAGGAAAGACTGGATGCCGATCAGCCGGTCCTCATCGATATGAACCAGGCCAGGCAGGCGGTCAACAATCTCATTGCCAATGCGATCGATGCCATGCCGGGAGGGGGGAACCTTCTGATATCGACCGCCATGGAACGGCGTCATGAGGCGGGCTTTGCCGCGGTGCATATATCGGATACCGGAAGCGGCATTCCTGAAGACCTGCTGGAGGTCGTCTTCGAGCCGTTCTATACGACAAAGGAGATTGGCCGCGGGACCGGGCTTGGGCTTGCGATAAGCAGAAAGGTCATGGAGGAACATGGCGGTCATATCAGCGCTGCCAACAGAAAAGAGGGAGGCCTTACCGCCAGCCTCTATTTTCCCTGTCAGGGCACGGAAGACCTCTGCAAGACGTCCTGCTGGGAATTCATGGGCTGCGGAAGAAATGCCGGCAAGGAACAGAAGTGTCCTGTCTACCCGCATTTCGGGCGGGTCTGCTGGGTCGTGGGAGGGACATACTGTGATGGAAAGGTGCAGGGGACCTTCGCGCAAAAATGTGAAGACTGCAGAAAATGTCCCTTCTACCACAAGGTGGTATCAGGGGAGATATAAAGGCCGCATATGGACCGTCCCTGTCCCTGCAGGAGAGAACGGGGACCGGCTGCAGTTGACAAGAAGGCCTTTATCTGATAAGTAGAATATAGAAGACGAACGACTCACGAGCAGAACGGTGGTGATCTTTGGCACTGTCCCGGCTGGAGGGGAAGAATATGAGGTTTTTCTGTGATGGCCCTCCGGGCAGGCAACGGCAGTATTAAGGTAACCAGGGTATCTCAGTGAAGCAGCCAGGTATCAGAAGAAAGGTTGTTGCGGGAGTCATACTGCTCAGCGCTGTTTCATTCCTGCTGCTCGGCATCGCCCTTTCCCTGCTCATATTCAGGAGCGAAAAAGCACATCTTTTGGCCCTCCAGCGTGAAATTGCCGTTTTCGCCGGTAATGAAATGCTCTGGGACATCCATGAACTCGATGCCCTGCTGAGCGTGTCGGCAGAACATTATGATAAATCCCGCCGCAACGGGCAGAGCGAGGCAGCATTTCTGGCCCAGGTCCTCGCGAGCCGTCACATGGCACACCATAATATACTGGACGAATTGTCTCTGCTGGACGTTAACGGTAAAGAGCGGGCCAGGCTATCCAGGACTGCGGTCTTCTTTGAGTCCGACCTGCGCGATTTCAGCAAGGCCGATGAGTTCATCCTTCCGGGAAAGACCGGTGAGATTTACTTTGGGCCGGTCCTCTTCGAGGAAGGCATCTCCTCCCCGCATATGCTGGTTGCGCTCCCGGTCCTCGATGCACGGAGCTATACCGTGCGCGCCGTGCTGCTTGGAAGCATCAGGCTCAACAGGATCTGGGAAAATGCGGTCGAACGGTCCATCGGGATAGCAGGCCTGATCTTTATCACGTCAGAGGACGGGAAGGTCCTGGCCCACCCTGACCAGTCAGTGATCTATCGCAATACGTACTTCAAACCGAAGGCGCCGGAGGGGATACAGGCCGGCCTCAACGGAGAGAAGGTCATGCTGGCCAGCAAGATCGTTCATGTAGGGAACAGGACGTTCGTCGTATACGCATCCCTGCCGCTCAGGGAGGTCCTTGCGCTTTCCCTCCAGACGCTCTCGGCAACGGCCGTCTTTCTCGTTTTATTCCTGTTCTGCAGCATTGCTGTCAGCCTTTTTGCGGTGAATCGGCTTCTCCGCCCCATAGAGGATCTCGCCGGCAGTGCACGGGATATCAGCGCCGGCAGGCTCAGCCCGACCGTGCAGCTGGATCGAGATGATGAGATCGGCGAACTCTCCGGGGCCCTCAGCACGATGACCAACAAACTGATCGAGACGATACGCTCGCTTGAACAGCGCAACGAGCTGCTCAATAATATCCTGAATTCCCTGTCCCACCCGTTCTACGTCATTGACGCATGTGATTACACGATCAAACTTGCAAATCCTGCAGCCCGGTTCGGCGATCTTACCGGATGCGAAACATGCTATGCGTTGACCCACCACAGCACCGAACCCTGCAGGGACGCTGAGCACCCGTGCGTTATACAACAGGTGATGGAGGTCAGGGGGCCGGTCAGGGTCGAGCATGTGCATTATGACAGCCAGGGACGCGTACTCATCATGGAGATACACGGCTATCCCATCTTCGATGCAGAGGGAAACATCGTTCAGGTGATCGAATATAATATCGACATCACCGGCCGGAAAAAGGTCGAAGAAAAGCTCCTGCTGAGCGAGCAGCGGAACCGCGCCATCACCGCGACCGCCAATGACGCGATCATCATGATGGACCCGGACGGCCGTGTCTCGATCTGGAACCCGGCTTCGGAGATCATATTCGGATATACTGAAGAGGAGGCACTCGGGAAATCCCTGCATGATCTGATCATGCCCGAGAGATACCGGGAGGTCTTCAACAGGGGCATGGAGGAATTCAGCGCGACGGGAAGGGGCGGCGCGGTCGGCAGTTCGATCGAGCTGACAGCCAGGAGAAAGGACGGGAGCGAATTCCCGGTGGAGCTGTCCCTGTCAGCGCTGCAGATGAAAGGCAGGTGGCATGCTGTCGGCATTGTCAGGGACATAACCCAGCGAAAACTTGCCGAAAGCAGGATCCTTGAGTCGCTGAGCGAAAAGGAACTCCTCCTGCACGAGATACATCACCGGGTCAAGAACAATATGCAG
>SCQH01000027.1 GCA_004321925.1 Nitrospirota bacterium | reverse complement strand
TGGGCCTCGGCGGTTCACTGAAATATGCCATGCACGGCCTCGTGGATATCAGGCTCGCCATGGTGATCCTTGCCGGCTCGCTCTTCGGCATTCAGCTCGGCGCGATCGGCACAACCTATGTGAAACCTTTCATGATCAAGGTCGTCATGGGCGTTATCATGGTCATCGTCCTTTTCAGCCGGGCCCTGATGGTGCCGGTCTATATGTCCCAACTCGGCCTGATCAATGAGATCAGCGCAGAGACGACGAAGCTGCTCAAGACCACCAGCTTCGGCATCATGATCTTTGCACTGGCGCTCGGTGCCTTCATCGTCCTGAGGGCAATGTGGCAGGGCCGCAGGGCAGAGAGGCTCCAGTATGCACGGGAGACGGTCGCCGAGAGAGCCTAAGCAATGGGAAAGTACCGGAAGATCCTTGTTGCGGTCGACGGCTCTGAAACGAGCAG
This sequence comes from Nitrospirota bacterium, assembly GCA_004321925.1. Taxonomy (GTDB): domain Bacteria; phylum Nitrospirota; class Thermodesulfovibrionia; order Thermodesulfovibrionales; family UBA6898; genus PALSA-1316. The sequence goes on along the minus strand of SCQH01000027.1, from coordinate 8,403 downwards.
CCATGCCCTGAAGGAGTCCTTCAAGCTTGCAACAAATGAAAAGAGCTGGATCACGGTCGTTGCCGTCGTGCCGTCATATCAGGGAGACCTTGATATGACGGCAGTCGGCAGTGTCGTGGCCTCCATGAGAAAACCTGCCGAAGATGCCCTTGAAGAGGCAAAAATGATCGCACAGCAGGAGCGGGCGCTCATCAAGACAGTTCTGGAGGAGGGTGAGGTGCATGAACGGATCCTTGATCGTGCCGAGGCCGAAAACTGCGATCTCATCATCATGGGGCGGCGCGGCCTCAAGCGGTTCGAACGCAGCCTCGTCGGGAGCGTTACCGCACGGGTCATCGGCTATAGCAGCAGGGATGTCCTCGTCGTCCCCCGTGACACGGTCGTCGGCTGGGGCAGTGTCCTGGTCGCAACGGACGGTTCGAAGCATAGTGCGATAGCTGTTGACCATGCCATCAACTTTGCAGAGTCCTATGGCGGAGAGCTGAAGGTCCTCTCGGTCGTGGACATGCCTGATGAGCTCTACGGAGAAGCCCCTGAACTGGTCGATTCCCTTGTCAGGAAGGCACAGAGCTATGTCCGGGCTGCGCAGAAACAGGCCGAGGCAGCCGGTATCAGAGCAGAGACTTTTGTGCGGGAGGCAGAGGCATATCAGGCGGTCATCAGGTTGGCGGCCGAGCAGAAGGTCGAGACGATCGTCCTTGGCAGCCACGGCAGGACCGGGATGAGGAGGCTCCTCATGGGGAGTGTCACCGAAAAGGTGATCGGCCACGCGCCCTGTCCTGTCCTTGTTGTAAAGACCTGATACAAAGAGCTCCTTTCCCTTCCAGCAGCCTGCCGGTCAGCCCGTTAACGATCCGACCCTGACGACCTGTCTCCGGCTATTGACAACACCTCTGGATTCATGATATAACGTTCACCAATAACGGTTTCTAGCCTGCATTATAATGAGCATTATAATAAGCATTCGTTACTCTAATCTTTTAGGAGGTTGTATGAAGAAAGGAAGCACCAGGATACTGTTCCACATCTGTCTCATCCTGCTCGCCCTTGTCCTTGGAACTGCGGTCGCGTTTGCCGCATCCCATGATGCAAAGGCGGCAAAGCCAACGCTCACCAGTGATGATTGCATCAAGTGCCATGCCAAACCACCGGCAGATGTTGCCGCCGCCGGCGGGAAGCACAAGATGGTTACCTGCCAGAGTTGTCATGCCGGCGGACATCCGCCTACGGTCTCAGGAAAGAGCATCATCCCGAAATGCAGCAACTGTCATACCGGCAAGCCGCATTTCGAGCTGAAGGACTGCCTGGGCTGTCATTCTAACCCGCATACGCCGCGGAACATCAAGATAGGGACGAACGTCACGGATCCCTGCGTCAGCTGTCATACCAAGCAGATCAAGCAGCTCAAGGAGATCAAGACCAAGCATTCGATGCTCTATTGCTCGACCTGCCACAGCACCAAGCACCCCAACGTGCCGGAGTGCCTGAAGTGCCATAAGCCGCATTCAGCAGATATGGTTGCGGCCGACTGCAAAAAGTGCCATATGGCCCACGCACCGAAACCGGTGACCTACGAAGACGTGCCGGCGAAGTTCTGTGCAGGCTGCCACAAGACGGCCTTTGACCTGCTGACGGCAAGCAAGGCAAAGCATAAGGATTTCGCATGCGCGTTCTGCCACCAGGCAAAGCACAAGATGATACCGCGCTGCCAGGACTGCCACGGTGACAAACACCCTGCAGGCATGATGGCCAAATTCAACAAGTGCGGCGACTGCCACGGCATTGCCCATGACATCAATAACTTTTCGAAGCAGCCGAAGAAGGAAGAGCCAAAGAAGGAAGCGGCTCCTCATAAGGCAGGAAAAAAGAAGTAATCTCTGCTCACTCGAGCAATAAAAAAGGCGGTCCTTTCCGGACCGCCTTTTTTATTGCTCGAGATCTAATCCGGGTCCAGTCTCATGGGGAAGACCATCCCGTCCGCAAGCAGCCCTACGACCCGCTCCCTCATCGCCCCTTTCCCCAGGTCTTCCTTCCCTGTCATGCATTCAATATCTATCCTCACCACCCCGGTGATCTTGAGCTTCTCTTCAGGGAAATCGCCGTAACCGCCCTCAGGCTGGTACTTCTTCATCAGGGCCTCAAGGGCCGATATCCTCTCTCTGCGGTCTTCAATGAGACTGGCAAGTCCCTTTATGATGACACTGCGGTAGAGATACTCTGCCCTGCAGGGGTTTTTATCACCCTTTACATAGGCCACCGGAAGGTCCACCTCGAAGCAGACCCGGCTGTCCCTCCTGATATCCTCGATCTTCTCCCCCGCCAGCGCTGTATGGAAATAGATGCAGCCGTCCTTATAGACAAAATTCAGCGGCTTGACCATGGGATAGCCGTCACCGCCGCGGGTGCCGAGCCTGCCGACAGGGCAGGCCTGCAGAAGCCCGGTCAGGACCTCCTGGTCAGTGATCTCTTTCTTTGCCTGTCTCATGACACGTATGCGCGGCGTACTGACAGCCGCTTACAGGAACTGATCAACGTGCCCCTCCCGTATGACCCTGAATTTCCCGGTCGAGATATCAAGGTCATAGATATTGAAGTTGGTCTTTATGTCAAAACCCTCCCGGTGGACCGCGAGGTTTATCGAGGCGGACCCTTCATCAAAACTCCGTACCCGGTGGAAGACCCTGCGTGGCCAGGAGAAGATGACCCCACCCTGGCAGATGACCCGGTCGCCGCTCCTTATCTCATGCGGGGTCACGACGAACTCTTCGATCCTGCCGTGCTCATGGCTGTAGAGTTCGACGCTGCGGGTGCCGTACAGGACTATCAGATTGTCCTCCTGGGCAGGATGCATATACCATGGCCGCTCTATCTGGTCGACCCTGCCCGGTGAGGCCGCATTGCCGTGATGGATGACCCGGTCGACCGCATCGATCCGCGGCAGTCCCGCAACCGGAACAAAATCGAAGGTGACCCCCGGCGTCCTCCGGAATATGGTGAGCGGTGTTATCGTGTAGAGTCCCTTGACCTCTTCTATGGCACTGAGTTCCTTCATGCGGCCTCCTTATCGTAGTCTTCTTTTATATTATAATAAATGAATGCTGTAGGGTACGGGGACGGCTTTATTGACATGATTTTTGTTAACTGCGTATAATTAAGATTCGAAAAATCAGGAAACATGCGCCTGTAGCTCAGCTGGATAGAGCAACTGCCTTCTAAGCAGTAGGCCACAGGTTCGAATCCTGTCAGGCGCGCCATTTTTCGGAGCAGCGGGTGTGGGCAGCCGACGTCCCTGCCTTTGTTTTGTTGACTGAAAATCCGTTTTGCTTTAGTATAATAAATCAGTTTTTGAGACGGTTTTACTATGGTGAGCGTAGTTCAATGGTTAGAGCACTGGATTGTGGTTCCAGTTGTTGGGGGTTCGAGTCCCCTCGCTCACCCCAAATTTTTCTGATCGTCTAAATGTGCGCCTGTAGCTCAGCTGGATAGAGCATCAGCCTCCGGAGCTGAGGGCCGGAGGTTCGAATCCTCTCAGGCGCGCCAAGTATCTGTACTGTTTGCCTTGCCGATGGCTCAGTAAGATTGATTTATATCGGCAGATTTTGTTTTACTATTCATTGTTCGCGTTACACTGAACATGTTTTTCAGAAGGGCCGTTAGCTCAGTTGGTAGAGCAGCTGACTCTTAATCAGCGGGTCGCAAGTTCGAATCTTGCACGGCTCACCAGTAAATTCAAGGGGTTGTCCCGAACCATCGGGACAACCCCTTTTTTCATCGTTCTCAAATAATCCCTTTTTCGACGGTTACGCACCCCTCGAACGTCCTGCTCGTATGGGTGAAACGACGGCGGAGCTTTCCGTTCGGCGGAATATTCTTTGGCATTCTCCGGCCGGTGACTAACGCGGATCGAGCCAGTGGTTTTCCTCACGTTTCCGGACTGCCGGGCCGGGGAATCCCTTGCTCTTGAACTTCGGCCACCAGTTGTAGTTGAATCTCCCGGCGCATGGTGCAGCACAGGGGACGCACGAGGTCATTCCGGGATCATCAATGCGTTCCTCAAGGAACTTCCCGAGTTCGGCACGACTGGCTCCTTCGATATACTTGGCCCCTGCCTCGGCCATGGCCACCTGGACCTCGTAGGGCTGTTTTCCATACATCAGGTTCGCCGGGCTTAGTGCTGTTCCTGACCAGCCCCAGTGAACTGCCGAACCTATCAAGCCCTGCACGGTTCCGCATAGGCTCTTCATTGCTCCCCAGAGTGTGTAGTTTACAACACCTCCGTGGTAGCACCGGCCGAGGAGAGTGACCGACAGAAAACAGTTGTTGCACTTGGGACATCCGCGGATAATCGGGGCCTCGCCAAACAGCTGGTTAATGTCCCAGGCCTGGGCATCATGAAATGTGCCCTCGATCATGCCCGAACACTGGGACACACGGTCGGACCAGCTCAGGCCTTTGTAATCAGCCTCTACCTGGGCCAATATGTCAAAAAGCGCGTTTGTGATGTCAGGTCCGCATCTGCAGTCTTCATCAGGGGGCTTATCAGCCGTTTCCTTTACATTGTCCGGCTGACTGTCCATGGCCTTGCGGAGCCTTTCGGCCGACTTCCTGATATCATCATAGGGTCCGGGCGTTTCAGGTTGAGGCGGCTCTGCAATAACAGGAGGCCGGTCCCGTTCCCGTGTCATCGGCTCCGGTATCAATGGCCTCGCAGGGTGCTTCTCAGCCGGTTTATCCGGCGTTGAAGGCGTTTGCGGTTTTTTTGCAACAGGCAGGAGCGGTTTTACAGGGGTCTTTTTCTCCCCGGGGGCAGCAGGGGGTGTTGCAGGTGTCGATACCGTGCACGGAGGGAATGCCGTCTGGGGGACAGACACGCTTGCTCCGGAAGGGGTCACCCATTTCGTGCCGCCGGGGATAAACTCAACACTCCGGCTTCCGGGGGGCAGGTTCTGGGGACAGGCCACCTGCTGGCCCAGATGGCTGCAGCAGTCCTGTGCTGAGGTCTGTACTGTCAGCAGCAGGACGAGCATGCAGATGGAAATTGCACCACAGAGCCCTTTTATCAGGTTGTTCATCGCAGATACCTCCTCTAACGGGGAGAATTCAGTGCCTATTCAATGTTATGTCATGCCGGATAAATAGATGTCAAGCTAATTACTAATCGGCATGGTGACTTGAGGCTGGCCTTAAAAAGACAGCCATCTTCAGGCCGGTGAGATCACTTGTCAAAACTGACAAGGAGAGCGGTTTTACCGTAAAATAAACAGACTGTAAAAGATGATGCAGGAAAGGAAGGGGATTGAATGATGAACAATTTAATCAATTTGTCGACAGAGGAGCTGCAGGAAAGGCTCAATAAGCTCAGGGACAACCTCTGCGATCTGGAGGACATGCATTCCTTTACCTTTGGGAAGACGACCCTGCATATCGGCGCTGAAAAGGCACAGAACATGCAGACCGAATTCGAAGAGGAATGCAAGATGTTTGCGCAGCAGATCGCCGAAATTGAAAAAGAACTGCAGGCAAGAAACGGGAAAGGGCAGCGATGAAAGAATAATTGACTCGGCTGTAAAGAGAGCTATAATGAAGAAGGGGTTGAGGCAAAGGTTCAGGCCTGCCCTTTCTTTTCAAGACCATGTCCTGGTTGATGGAATCTTAATATTGGTGATATAGTTATAAAGAGATGAAACGCAAGATAATAACCTATCTCCTGAGCCTTTTTGTCTTCTTCGCTGCCGGCAGCGTTCTGGCAGCCCTGTATATCCAGAACACTACGGTGCAGCTTGGCCGGCTCATAAAACTTCATCAGATCGAAGACCTGCGGAAGGAACTTGTTCTGAATGTGCAGAAGGTGCAGACCGACCTGTATACCGTGAGGACCTCGCCGAGCACAGAGCTTGATTCCATTGTCGAGAACGTGACGGGCCTTGATGCCAAGGCAAAGCATTGCATATCCTGCCATCATGAACCGGCTGTCGCCCAGGACCTGTTGAAAATGCAGCAGCTCATCCAGGACTATCAGGACGACCTGAGCCAGTATATCACCGCGGCGGCAAATGCGGAACGGGTCGAGAATCTGAGATACCATGCTTCAAAAACGGGCAACGAGATCCTTTCCTCCACCGAGACGATGTCCAAGAGGGCAAGTGAAAAGCTCACGGTCATGACCGGCTCTGCCATGGCCAAGGTGAACAGGGCAAAGTTCATCCTCTACGCTACTATTCTTGTTTCGCTCCTTTTGGGCATATATATCGCATGGAGGCTGATCAGGGCCATCACCCTTCCGGTGAACGAGCTCGTAACAGCGGCAAGGGCCGTGGCCCTCGGCGAGGTCGGATATACGGTCTCCTACACCGATGATACGGAACTCGGGGAACTTGCCGATGTCTTCAACCGGATGAGCATCGCCCTCGAAAGCGGCTATACAAAACTCCATGGTGAGATAATCGAGCGCCGGAAGACGGAGGAGGCCCTCAGGCAGAGCGAGGAGCGGTATGCCCTTGCTGCCCGCGGCGCCAACGACGGCATGTGGGACTGGAACCTCCGGACCAACCGGCTCTATTTTTCTGACCGCTGGAAGTCCATGCTCGGCTACGACGACAATGAGGTCGGCAATACCCCTGAGGATTGGTTCAGGCTTATCCATCCTGTTGACCGCAAGAACTTTGAGGCCAAGGTAGCAACCCACCTGGAGGGCCACTCGTCGCACCTGGAGTGCGAATACCGCATCACCCACAAGGACGGTTCCCTGCGGTGGATGCTGAACCGGGGGCTTGCGGTGCGGGACATCGCCGGACAGCCTTACCGGATGGCCGGGTCCCAGACCGACATCACGGTGAGGAAGGCTGCGGAGGAGCAGCTGCTGCATGATGCCTTTCATGATGCCCTTACCGGCCTGCCGAACCGTGCCCTTTTCATGGACCGCCTTCAGCACCGCCTGCAGCATGTGATAAAAAGCAAATATCGCCAGCCGGCCTATATGTTCGCCGTGCTTTTCCTTGACCTCGACCGCTTCAAGGTCGTCAACGACAGCCTCGGCCATATCGTCGGCGACCACCTGCTCGCGGCGGTCAGTAAACGCTTGTCAGAGGCTGTCCGGCCGGGAGACACCGTGGCCAGGCTCGGCGGCGACGAGTTTGCGATAATCCTTGAGGACCTGCAGGACAGGGCACATGCCGAGCAGATCACCGAGCGCCTGCAGAAGGAACTGCCGCTGCCCTTTTACATCGACGGCAATGAGGTCTTCACCACCGCCAGTATAGGGATCGCGCTCAGTTCTGCCGAGTATGAGAGGCCGGAGGACATGATCCGGGATGCGGACATCGCGATGTATCAGGTGAAGGCGAAAGGCAAGGCCAATCATGAAGTTTTTGAGGCGGGGATGTACACTAGTACGGTCGAGCGCCTGCACCTGGAGACAGACCTGCGGAAGGCTGTAGAGCATAATGAGTTCATCATGCATTACCAGCCGATCATAGAGCTGAGCTCAGACCGGTTGATCGGATTTGAGGCGCTGGTGCGCTGGAACCACCCCAAGCGGGGGCTTATCTACCCGATGGAGTTCATCCCGCTTGCAGAAGAGACCGGCCTCATTTACCCCCTCGGCGAATGGATCCTCAACGAGGCCTGCCGGCAGCTGCATATATGGCAGAGCCAGAACCCGATCCATACGGTCCTGAAGATGAGCGTCAATGTCTCCGGCCGCCAGTTCCTGCAGCTTGACCTGCCGGAGAAGGTCAGGAGGATCCTTGATAAGAACAATCTCGATGCCTGCAGCCTTGCCCTTGAGATCACCGAGAGCATAATCATGGAAGATGTTGATTCAGCCACGAATGTCCTGGTGCGGCTGAGGGCAATGGGTATTCACATCCATATTGACGATTTCGGCACCGGGTACTCATCCCTGAGCTACATAAACCGGTTCCCGATAAATGCCCTGAAGATCGACAGGTCCTTTGTTGAAAAGATGCATAACGACGACGAAAATCTCGAGATCATCAAGACGATCATCACCCTGGCAAAGACCCTGAAGCTCGACCTGATCGCAGAGGGGCTCGAAAGTTCTCTTCAGTTGACCGACCTCAAGGAGCTCAAATGCCATTACGGCCAGGGGTTCTTCGTCTCAAGGCCGATGGATGCAGAGGCCACGGGGTCCTGGCTCATGACGAAAATGCCGCAATTGCTTTCCCTGAAATCCTGAACTTACCGCTAGTTTCTTCAGCAGGACACATCTGCCCACTCAGTACGTGAGGGTTCTACTAATCCAGCAATCCAATAAGTTTAACGTTGTCATTCCGGCTTGCTTGTGCCCGATGTTTGGGTATCCGGAATCTCTCCGAAAACAAAGAAAGATCCCCGACAAGCCAACAGTAGGGGCTTTAAGCCCGGGGATGACAGATTGGGATA
>SCQH01000026.1 GCA_004321925.1 Nitrospirota bacterium | reverse complement strand
TGCGGCAGCCCTGGAGCAGTTCGAGAATAACAACGGGTGCCGTGACGACAGAAAAAGTGTCAAGAGCTGCTAAAAGAGCCCTTTTCACCGGTTCATGGCCGGACTTTCTGAAACTGACGATCCAGGCGGAGGTATCGACGAGCAGCTTAGCGGACATCGCGCATTTTTTTCAGATCGTCGAGGGTAAGATCGAACGTCTCATAATTGCCGACCAGGGCTTTGAGCTCCTCGACCTTTTTGTGTCTCAGATAGTCCTGTAATGCGGTGACGATAGCTGCCTTCTTGGTCCTTACACCCGCCTTCTTCATGACATCGTTTATCAGCTCTTCGTTGATATCAATTGTTGTGCGCATTTTATCCCTCCCCTGATGCATATAATTAAAATTATAATATGCATACTATTATATCATTATTATGCGCAAAGCAACAGGAAAAAAGATGGCCCAGCTCCGAATGTAACTACTCGGAATATATTAACAATTCTTAATTATATCTCCTTCGGTTTTTTTGCTAAAATGAACATATGGGTTACTGCAAACGGATCGAAAGCGACAAATATGGCAGGCTGACAGTCTACCGCATGCTGGATGAACCAAACTCCGGCAGCCTCTGGCAAAGACTGAGGTCTCTTCTCAGAGGACTTCTGAAGTTTGAAGGGTGAACGGGAAAAGGCCTTCGGAGTCCTTTTATCACGGGTTCCTGAGATCAGACCAAAATAAAAGGGGCTACATTGCTGTAACCCCTTGAATTTGTTGGCGTCCCCAGCGGGATTCGAACCCGCGTTACCGCCTTGAAAGGGCGATGTCCTAGGCCGGGCTAGACGATGGGGACATCTTGGTGAGCCGCGTTGGATTCGAACCAACGACCCACGCCTTAAAAGGGCGTTGCTCTACCAACTGAGCTAGCGGCCCAAAAACCAAAGCCTTTTAAAATACACGTTATGCCCTTATCTTGTCAAACAGACGCCAACCATTATTTATGGTATGATATGTGTATGATACGGCTTTTAAGCATAGCATGTATTTTGACCTTCCTTTTCGCCTGCCAGGAGAAACCGAAAAACCCTGTGGCAGTTTACGGGGATGCCCTGACCACCTCGTATCAGCAGGGCAAACAGGCAGGCGAGAGCGGGAACCTCGACGCCCTGGCCAAGGCGATCGACGCCTACCATGCCTCCAATGACAAGTTCCCGGCAAGCCTCGAGGAGGTCAAACCCCTGGTCGGCTCAGGGCTCGACCTGTCGCGCTATGCGTATGACCCGGCCACCGGTAAAGTGACCCTCAAACCTAACTGAGCTTCATCTTCTTCCGGCCCAATACCGGCCGAGCCCTCCGGGCATCCCCCTATTGACATCCCTGACTGATAGCTCCACAATAAAACTATACGATACCTATAAAGGGAGGGTGACTGTGGCTGCTATCAATTTTCAGCTCTTTCGGATCAAGCACCTGTCATGGAAGACAAAACTGAGGGATTTTCTCGACGGCAAGGGAGGACTGACACAGGAGCAGGCTGTCTCTCATAAGGAATGCGGCCTCGGCAAATGGTTCTACGCAGAGGGGCAGGCCCAGTATGGCCGCCTGCCGGAGATGCGGTCGCTCGAAAGGGTGCATATCTCGCTTCATGAGACGGTCAGGAAGATCATCTCACTGAAGGAGAGCGGCAATGAAGCACAGGCCGCCGAAGAATATAAGAGGATCGGTCCGCTGTCCGACCAGATAATCGACCTGCTGACGAAGATCGAGGCGAAGGTGAAGGAACAGGAGAAGGCCTGAACGCCTCAGGTGTCTCACCAGAGCTTCATTAGTAAAGCCTCACAATTTGTCATTCCGGCTTGTCCGGAATCCTTCTGAAAAACAAAGAAAGATTCCGGACAAGCCGGAATGACAGAAATGGGGAATCTGTTTTTACTTACGATTTCATTAGTATGTTAAAATAGTCAGGCAGAAAATAATAGAGATGGGTAAGATCGGGGAGGGACCATGGACAGCAAACCAGCAGCAGTTGAGGCATATGAGAATGAACGGGACTCCATCGACCAGTATGCGTCGATCTCGATGGAGCACCCCATTGACCGGCTCAAGTATTACATCCTGAAGACCAAGGGAAAGATCTCGAAGTCAGAATTTTCGATTGACGGGACCGCCTATGTCATCTGGGAGAGCCAGGGCAAAAAGTACAGGGCCTGGAGCACCTGGCCTGACCAGGATTCGAAGGTCACCTGGAAGATCCTGCCGTAACAGGGCCGGCCAATACTGCCCGGCAGATCCGCACCTAGGGGGAAATCCTTAATTTCCTGACCATCTCCCGCGTCTTTTCGAGGCGGCTGTCGTCAGGGGGGCAATGCCTGATGAACTCCTCAAAGGCGGCCAGCGCCCTGGCAAAGAGCCCTTTTTTATGCAGGGCCACCCCGAGGTTCACATAGGCCTCGGCAAAGGAGGGATCGGTCCTGACAGCCTCTTTATACGATTCGATCGCCTCATCGACCTTTCCGCTGTTAAAAAGGGCTATCCCCAGGTTGAAATGGGCGGCAGTCAGGTCAGCGTCGAGCCGGATCGCATGCCGGTACGAGCCGATCGCCTCCCGCACCTGACCCTTTTTCACAAGGGCATTGGCCAGGTTGTAATGCGCCTCGGCATTGTGGGGGTTCAGACTGAGGCCTTCCCGGTAGTACCTGATGCCCTCGTCGATGAGACCGAGATTGGTCATGGACATACCCTTGTTGATAAGCTCAGCCTCCATGAGCCCCTCGATCAGCGGCGGTTCAGGCGGTCTTTCGCCTGTCTCCCTGGTTATCTCCTGCCTGAATACCTCCTCGAGGTCTTCCCTCAGCCGTGCGAAATCCTGGTAGCGTTTATCGCGCCTCTTCTGGAGGCATTTATTGATGATATCCGCAAGCGCCTTCCCCCGAACCGGTACCGGCGGAACCGGGTACTCCTTATGGACGGTCCTCCAGGAAGCGCCTTTGCGGGGCTGAAACGGGAGGTCGCCTTTGTTCACCATCTGGAACAGGACGATGCCGAAGCTGTAGATGTCGCTGCTCGTCTCGGCAACGCCGTAGAACTGCTCGGGGGCCATCCAGGGCGGGGACCCGGCGATCATCCTGTTCCTGGCAGACTGAAGGAAGACCTGCCCTTCTTCGCTGTCCTCCATAAGGTGCCTGACCTCGCCTGACTGATCGGTCTTGCTGAAGAGGCCTGCAAGGCCGAAGTCAGCGATCTTGACGTCCCCGTCCATGGTGATCATGATGTTGTCCGGCTTGATGTCCCGGTGCGGGGTCACCCCCCTCGAACAGGCATACTCAAGCCCATGGCAGATCTGGATCGCCCGGGTCAGGGCCTTCTTCAGGGAAAAGGGCTGCTTCAGAAGAGGCGTCAGGGAATTATTCCCGTCGCCGTCAGGATTAATGAACTCGCAGGCGATGAACATGCGGTGGTCAAGCTCGCGGACCCAGAAGGCCCTGAGGATATTGGGATGTTTCCCGAGGTGGATCCAGGCAAGCCCCTCTTTTTTGAAGTTGTCGACGGTCCTCTGTGAATCGAGGAACTTGTCCTGCAGGGTCTTCAGCGCATAGGCCCTGCCCTGCTGAAGGTCGAAGCAGTTATAGACAACACCCATGGCGCTTTTGCCTTCACCGCCGAAGATCTCCTGCACCTGGTACCTGCCGGCGATGAGATCGCCGACACAGTATGAGCGCCTCCCCTCTGTTGACAGAGATTGGCTGTCGCATGTCGCCTCATCCTCTGATATACCGGCATTCCCGTCTTCAGGACCGGCGCCGGGGCTCAGATAAGACCCGCACCTGCCGCATTTGGGGTTTGCCGATATCCTCGCCTCAGGGATCCTGTTCTTTACCCGGCAGTTCGGGCAGGTGATCAGTACTGTTCCCGCATTTGAGGTCCCGGCTGCCGGTTCCGCTGTCTGAGCTGTTTTCGCTGCTTCGGCGGCATTATCCCTGCGGTCGTCCTCCCGGCGGCTGCCTTCGGCAAGCTCGGAGATGAACCTCAGGTATTTGTCGTCGGCCTCGATGATCTCGATGCCGAGGCGGTTTTCGCGCCTGCCCTCAGGGTGATAGGTGACCCAGCGTATGATGCCCATCGGCCGGCAGAAGGTCCTGTCCCTGAGCTGCAAAAGGAGGTAGACGACCATATCAGCCGAAAATTCATTCCCGGTCAGGAGGGAACAGCCTTCATTCGAAAAGTTCAGGGACGTCCCCCAAAAGCTCCTCTCCTCGGAGAAGAACTCCAGTTCACGGCATTCATCGAACCGTTCATGCTTTCTTCTGGTGCTCATGCCCGTTTCCATAATACGGTTGCGCTACCTCCTGACGGCGATCAGGGAGATGTTGTCCTTTCCGCCTTTTTTTTTCGCAGCCTCTGCCAGGGCCCTGGCCATCTCGCTGAGCATTGACCTGTGGCCGATGACCAGCGCTTCGATATCGGCATCGCTGAGCATGTCGGTCAGGCCGTCGGAGCAGAGCAGCAGCAGGTCCCCCGGCTGCAGTTCGAGCATCTTTTTGTCCGGGACAGGGCTCTCGCTGGTCCCGACCGCCTGCGTGAGTATATGCCACATCCGGGGAGGCACCTTCTGCGTCTCCATCTGGCCGCTTGCCACATAGGAATCGCCGACCGTATGGTCCCTCGTGATCCGCTCAAGCCCCCCCCTCAGCAGGTAGCCCCTGCTGTCCCCTGCATGACAGAGATACGCAGCGTCCCCGCGTATGTACAGCTCTATCAGGGTCGTCCCCATGCCGTTAAGGCTACTGTCGCTGAGGGCCTTTGCCCGGACAGCTGCGTGCGCATGCTGGAGGGCCGCCTCCAGGATCTCAAGCGGGTCTTCCTCCCGGCCTGTCCGGCCGAGCCGGTCGAGGATAAAGGCATAGGCCTCTTTCACCGCGATGTCGCTTGCGACCTCGCCGGCGTTATGCCCGCCCATGCCGTCCGCAAGGAGGAATATACCCTGTTTTTCATCGATCAGGATATTGTCCTCGTTGTTCGTCCTCACACAGCCGATATCTGTTATCCATCCAGCATTCATGGTCTCTCAATCCCCGTGGACAGGCCTCTGACCTGCCTGAAATAATTGTACCACACTGCGGATACCGCGAGGCAGTCCCGGCCGATGCAAAAAAAGGGCCTGCGATAAGCAGGCCCTGAGGCTGTGCGGTCTTGCCTGTATGGATCAGGCGTCCTTCATCATCTCCCTGACATCCTTTTCGGTGATCGCCATGTCGTGAAATTTCTTGGCATGCTTAATGGCGATATCGATGATCTCTTTTTCGTCGTGGCTCTTGATGCTAAAGCCGCATTTTGGATCGCATTCGACCTTTTTGAGGTTGGTTTTCATGATCGACACCTCCTCTGTTGATAAAAAAAGCTGCCAAAGTTAAGACTTCGGCAGCTCGGCCATCTTCTGTAAGATCCGCCGCTTTCCGTGCCCTCCTTCCGAAGGGGTTGGCTTTCTCGGCATCTGTACTTCTTGATTACAGGATACCACGGGATCTTCGTTCAGTCAAAAGAAATCTTTATCTCCCCTGCTCCCCCTGCCTCATCAGGCTAGGCTGATCTCCGGCCTGCCATCCCCACATACTCGCTCAGGAAACTCCCCCAGGCGGTCTTCTGCGCAAAGTCCAGCCCGCAATAGAGCGGGGATATCTTTTTTGTCGGGAAATAGATGGACAGGCCGTGGGAGTTCTTCACTGCCTCGCCCTTATGGCCCGACTTGACGACCATGCCATTGAAGAGGGAATCGACGACAGCGGCGCTTGCGGCCCTGATCTCCCTGGTCGTGCTGTTTCCGCCGAGGAGACCGCAGAGATCTGCAAGGTCCACGTACTGCGGGGTGTAATATGCCTGCGCCTGTGAGCGCGCCTGCACGACCGACATCCTGACGCCGGACGAAGAGAGGCCGTCGAGGAGCGCCTTTGCGAGCCCGTCTATCGCCACGCCGACCTGGTGCGCCCTGGTCATGTTGCAGGCCGACTGGGTCACGCCGTCGGCTGCCTTATAGGATTTGATATATTTGTCGACTATCATCTTTGAGACCTCCTCGGGCGTCATCGAGGGTTTGGCGGCAAGGGCCGTCAGTATCTTGTCATAGGGCCAGCCGTCGCCCGGCTCGACCTCTTCGGACCCGGTGCAGAAGAGGGCCGCATCTTTGAGCTGGTACTGGACCTCCACCATGTTCATAAGGCAGGCGTCCAGACCGATCACGTCGATCTTGCGGCCGAGCTTTGCGGTGACCGAGCTGAAGACGTTCTTGAGCTCGATATTGTCCAGAAAGTCCCGGGAATCGTCGTCAAAGGCGATCGCCCTCGTGGTAAGGGCCTTTTTGATCGAGGTGTTGAAGACCGCCCGCCGCAGCTGCCGGCTCGAGACAGACCTCATCCGGCTGTAGGGTATCGCCCCTTCCGTGGCGTGGTCAATGACCGATATCGTCCGGTTCTTGCGCTGTATGCCCATCTTTATGTTTCGGGCCAGGGCGTAAATATTTTCGTCGTCCCAGCCGCTGCCGTGGTTCCAGATGACGACCAGGTAATGCTCTGCCGGAAAGCGCACCGCGCCCCAGAGGATGAATTCGGCCAGCGTGTTGGGGTCCCCGCAGTTCGTCTCGCCGAGGTCCTCCACAACGTCCGCCTCAAGTTCTCCGCCCGGACTGATAAAGTACCGCTTTGTAGCCCCCCTCTTCCCTATCCTGTCGAACTGTGCCACGATATTCACCTTCTGGCTTGAGCCGACCTTCTTCATCTCCTTGAGGTCCACAACCCCGGCCCCGTCAAGGTTGTTGTCACCCGCCAGATAGACCATCACCGTCCATTTCGCTTTCTGATCAGCCATGTTCCCCTCCTATATGGTTTCTCATATCCACCCGGTTCTTCCGGACCCTCAAATACTTCCCGATGTTGACGCCTTCTCCTGGGGCTGTCTCCGCAGGCAGCGTCTCCCAGAGGTGGCGGTTATTGAAACAGTAGTAAGGCAGATAGCGGAAGGCCTGCCCGGCACTGGTGAGCCTGTCGGCCTCGGGGAGGACGGCGGGCGCCGTGTCGAGGGTGCTTTCGAGGATGCACCATCTGCCCCTTTCATTTTTATAGACCGGCCAGCAGTGGCCGCCGAGGGACCTGCCGGCCCCGTCGAAGACCTCGCCGAGGGCGACCCGCACGCAGAAAGGACTGATGCCGCTTGCGATCAGAAGGCTTGCCAGCAGAAAGGTGCTGTCCTCGCAGTCGCCCTTCCGAAGCGCAAAGGTCTCTGAAGGGAAGAACCAGAAGTCGCCTTCCTTATATTCTCCGGTGTCATGGACATACTCGATGGAGGTTGCCACATAGTTCCAGATGATGCCTGCGCGCCTGTCGAAATCCCCCGGCTCTTTTGAGGACGGGAGGGCTTCGTGGTCCCGCAGTCTCTTCAATATCTCTTTCATGACGATATCGTCATCGAAGGATATCCATGCCCTGATGTCCGTGGATATCTGTTTTTTTGGTGCGCCGATGACGAACCGCTTATGCCGGATCCTGGTGTCCTGAATGATCAGGTCCCCTTCCCAGCTGAAGCTGCGGCCTGCCGTCATGCCGGAAACCCGCAATGATATCTGAAGCGCTTTGAACAGCCTATTGAACAGATCGGGAAGGCAGACGTATTGGACGAAGTGCTGCTGCGATGGAAAAAAGCCTGATCCCCGAATCTCCCCATTACTGCCCCCTTTTGCTGACCGATCCCATTTTCCATGAGATCTCCCCGTGAGTGTAAAATACCAAAGCCGTTCCCGGATGTCAATGACTATTTTATATCCCCGGTCGGGGGAAAAGACCGTCAGGCGGCAGTATTGACATGCACCCCTCCGCGTGTTATGTTTCTCTGAAACTGAAAGAGCTCTCTTTAGGGAGCGAACCTGACTTCAGCGGGAGGTGCTATGGAACAAAGGGGCGGCTCAGACCCAAAGGAAAGCGGGGAGGTCCTCGACTGCATCGTCATCGGGGCCGGGCCGGGCGGGCTTCAGGCCTGCATCCACCTCGGCCGCTATAACTTCCGCGTCCTGCTCTTCCACCGTCCCGGCGGGAGAACCTGGCACGCAAAGCATATCGAAAACTACCTCGGCTGCCGCAGCATCCCGGGGCCTGAACTCCTCGATACAGGCCTCAGCCAGGCAGAGAGCTTCGGCGTCGCGGTAGAGCGTGCCAGGGTGGAGCGCGTAAAGACCCGGGAGGGGCTTTTCGAGGTGCAGGCAGGCGGGAAGACCTACCTCTCCCGCTTCGTCATCGCCGCCTCGGGCGCCAGGGAGAGCCTTGCCCCGCTTAAGAACCTACCCCGCTTCTTCGGTATCTCATACTTCACCTGCATGATCTGCGACGGCTATCGCACCACCGGCAGGAAACTGCTGGTCATGGACCGCACCATAAACGGCGTGCGGCTCAGTCTCGGCATGAAGCAGCTCTTCACCAGCGACGTGACCTTCCTCGCCCACGGCTTCACCATACCGCCGAACTACGCTGCCCTGCTCGATGAGGAAGGGATCGGCCGGGTCGAGGGCCGGCCCGAGGAGCTTCTCGGCGAAGAGACCCTCGAGGGAGTGCGGCTCGCCGACGGCCGCGTCATCCCCTGCGAGGTTATCCTGGGCTGGGGCGGCATCACCCTCAACGACGAGTACCTCGAAGACCTTCCCCTGGAGCGCGATACCGAGGGATTCAAGATCGTGACGAAGGGCGCCAGTGAATCGAGCATCCCCGGCCTCTTCGTCCTCGGGGCCCTCCGCCAGGGCCACTCCCAGGCGATCATCTCGGCCGGCCAGGGGGCCGAGGCCGCGATAGAGATCAGCACGAGGATCGTCGAGCTCTGAGCGTCCCGTTTTGGGAGGGTCAATGATGATTTAGATCATATTTTGCATGCGATCATAATGTTATAATCATTCCTATTATTCAGGAAAGCTTTCAAAATGAAACGTTAGACATATAAAATGAAACGTTATACAAGAGAATTCAGGAATGATCGTTCATTTTGTTCCCGCAGCATTATCCGAACCTCCGGAGGGACCCGTACCTGATGCCTGCCTTTCTGCAGAGATTTAAGAACCTGAGCCTCGAAACAAAGTTCATCGCCACCCTTGTCCTGTCCGTGACCCTCGCGATCGTCATCCTGACCGCATTGATCATCAGGCGCGAAGGTATAATTGTCAGGAAGGAACATACAAGAAACGCTGAGACCGTGGCGACGGTGATATGCAGTGCGTTAAAGGACAATATGCTCAGCGGACGGCCGGAAGATACTGCCAGGCTCTTAAGCGAACTCTCCCCCATTGACGGGATCAAAGGGCTGGGGATATTAAAAACGAACGGGACGACTGCCTTTCAGGAAGGGACCCCGTTGCTGCAGGTCGATCCTCACATCCTCCGGCCTCTTCAGAAGGGAGAGATCACGCAGGTATCCCTTGAGGGGACGCAGTTTTACCTGAGACCGTTACTGAATGAGCAAAGATGCCATGCCTGCCACGCTGCCGAAGAGAAGATACGGGGGATAGTGGTCATACAGCTTGCCTCTGCCGAAAAGGAGCATAGCGTCGCTGACCTGACCGGCCGGATGGCTGCGTTCGGGCTTTTCACGACGATCTCCCTTTCCGCGGTCCTGATCGCGTTCAGCCGACGCATGGTCCTGTCCCCGGTGCGAAGCCTTACCGAGGCCACCAGAAAGATAGCAGGCGGCGAGTACGTCTTCTTCAAGCCGAGGGGGACGCGCTGTTATGAGATCAACTGCTGCGGGAATACGGGCTGCCCTTCATACGCCGATGATACGATACCCTGCTGGCTGAGGGAATCTACCGCCTGCAACGCCATACCGGGTGGAAAAAAACCTGAGGCCTGCTTCACCTGCGTCGTGTACAAGACACAGAAAGGCGACGAGATCACCCAGCTTATCGACAACCATAACCGGATGAGCCTCACCCTCAGCGAAAACGACTCGAACCGGAGAAGGTATATAGGCGAGATAGAGACCCTTAACCAGGAGCTTCTCGCCAGCAATAAAAAGCTCGGCACGCTCCTTGAGGCCTCCCGGGACATCAATGCCTCTCTCGATCTTGACCAGACGCTCCGGGCAGCGCTGAAACTGCTGGCAGGCGCAACAGGCATGGAAGCCGGGATGCTCCTCTTCGTGGAAGAGGACGTGACAAAAAGGTGCCATGAGTTCTTCGACTGCGATGCCTATCACTGCCCTGCCTACAAGAGGGATATCAATTGCTGGAGGGTCCCGGGGACCATGTGCATCGAGCTGACTAAATCTCAGGGCGTATACCTTATGCCCAAGAAGTTCCGCGGGGAGGAGGACCGGCATACCCATTATGACCCCGCACTGAATGTCACGGACAAGATAGGGGCATGCAGCGGTTGTGATTTTCTGTCAACCATAACCCTGCTGCCGAAGATGTCGATGGGGATCGGCGGTCCGGTAGAGCATGACCGGCTCAAACTGAAAAGCAGCATCATGCACCGGGCCTTCGTGACCGGCAGGGCCCTGATGAACTATACGGCCGAAAACCCCCTCGGCCTCCACCTGGAGATAAAAAGCGAGGTGGTGATACCCCTGAAGGTGCATGATGAGGTGGCCGGGATCGTCTACCTGGCCTCAGGCGACAGCCTCTATTACGGAAAAGAGGAGCTGTCGTTCCTCCAGTCCCTGGCCGAGGTGATATCCTCGGGCATCTTCAACAGCAGGCTCTTCGAGGAGATGGGGACCTCCTATTTCCAGACGGTCATGGCCCTTTCAAATGCGGTCGAGGCCAAGGACCCCTATACACGGGGCCATAGCGAGCGGGTCGCGGTTTACAGCCTGAAGGCGGCTGAGGCCTTCGATCTCGGCAGGCAGGAGATCGAGCACCTGAGGTTCGCCGCTATCCTGCACGATATCGGGAAGATAAGCATACGTGTCGAGTTGCTCAGAAAAGACTCAGGGCTTGACGACTCGGAGCGCCAAATGATGATGTCCCACCCTGAAAGCGGCGTCCGGATACTTGAGCCGGTCGCATTTTTGAGGCCTGCCCTGCCTGCCATCCTTCATCACCACGAACGGCTGGACGGTTCAGGCTATCCTCACGGCTTAAAGGGAAAGCAGATACCGCTTAAGGCCAGGATCTTATGCGTTGCGGACGCCCTGGATGCCATGCTTTCGGACAGGTCATACCGGAAGGCCCTTTCTGTAGAGGCTGCCAGGGCAGAGCTCAAAAAGTATGCAGGGATACAGTTTGATCAGGAAGTTGTGGAATTTTTTCTCACTATTTTATGACCATTTTGATACTTCTTCCCCGCCGCTGAACCTGCATTTTTTAGTTGCATTGTTTCGCAATTTATCATAAAATGAAATTAAGAGAACGGGGTCTCCCGGACGCAATGAGGGACCCGCAGAAAGGAGTGGACATTATGACGGACACGAGAGAACTTTTACTTATAAAGACACCAAGATATGTTTCACCTTTTGAGGATGTGGGCAGATTCTTCGGAGAGACGTGGAACGAGCCGTTCAGGTTGATAACGACCATGCTCCCGACCGAGACCGTGGAGTTTGAGACGAAGCTCCCGAGGCTCGATATGTATACAGAGGGCGACGAGCTGGTCGTGAAGGCAGATATCCCCGGCATCGGCAAGGATGATGTCACTATCAGCGTCACCGACAACGTTCTTTCGATCTCTGGTGAGAGAAAGACCGAAAAGAAGGTTGAAAAAGGCGACTATTACAGCTACGAGCGCAGCGAAGGCTCATTCTGCCGCAGCATCGAGCTGCCCTTTGAGGTAGATATGGACAAGACAAAGGCGCATCTCGACAGCGGAGTGCTGGAGATAAGGCTCACGAAGACCCATGAGAAGGAGAACAAAAGCACCAGGATCCCGATCACCGGGTGACTGCAACAGAGAGGCCGGCCGGCGTCTTTTGACGCCGGCTTTTTTTTGGCCTGGTAAAAGCTGACCCGGGGGAGCAGCTCCGGCTTTCTGCAGCCGGCTCCACCGTGGAAAAGCAGCAGTTATTTTTTCTTCTTATCGTCCTTCTTCTTGTCGTCACCCTTGACCTCGACACCCGTCGCCTTCATCGTGTAATGGATGGTCACCTTGGCGCCTTTTTTCAGGTCCCCGGTTATCTTCGTCTCCTTGTCGCGGGCTATCTCCCACTTCTCATCACCCTTTTGAACCGTGATGGAATCGTCCTTGACCTCCAGGACCGGGCCGGTGACCTGGTAGGCCTTTGTGCCGGCAAATGCGAACGAAGCGGTTAAGAGAACGGCCAGACAGAGAATCGCAAAACGTTTCATGAACTTTCCTCCTTGCCTTTATTGGTGCTCCCAGGAGCACGGTTGCAGCATAACGCTGACGTGTTCGATCACTGCCCCGGCCCTTTGTTTCAACGGCCCGGGGTCTATTTTTTATAGCAATAAACATCCCGGTTGTCAATGCTCTTATTCATCTGTCCGGACAGGGACCGGAAGCGGCCGCTTGACAATACAGAGGGAACAGGCTATTTATTAGGCAGAGAGCGCTCAACCCCCGGGACAGCCCGTCCAGGCCGCCGGAAATAAGTTGACAGCCTCCTGCAAAGAGGAGTAAAATAGTCTTGTATTGGCGGCCCCGTTCCGACGCCCCTCTGGCTGTCATTGAGGGTCAGACAAAAAAGCCCGGGCACAGGGCGCGAGCCCGATCTATAAACCGTAGAATTGCTGTCAGCAAAAAAAGGAGAATACCATGGCTATCGAGTGGACAGAGGAACTGGCAACCGGAGTGACGATAATCGACGACCAGCATAAGGAATTGTTCCGGAGGATCAACGCCCTCCTGGAGGCATGCTCCCGCGGGAAGGGCAAGGAAGAGATCGCCCGGGTCATACAGTTCCTTGAGGATTATGTGATCAGTCACTTTTCCGAGGAAGAGGAGCGCATGCAGCAGAGCAGCTATCCGGCGTATGCCGAACACAAGGCCCAGCACGAGGAATTCAAGCGGAACTTTGCCGAGGTCAAACAGCTTTTCGAAACGAACGGGCCGGCCGTGTTCGTGGTGATCAAGACGAACCATGTGGTCATCGACTGGCTGAAGGCGCATATAAAGCGCATCGACAGGGCCTTCGGCGCCTTCCTGCAGGCCGCAGGCCCGGCAGGCGCGCAGAAGGCCTGAGCTGAAGCATAAACCGTATTGAATAACCTCCCCCGGAGGGACGCTTGTTCACCAAACCTCTGAACGTGCCGCTCATCGAGATGAGCATGTGCCTGTCGAATGCCCTTGACCTGGTGAGTTCGCGGGTCGTCGACCACCACAAGCGGGTCGCGTATATCGCCTGCAGCATTGCCGCAGAAATGGGGATGCCTGAGGACGAGCGCGAGGTCCTTATGCTTGCCGGTCTGCTCCATGACATCGGCGCCATCTCGGCCAGGGACAGGATCGAGACGCTGCAGTTCGAGCTGGAGAACCCGGACTTCCATGCCGAACTGGGCTACCGGTTCATCAGGACGTTCGACCTGTTCCTGGACGTTGCACAGCTGGTGAGGTTTCACCACGTCCCCTGGGACAATGGGCGGGGAGGCTCCAGGCTGGGGCAGCCGGTGCCGGATTCCAGCCATGTACTGCATCTCGCTGACCGCATTGCCGTCCTCATCGATAAAAAAAGGGAGATCCTCTGCCAGACAGACCGGATCAAGAAGGCGATCCGCTGCGGATCAGGCAGCAAATTCGTCCCGGAATACGTCGACGCCTTCATCCGTCTTTCGGAGAAAGAGTCCTTCTGGTTCGACACGGTCTCTCCTGCAATCAGCGATATACTCAAGGCTATGACCGGGACGTCGTCTATCGTTCTGACCTATGACCTGCTGCACGGCATGATAAAGCTCTTCGGCCGGATCATAGACTTCAGGAGCAGGTTCACGGCAACGCATTCCAGCGGGGTTGCTGCAACCGCATCAGCCCTGGCACGGATGGCCGGCATGAAAAGATCCGATTGCGACGTCATGCGCATTGCAGGATATCTTCACGACCTGGGGAAACTGGCGGTGCCGGCAGAGATACTCGAAAAACCGGGCAGACTGAGCGTTGCAGAGACCAACATCGTCAAGAACCACCCCTACCATACCTACCGGATCATCGGGACGGTCAGGGGCCTTGATACGATCAATCAGTGGGCCTCGCTCCATCACGAATGCATCGACGGCAGAGGGTATCCCTTTCACCACTGCGGAGATGAGATCTCCCTGGGTTCACGCATCATGGCGGTCGCCGACGTCTTTACCGCCCTCTCCGAAGACCGCCCCTACCGGCCCGGCATGTCCAGACATGATGCCCTGCAGACCATGCAGACGATGGCCGGCAGGTCAGCCCTTGACGGGGACCTTGTGTCGCTGGTCGGCCGGAGGTATGGGGAGATCAATGCTATGCGGGTTGCCTCGCAGACAGAGGAGTCCGGGGAATACGAGGAATTCGGGGCAGGGCTTTCTCAGGCCTAGGGGTTGTTGAACTCATAAAAAAGGGCCGGGCCGCTTCGGGGAGTATAAAGCGGCCCGGCCCTTTTTATGCTGCTTCTATTGATCAGTTATGTGCCTTGGCCTCGGTAGTATCCTTTACCTTGCCGAGAGAGCTGATGGCATCGACGATATAGGCAAGGGAGGTGCCGAATACCGAGCCAAGGACTATGCCGACCGCTCCGGCACAGAAGAGCCCCA
Organism: Nitrospirota bacterium; assembly: GCA_004321925.1. Classification (GTDB taxonomy): domain Bacteria; phylum Nitrospirota; class Thermodesulfovibrionia; order Thermodesulfovibrionales; family UBA6898; genus PALSA-1316. The sequence goes on along the minus strand of SCQH01000026.1, from coordinate 22,328 downwards.
GCATGATACCGACTACCGTAAGCATCCTGACGATCGTGGTGGCCTCAACAGGGCCGCCTGCAAGCCTGCTCATCAGCATCAGCGAGCCGTAGCTTGCAAAATAGATCGTAGGCATAAGCCCTAAGGCCAGAAATGCTATGAACCCTATTGCTGCTCCGATCTTCGTTCCGACCCTCATTGCCTGTTTTCTTTCTTCTTTCATGACACATCCTCCTTGGAATAGTTAAATAACTACGTTATTTATGGTTAACCTGGATCATTTCCTTTTTGCCTGCCGTCAGCGTATCAGCTATCGTACCCAGAAGCCACCCGGTCAATGACGAGGCCGTGATGAACATTATCCCTGCCACCATCACCCCGAGCACCATCGATACTGCCACGATAAGCCGTGAAAGCACTCCCGAGGTCACCGGAAGGCCCAGCAGCGAGCCGGCAAGGTTAAGACCCATCACGCCGCCAAGGAACGAGCCCGGCAGCAATCCGAAGATCGCAAAGAGCACCACACCGCATCCTGCTCCTACAAGGGTCATCTTTTTTGCGTAATTTGTGTTTTTCATTGTAAGCCTCCTTCTTGCGTTCTTGATAATAGAGTTGCATGGAGCATGCCAACCCTAACTCTTTGATAATCAATAATTATTCAAATAATCAGTCTGCACCTCTGCGAATCTGTTTGCAGAGATGCGAAAAAACAGGCCGTTGCTGCGGTATTCTCTGCATCATGGGTGAGAGGCTTTTCGTGGAGGGGCTCAATGCGGGGCACCCAGGGTTAGCGGGTGCCCAGGAGAGAGGTCATTCCTTTTCTTCTTCTTTCTTTTTCTCTTCTTTCATCTTCTTTTCGGCATTCTTTTTCTGGCGCCTGCCGGCAAGATATGCCCTGGCAGGGCTCCAGTTGAAGGAAGAGACCTTTGCAACTTCGTCCATGCTCACGGTGAATATCTTAACAAGGAGCATCTGCAGGACTATGGCGATCCCTATAAAGGGCAAAAATGCCGCAAACAGCAGCCCGACGACCGGTCCGGCAGCCAGGATGACCACCGGGTTCACCCGGTAGTACGTCACCGAGCCGTCACCGGGGAGGACGCTTTCTGCGTTGATCGTTACCCGCTCACCGGTCGAGAAGTTCCAGTAACTGCCCTTGCCGACCTTCTCTCCTCCTGTGTGTCTCATGTTTTTCATCTTCCTGTCCTCCTTTTTTTGTTTTTCTCTTATCCTGATCTCATCATACCAGACGAAAAAGAAGGATGTAATTGGCACTAGTTCCTAGTTTTCGGGGAAAGAAGTCTTAGGCGGGCTTTTTTTGGCCTTTATCCGGTCCTGAAACCGTCCATACCCTGTTAAAAGACAGGGCGCTTATCCCGAGGCAGTCCCATCACATCTCTCTGACTCCTCAGGTCTATTTTCCTAGTTTTTACATATGTAGGTATTAGGGGCTGAGGGATCTTTAACCGCACCCTTGCAGGAATAGTGATAGACGAGATTGAAGATATCACCATTTTTGCTTTTATAATGGCAATTGATAAAATCACCCTGGATGTTCGATCCGTCAATGGTAAGCTCAACTTCGTTGCTATTGACGGGGCCGGCAGATGTATCAAAAGAACTCTTAAGGTACTGCTCGTCGAACTTTACCTTCTGCAGTGTCTTCGGGGCGCACTTGGACTGCCTCGTGGCAGGCTTACAGGTGAGGGCTTTTGTCATTTCATTATTCGACGCGGGATCATCCTTATATTTCGGGCTCAACACTACCTTGACCGTTCCTGAACCTGATACCTTATACCCGGGGGCATAGAAATAAGGCATACCCGGGGCCAGGTTCCCGAAAGCCGGAAAGCTGAGGGTCACGGCAGTCTTCTGCGTGCCGTCCAGGAATGTCTTGAACTCAATGTCGCCGTTGACGGGTACCGTACCAACATTCTTATAGCCAATCTGAACACTACAGGAGCTGTCGAGATTAATATCCGTTACCGCCACATCTGCCGCTGCAAAGCAGAACGAAACTGTTATAAGAATAATAAAAACGAGCATGGATCCTGTTGTAATACGTTGTGCAGTTCTCTTCATTTTTTCCTCCAGATTATAGTCTGATCGAACATACGATACATACGATATACTACCGTCCCATTATGTGCGCTTCTGAATGACCCTCCTTTCGCTCCCAACCCCTGCTCTGAAACTCCCCTGAAGTTTCTGATGACAAGAATATACCATAGCCCGGGTTATCATGAATAGTAATTTTTACCAATTGTGCAGGGCAACCTCTCCGGGAAGCCGCGTTCAGCCTGTCAGCGGAACCGGCCACGGTCTTCTTTTTATTGATGAACATAACTTAATTTTTCTCCTCATTTTTTCGTGTTACCATACTACATAATTTTTTCAGGCAGGAGAAGGAACAAAAGAAAAGGAGGTATGCTCATGACCAGGAAGACGCTTTTAACATTGTTGTTTGCGGCGCTCGGTATTTTCCTTATTGCCGCTGCCGCACATGCGGACACAGATGCTTTGCACGGCGATCGGCCGGGGCCGTCACCTATTGACGGAGCACGGGATCTGTCCGTGAAAGGCCTGACCACGCCTGCCTCGTCCATACGGATCGAGAGGATCCTCACCCTTGTGAAGCAGAGATCGGATGATCCGAAGGTGCTCGGCCAGATACGCCATAAACTCGCTGCCCTCCCCGCTGACAAACTGCAGATGATCTCGTCCCTCTCCGAGCGCATTACTTCCCGGGCCGGCGAAGCAGGGACCGATGTCGCCTATCTGCTGATGACGACCCTTATTATCCTCTCCTGATTTTCAGGAGCTCCCATCGCTGTAAATATCTGACGAAAGACCAGGAGGTACCCATGACCAGGCTCAAGCACCTCAAAGATAAACTGAAAGGCCCTGCTCATATCATCTATCATATCTTCATTATCGTGCTGAGCGCATCGATAGCCCTCTCGCTGCCCGCGGCCGCACAGTTCCTTGCCGGTAAATTCCTTGTTTACTGGTCTATCCTTGGGAACGAGGAGATATTCCTTGTCTCGATCGAGATCATCTGCGCGGTCTTGCTCATCTTCTTTTTCAATTATCTCGGCCGCACCTGGAGGGACCGGAAGCTTTCCCGGATGGCGACCGAGGCAGGACTCGTCTTTGTCTCCTCTGCCCGGGGCTTTTTTACCAGAAAGATGAACCGCATGAGAAAGGAAAAGCAGGGGATCGGGCGGGACATCATGCTCATCGGCTCAACCGGCTCCCGCACCTTTGCGGATAAGGGCGGGGACCTCCATACGGTCATACAGGGGTGCAGAGAGGCCAGGATCATGCTCTTAAATCCCTGCGGCCCCGGGGCCTCGGTCCGGGCCAGGAGCATCCTTGATCCGGATATAACGCCCGAGCGGTTCAGGGAGCAGATCGGCCGGAGCATCGCTTTTTTGAAACAGCTCAGGGCAGTGCAGAAGAATATCCGGCTGAAGCTTTACGATGAGGTGCCTTTCCTCAAGATGGCGATATCAGGGGATTATATCTGGCTGAGCCACTATCATGCAGGCTTCGACGTCCGGGTTATGCCCGAATATGTATTCAGGCATAACCAGAACCCCGGAAGTCTCTATGCGACCTTCTACCAGTATTTTCTGAAGCGCTGGAACAACCCCGGTGTCCCTGAATATGATCTTGAGACCGATGAACTTGTCTTCCGGGACCAGTCAGGCAATGAGGAAAGGCGTGAAAAATTCATGGTCCCCGCCTGATCTCAGGCAGGGCCGGTCATCCTCCGGGGATCGAGCAGGCGGTCGAGCGTCCCGACATCAAGCCCGGTCATCTCCGCAGCGACCTCCCTGATGCTCCTCTGCTCCGCAGATGCCTTCCTGACGATCGCGGCCGCCTTGTCATAGCCGACAACCGGCACGAGTGCGGTCGCCAGAATAGGGTTGCGTCCGGCCAGAGCACTGATCCGCTCCCGGTGGACAACGAAGCCGGCCACCGCCTTGTCAGCGAGGAGCCGGCTGGCATTCCCCAGAAGCAGGATGGACTCCAGAAGGTTGCGGCTGATCAGCGGCAGCATAATGTTCAGTTCAAAGTTGCCATGGAGGTTGCCGACCGTGATCGCCGCATCGTTGCCGATCACCTGGCCGCAGGCCATTGAAACCGCCTCACAGATCACCGGGTTCACCTTGCCCGGCATGATGCTTGAACCCGGCTGGAGGGCCGGCAGGGCTATTTCGGCAAAGCCGGTCATTGGCCCGCTGTTCATCAGCCTCAGGTCGCTTGCGATCTTCATCACGCCGGTCGCCGACGCCTTCAGGTGTCCGCTGAATTCGACCGCTGTATCCATCGAGGCCTGCGCGGCAAAATGATTGCCGGTCTCGGCAAAGGCGATCCCGGTAAGGCTGCTGAGCTTCGCGACGACCCGCCCGCCGAACTCGGGATGCGCATTAAGGCCCGTGCCGACCGCGGTGCCGCCTATCGCCAGCATCTGAAGGCGGGGCATGCAGGAGCCGATACGGTCAAGGCCCTGGCTGACCTGGTATGCCCAGCCGCCGACCTCCTGCCCGAGCCGCAGGGGAACGGCGTCCATAAGGTGAGTGCGGCCTGTTTTGATCACATCCTGCAGCTCTGTTTCGCGCCTCCTGAGCGCTTCATGAAGATGGGAGAGCGAGGGCATCAGGTGTTGCCGGACAGAGAGGCATGAGCTCAGGTGCAGAGCCGTCGGGATCACATCGTTGGACGACTGCGACATATTGACGTGGTCGTTCGGATGGACCACGACCGCGGTCCCGGCCTGGCCGAGGATCTGCGAGGCCCGGCGTGCGATCACCTCGTTGGCGTTCATGTTCGTCGAGGTGCCGGAACCTGTCTGGAAGACGTCGAGAGGGAACTGGCCGTCCCACATCCCTCCGGAGACCTCCCGGGCTGCCTGCATGACCGCGTCGGCCAGCTTAGGGTCAAGGAGCCCCAGCTCAGCGTTGACCAATGCGGCAGACTCCTTGATCATGGCCAGGGCGCGGATAAAGACAGGCGGGAACCTGACACCGCTCACCGGAAAGTTCTCTATCGCACGCTGCGTCTGGGCGCCATAGAGTGCCTCAGCAGGCACCCTGATCTCTCCCAGCGAGTCCTTCTCCATACGATACTCGGGCATGGTCCTATTGTACCATCATTGCATGGTCAAACGAAGAGGAAGGGCATGAGCCGCGCAGCAATTACCATTTGTATTTTCATTTGTTTCGTGAGATACACCTCCTCCTTTGCTCAATCCGGCCTGTGGCCCGGCCTGACGCGGCCGGGCACAGCCTGAGTCCTCAAACCCCTGCAGGTTGAACGGTCCAGAATTTAGAGTATGGGTATGATATAATTTCAAATAAGAACCGATCGTTTTCACCCAAGGAGACACGCATGAAAATGAGGACTGTTTTTTCAGGAATCGCAGGATTACTTATCATGGCAGCAGTGCTTCTGCCGGTGGCGGCGGGGGCTCAATCAGTTATCCCCGGTATCGACGATGGCCCACCTGAGATCTTCATGGAGGAGGCCCCTTCAGTTGCTGTCATCCCGGGCACCTACGTCTATTTTGTCCCGGACCTGCTCGAAGATATCTTTTTTTATCACGGCCGGTGGTATCGTCCCTACGGCGGCCGGTGGTATTGGGGAGGTTCCTATAACGGCCCCTGGCACCACCTCAGGCGCAGCGGGGTGCCGTCCTATATCCTGAATCTCCCCGGGGATTACCGGAGCTGGGGGGTCCACGAAAGGATCCACCATGACCACTTCTCCAGAAACTGGAGAGATTGGGAAAGGCGCAAGCACTGGAATAAACAGGATTTCTGGCAGCGTGACCGGATTCGCGACCACAGAGATCATAACCGGCGTGATGACCGCTCAGACAGGTGGCGTGATGACCGCTCAGACAGGTGGCGTGATGACCGCTCAGACAGGCGTCGTGATGACCGTTCAGACAGGCGTCGTGATGACCGTTCAGACAGGCGTCGTGATGACCGGGGGACGAAAGGCGGCGGCAAACAGGAGATCTATCAGGGATTCAAGATGGGTGACGCCATCGAAAAAAAGAATAAGGGCCAGGGTCAGCAGGACGTGAAGCAGGGCGGCCAGGGTGATAGGAGCAAAGGCCAGGGTCAGCAGGGTGTGAAGCAGGGCGGCCAGGGTGATAAACGCGGCGGCAAACAGGAGATCTATCAGGGATTCAAAATGGGTGACGCCATCGAAAAGAATAAGAAGCAGGGGCAGAACCAATAGCTGGTCCGGACGGGCCTTAAGTCAATAAAAGGGACAGGCTGCTTTGTTGTTATACAAGCAGCCTGTCCCCTTTCGTACGGTTACTGCCTTAGCAGGCGAGGTCCTTTTCGCAGCCAAGGACCTGATCATTCTGAGGGGATGCAGGTTTAAAATCGTCTTTGAACATAGCCAGAATAATGAGCGGGATGATCTCAAAAAGATAGGCGACCAGCATCGCCCAGAAGGCCATGATACAGAGGACATACCATTTATCCAGACCGCTGCCCTTGAGAAGTGACGCCAGCACATAACAGAGGGTAAAAAAGACACCCCACGTGATCGGTACGATGAACGCCGAGAAGATCAGGGCCCTGTAAGGTTTGTTATGGACCAGTTTCCAGACCAGTGCGGAAAAGAAAACATAGGGGATAAAGATGCGGTATGCGCTGTATAGGTTATCCGTGATAAGTTCGCTGCTCTGTTTCTGTATAAAGGTGAAGAAGATCAGGCCGGCCATCCAGAGGAAAAGGGGAAACAAGAGAGATGTCTGAAAAAAACGGGACTGGGTCATAGGGTCCTGTCTCCGTCTGCTATCGCGCATTCTGCATTCATGTCAGCACCCCCTCTGGCATAGGTATTTAGCCTTACTTTATAAAGACTGCTGCATATTGTCAACGTGAAGTTTAAATTATGAGATACCCTCATCCGGTAACTTCATGACAAAACGCGGGGACGGCGCCGCTCACACCGGCAGACAGCAGACGTATGATCACCTGAACTGTTTTACGAGGGGGCGGAAAGGCTACGCGGGAAGGTAACTATTGACCAGCTTGATCAGTTCCTGGGTCTGTATCGGCTTCGGAAGATAGGCATTGGCGCCGATCGCCAGCGCCCTCTTCTTGTCCTCTTCAGCCCCTTCCGTGGTGACGATAATGATAGGGATGTCCTTATAGGAGGCGTTGCTGCGTACCAGGCTGACGAGTTTCAGACCGTCCATGACCGGCATATTGATATCGGCAAGGATGAGGTCCACCTTCTCGGAGGACAGCTTTTTGAGGGCATCAACGCCGTCGGTCGCCTCGATCACGCGTGAGTTCGGGACGCGCTTGATCGCGAAGCTTATCAGCTGTCTCATTGTCGGTGAATCTTCCACTACAAGAATATTCGGCATATTTCGATCCCTTTATTTCTTCGGCTTTTCCTTGAGCAGGTCAAGGAAGCTCTGGATTGTCGTCAGTTTCCGCTCGGACTGCGTATACATCCTTGAGGAAAAGATCGCTGTTGCGGCATGGCCGGCCAGAAGATTGAAGAGCTCATAATCGACATTGGAAAAGCCGGCCTTTTGCACCAGTAATTTATATATGGTGATCACCCCGATGACATGTTCCTTTATCTTGAGCGGTATGCAGACGATCGGTTCCAGGGGGTTGAAGACCTCGCTGCTGAGGTCATAGGCAAAATAACTTTCTCCCTCTTTTGCAACAGACCCGATGGTCCCGTCCCCGATCCTGACCTTGGGGGCGTCTGACAGGGTCATGCCCTCGGTGCAGACCGGCACCATTTCGTTCGTCTTATCATCGATCAGCAGCACGGCAAATTTTTCAGCGCCGATGAGGTTGATGACGATCTCCAGGACGATCCTCAGCACCTCGGAGAAATCAAGGGTGGAATGGAGCTGATAGCTCGCCACGTAGAGGTTTGCAAGGTTGTTGTTCTCCTCCTCGACCTCCACGTATTTCGAGGCGAAATCCTTGTTCTCCTGCTCGACCTGCATGAACCTCTCCCGGAGGGATTTGACCTCTTCCTCGAGCAGGGCTATCCGGTCTTCATAGATCTTGATCCGCGCCTCGTCCCCTGTCCGTGCCATCGTCTCGGACAACTGGGCGATCTTGAACCTGAGCTTCTCGTTCTCTTTGAGGAGTTCTTTGGTGAATTCCTCCCCCTTCTTGAACATCTGGAGAAATTCATCTGCCTTGCTGGTTATTATCGTATCTTTATCCACTATTTTTTCTCCCTGGTGACCGGAACATTGACGACCCTGGCAATGGCCGCCGGAATATCAGAGATCGGCAAAATAGACTCCACCGCGCCTGTCTTTATGGCCTCTGCCGGCATCCCGAAAACCACCGCGGTCTCCTCAGCCTCAGCTATAGTATACCCGCCTTTATTTTTTATGTCCACCATGCCGGACTTGCCGTCGTTCCCCATCCCGGTCAGGATAACCCCCATTGCCAGGGACCCGAAAGCACGGGACGCCGACGACATCATGTAGTCCACGGAAGGGGTATATTTGTCCTCAAGGGTCCCCTCCTTCAGGTAGACAATGTGGCGCGACCCCTTTTTATCGATGCCCATATGACTGCCGCCGGGGCAGATCAGAACGGTCCCGGGTTCGATCGTGTCCATGTCCTTCGCCTCTCTGATCGAAAGGGGTGAGAGCTTGTTCAGCCTCTCGGCGAGCGGAGCGGTAAAGCCCCGGGGCATATGCTGGCTGATCACGACCGCTGCAGGGAAATTCCCGGGAAGCCTGGTCAGGATTATCTGGAGTGCGGCGGGGCCGCCCGTTGACGAGCCTATCGCGACCAGTTCGATCTTTTTCTGCCCTCTGCTTGAGGGGGAGGCAACGGACTCCTCCTTGTCGAGGAGTTCCAGGTTCCTGCTGAGCTTGTCCAGCCGGATATGTTTTATGCCGCTCAGCTTCTGTATCAGGTCCTTCTCTATGGCCCGGAGTTCCAGGGAAGCCCGTTTCGTGGGCTTGGCGATAAAGTCGACGGCCCCCAGCTCGAGGGCCTTGAACACGGTCTTCGTATCGTTGTACGAACTGACCATGATCACCGGGGTGGGCCGCTCGTGCATTAGCCAGCGCAGGAAGCTGAATCCGTCCATTCCCGGCATCTCGAAATCAAGCGTTATGATATCGGGCTTGAGCCGCAGGGTCTTGGCCATCGCATCGACGCCGTCGACAGCGACGCCGACCACTTCAAGGCGCGGCTCCTGCTCAATGATGTTCCTGAGGAGCTGCCTCGTATAGGCAGAGTCATCAACGATCAGTATTTTGGTGCTCAAAAGCGGTTCTCCAATCCTTTCAGGTCAGCGGGTCAGACCTTCAGGTTCATTTCCTTTTTCAGAGGTTTCTGGTACACCATGTCATTCTTAAAATGCTTGAGGTTAAAGGCGGTCGAGATATTTATCAGCGACTCGGCATGACCAAGCAGGAGATACCCGCCGTCGGTCAGTCTGTCATAGAAATTCTCAATGACCTTCCTGCGGGATGCTGCGTCGAAATATATTAAAACATTTCGGCAGAATATTACATCCATCTTCCCCATGAACTTCGTCTTGAACGGGTCCAGCAGGTTCAGGTAACTGAAGGTGATGTTCTTCTTGACCGCATCGTTGATCCGGAAGTTCCCGTCCTCCTCAACAAAGTACTTGTTCAAATAATAGGGTTCGGTGGTCCTGAAGGAGTTCTTCCGGTATACCCCCCTCCGGGCGGTCTGGAGCACGCGCTGGTTGATATCGCTCCCGTAGATCTCGATGTCCCACCCCCTGAAGGTCCCTTTTTCATTGATGAGCATGGCAAGGGTATAGGGCTCCTCGCCGGTCGAACAGCCGGCGGACCAGATCCTCAGGGTCCCGGTCCCATGGTTCGTCTCCCTGAGCTCTTCGAGTATCTCATCACTGAAGGCCTTCAGCTGGTTCTGCTCCCTGAAAAAATAGGTCTCGTTGACGGTCAGGATGTCCATGATCTCTGAAAGCTCATTGGCGGAGTTCTTGTCGTAACGGATGAAACGGTAGTAGTCCCTGAAATCGTCCAGGTGGTGGCCCCTGACACGCCTCGAGAGCCGCTTTTCTATGAGGTATTTTGACGAGTCATCGAAATACAGGCCGCAGTAGTCCCGTATGATGTCCCGTATCAGCCTGAAGACATCCTCAGAAAGAGGGATAATGTCTTCCTTATCGAACACGCAGCATCTCCTCGATCGTTTTGATGACCGTCTGGTCCTCTTCCGTGTCAAGGAGCTTTTCGAGCTCTCTGCGCACACGCTCCCCGGGGGTCTTCCCGAGGGACCTCACCGCAGCTATCCGGGTGGCCCAGTCGCTGTCTGTCAGGAACGGGAGAAGCTGGTCCTCAACATCCTCAAAGGCCCCCAGCGCAATGATGGCCGTCCTGCGCACCTCATCATCGGGAGAGGAGAGCATGGAAATGATCCCCTGTTTTGCCTCGCCGCCCCCGATAGAGCCCAGGGATTCTATGGCAGAGGTCACCACAAATCCGCTGGGATCATGGAGCAGACCTGCCAGGGTCATGACCGCCCCGGTCTCTCTCAGTGCGCCGAGTGATTTTGCTGCAGCGACCCGCACGGAATTATCCGGGTCGGCGGCAAGGATGGTCAGGGAATCCCTCACCCCTTCCCCGCCGATCTGGCCAAGGCTCAGCGCCGCCGAGATCCTGATCGCCGGTTCCTCGTCCGTCAGGGCATAGGTCAGGAACCTCACCGCCTCATCGGTCCCGATCAGGGAGAGCGTCTCGACCACGGACTGCCTGACCTTGTTATCGGAGTCCTTAAGGGCAAACCCAAGGTCGCCGACCAGGGCCGCATGCCGCAGCCTCCCCACCAGGCGTGCCGTGTTTCTCCGGAGGACAGGGTTGTTGTCCTTCAGCATCCTGACAAGCTCCTCGTCCGGGAAGGCCCCGGCCAGGTTCGCAAGGGCGCTGACAGCCGCCTCCTGGACATCCTCGTACGGGTCGACCAGCATGGACCTGAGCTTGGGCGTGACGCGCATGTCCTTCAGCCGCGAAATGCTCAGGGCTGCCGTGGCACGCACATGACCGTCCTCGTTATCAAGCAGCGCATGCAGTATATCGTAATAAACAGGGGAGACGATCTTTTCGGTCACCTCGCAGATGAACCGCAGCTGATGCGGATTGCCGGTATCAAAGAGCTTCAGCAGGGACTCGGGCTTATGCCTGCCGATGAACACCAGGGCGTTTTTGACATCCTCTGCGAACTCCTCCTCATGGGAGATGTCCAGCAGGGGGCTGTAGGCCGCCTCATCCTTCATCAGGCCCAGCAGCAGGATGGCCGATATCCGGACCTCGCGTTTGGCAGACCACGCATGGCCGATCAGGAGGTCCAGGGCAGAACTGCCAAGGAGACGCTTCATTTCCGCGGTGATGAATTCCGCATCGACCCCATTATGGTAGAACCGCTCGACCGTCTTGAGGGCCTGCTCCTGGATATTCCGGGAAGGGTCCTGCAGCATCGGGATGATGAGCCCGAGCGTTGAGGGTTCAGCCAGCCGGCCGAGGGCCTTCAGTATCGGCTCCCTGAGGGGCTTTTTCTGCAGGGCTGCCAGCAGGTGGGGGACCGCCTTGAGGTTCCCGATGCGGCCGAGTGCGTCAGCGGCCGGATAGGCCGTCCAGAGGTCTCCGCTGTTGAGGATGTCTATCAGCGCATCCACGACGGACACCTCCCGTACCTTCCCCAGGTGCTCCACTGCCGTCGCACTGACATTCTCGTCCTCGTCGCGTATCGCCTCAAGCATCAGGGGAAGGGCCCTGCTGTCGCGCTGCTCCCCGAGCACGTCGATGATGAACTTTCTGACATCGCGGTTCGGCGTCTTAAAGGCCTCGATCAGAAATTCCGTAGCCCGTCTGCCGAGTTTGATAAGGGCCTCGATGGCCGAGTTCCTTGCCCCGGCATTGTCTTCGATATACAGCAGCTGGATCAGCCCCTGGATATAGACGTCGACAGCATACTCGTCAAAGAGGATATCAACGGCAGTCTTTCTGACACGCCAGCTGACGTCTTCCATCGCCTTCAGCAGGACCGGGATGCAGGCCTCCGTGCGCATCCCGCGCATGGTCTCGACCGCCTCTCTCCGTATCTCTACATTGCCGTCACTTAGCTGGTTTATCAGTTCCTGCAAAGTCTTCTCCTAACATCCCGATGGATTCCTGCAGTATGATCCTCTCTTCAGAGGTGAGCAGGTTGTCTATGTTCAGCAGTATGATGATGCTGTTCTCTTTCCTGCCCAGTCCGGTTATATATTCGGTCTTGAAGCCCTTGAAGAGCGATGGAGGCCTGGTCATCTCTTCAGGGGTCAGCGACAGGATCTCCCGTATCTCATCGACCAGGAACCCGACCTTTTCCTTATCGTACCGCACGATGATGACCCGCTCTTTTTTGCCGGAGGGTACCATACCGAACCGCCTTCTGAGATCTATCAGCGGGATAACGATCCCGCGGACATTCATCACCCCTGAAAGGAACTCCGGAAGACCGGGGATCGTGAAGACCTTCTGGGGCTTGATGATCTCCACAACCCTTTCGATCGTTATGCCGAAGACCTCGTCCGATATCTTGAAAACCGCAAATTTCTGCATTTATTTAAGCCTGAATCCCTGCATCTCTTTTTTAAGGATCTCGATCTCGGCGAAGAGCGTATTAAGGGAGACCGACACCTCTTCCATCTCCCTGATGGTCGCGTTGCCGATGCTGCCTATCTTGTCCATCGAGTCGACGATCGTATCATTGAGCTTGCTTTGGTTGAGGACCGCCTGATTTATCCTGGTTATCCTTTCATTGGCAAGCTCGAGATTGCGGGAGATGCCCTTCGTGCCGATCGCCTGCTCCTCGGTCCCGCGCCTGCTCAGGTCGGCAACGTCCTTGACCTCGCTGACACTCTCCAGAAGGAAGCCGAGAGCCCGGTCCTGCTCGCCGGTGGACTTAGTGATGCCCTTCATCATCTTCCTGATGTCCTCGATGCCTATCGTGATCTGCTTTAACCCCCGCGACTGTTCCTCGGTAGCACGCTCGATCGCCTTGGTCATCTCGGTGGAATGTTCGGCCGCATTGAGAATGTCCTTGAGCGCGTCGCCGACCTTCAGGACAAGCGTATTTCCGTCCTCGACCCGTGTCTTGGCGGATTCGATCGACTGGCCGGCGTCCTTGATGTCCCTCTGGATCGTCTTGACGATGCCGCCGATCTCCCGCGTTGAACTGGCCGTCCTGTCGGAGAGGGCGCTGATCTCATCCGCGACGACCGAGAAGCTCTTCCCGTATTCACCCGCCTGGGCGGCCAGGATCGCGGCATTGAGGCTCAGCAGGCTCGTCTTTTCCGTGACGTCCTTGATGACCGAGAGCACCTTCTCGATATCCACGGAACGGGAATCCAGCCGCTCCACGATCTCGTAGGACTTCTGGACCTCGACCGAGATATTTTCCATCCCCTCGACCGCATTCATGATCGCCAGCATCCCCGTATCCGACGTAATGTCCTGGACCCGGAGGGCCATCTTGGAGGACTCACGGGCATGATCTTCGACCTCCCTGATCGAGGCGCCGATCTCTTCGACCGAGGCGGAGGTGTCTTCCACCGCTACCAGGGCGCTGTTTGAGGTCTTCGAAATGGCCTTGGCGGTCTGCGTGATCTGCGAGACGACCGAATAGAGGTCCTCGGTGGCCTTGAGAAGCCTCTGGGTATTTGAAGCTATCTCCTCCGCCGTGGCCTTCAGCTCGATAAGCGAGGAGACGTTCTCAACCGAAAAACTGGCCAGTTTCTCCGAGCTGTCGCTGATGTCGGACTGGGCCTTATTGGCATTCTGGACGGCCTTGGCAACGTCCCTGACCGCCTCCGACTGCCGGGTCATGCCGCCGGTCACGCTGTTGTAGGTCACGTTGACCTGCTGGATCGCCATCGAGACATTGACCGCGGTGGAATTAAGCTTTGAGACCGTCTGGACAAGCCGTTCGAGCAGGAACATCACGCCCTTGGCAACGCTGCCGATCTCGTTTTCGCCGACGGAAGGCACCTCTATGGTCAGGTCCCCCATCGTGATCTTCTCAATGGCGCGGTTGATCTCGTTGACCGGTTTTTTGACATTGCGGTTGAAGAGATAGGCCATGATAATCCCGATGACCAGGAACATCATGAGCTGCGAAAGAAATATCGCCAGCATGCTGTCGTAGATGTTCTTATTGACGCTCTTCGCCGAGTATTCTATGCGCACCTCTCCTATCTTTGACCCGGCAGCATTCACCGGGACCCTGAGCGTCAGGCCCTTTTTATAATAGAACGGGTTAAGGCTCACCAGGTCGGCATCTTTGGACTTCACGATCTCCCTGATCACCTTCCCGGTGCCGTCGAGGATATGCACCGAGGCGATGTCATCGTCCTTCATGACCTCCTCAAGATAGACGTCGATCAGGCCGTAATCGTAGCTCAGCAAAGGGCCTGCACTCATCCCTGCTGTCGTGGAACCGGCCCTGCTGATCCTTTTTTCGAGTGAATCAAAGAGAGCTGACCGGGTGAACATGATCAGGAGCACGGCCCCGGCGAACTGGCCGATCAGGAAGACCACAAAAAGGGCTGAGATGAACTTTGCCGTTATTGACTTTTTCAGTATCATTTAACCGGTACCGCCTTCAGTGACTCAATGATCTTCGCCCCTTTCGGGCCCTTGATAAAACCGATGAACTCCCTGGCAGGGCCGGAGGCCGGACCTTTCGTCACGAGATAGAAATTCTTTATGATCTTGTACCTGCCGGACTTGACCTGCTCCGGCGTCGGGTCGATCCCGTCTATCTTTAACGGAACGATCTCACCGGCAGAACCGTCTACCGCGATCGCATCAGTGATGCCGATCGAGTTGGGGCGCATCGCAAGCACCTTGGTCATTTCGGGTGCCGTGGCTATGGTCACGACAGAAGAGGCCTCCTTCAGGTTCTTAAAGCAGGGGATGCCCTTTCTGACCGTTTCCTTGGTGGCATCATGGTCCGTCCTCGAAAGGGCCATGATCGCATCCTTGCCGCCGCCGAGTTCCTTCCAGCTGGTTATCCTGCCCCCATAGATCTGGCAGATCTGTTCACTCGTAAGCTCCTTCAGCGTTACCGAACGGTTGACGCCGAAGACCGTTGCCAGGCGCGCTATCTCGGTCATCTGGAGGCCAAGCCCCTTTTCGTCGTCCTTCAGGGGCCGCGCACTCATGCCGATCTCGACCCTGCCTTCGGCCGCCGACATCACGCCCCCTTTCGACTCGATCGACCGCTGGGCCACCTCGATCACCACATTATTGTGTTCAGCCATATAGGTCTTCGCCAGTTCAGTGAGAAGCGGGATCATACCTCCCGCCCCGGCCACCCGTATCTTCTCCTGAGCCCCGGCCATGCCCGTACAGAGGGTAACGAGGAACACAACCATGAACACTCCGGTTCTTTTCATCATAAGCTTCTCCTTCATAGCAGTCCTGTTTTTGTCATCATGATCCTGACGTTATTATAGTCATCGTCGGCTGACTCGATAAATCCCGTGTAATTTTCGTTGATCGACTTCAATATCGACGTGCCCTCGGCGGTATTGTCGGTAAGGGCAAGCAGCGCGGCCTTGAGCTCGGACGTCAGGACAGGGTCAAGGCTGGTTGAAACGGTAATATTGAACTCCGGGATATCGTCCGAGAACTTGACGAACCTCAGGCCCAGGTCCTTGTACTTGTATGCGGTAGACTCCATCACCGCGCCGGCATCAAAATCACCGTTGAGCACTGCCTTCGCAATGTCGTCGTGATGCCCGAGATAGTTATAGTAGAAAAGGTCCTTGATATCGATCCCTGCTGCAAGGAGCATCCCCCGGGGGGCGATGTGACTCGATGTGGAGTGAGGATCGCCGAAGGCGAACGAGCGGTTCTTAAGGTCCTCAAGGGAGTTGATGTTGCTGTCGTTCTTGGTTATGATGACGGAATGCTGGTAGGGCTTCCCGTCCCGTAAGGCCTTTACCAGTACACTGGTGTTGTATTTCTTATGCGCCTCGATATAGGTCGACGGCGTCATAAAGCAGAATTGGGTAACCCCCTGGCCGATGTCATTGACCGCAGACTGAAAGTCGACCGCCACCTTCAGGTCCACCTTCCTGTTGAGCTTCTTGCCCAGGTATTCGGTCAACGGACCGAATTTCTTGAACATAACGGCGGGCGATTCAAGAGGGACGACGCCCATCCTCAGCAGCCCGCTGGAGGCGTCAGAGGCGAACTTGAACTTTTCCATCTCCAGCACGGCCAGTTCAGCGTCCTTGAGCAGTTCCCTCACCATCTGGTCGAGCTTGAAGGCCCGGTCCTTGGTCGCCCTCGGCAGGTCCTTTATCTTCTCAATGGAGGTCCATATCTGGTTCGAGCCGAGCTTCTGCTCCCTGATCGCATTGGAGATCTGCTGGCTCTTGTCAGACACCAGTTCAACGGCCTGGGAGATCTGCTTGCTGTTGAGGGCCTGCTCATTCGTCGCGATCCTCGCATGGCTGGAAACGTCCCTGATCTTTTCGGTCGCCTTCATGATAAGCTGGATGCCTTTGTTCTGCTCGGTCGTTGCCTTGGCGATCTGTCCCACCATGTTGAGGACCCTCTCCATCGCCTCTGAGACCAGCCGGGCAGCCTTTGACTGCTCGGTCGTGGAATGCTCGATGGCAGCGGCCATGTCAGATGACTTCTTGGAGCTCTCCACGATCTTCCTGAGCGCATCCACCGCCTCATTGGTGACCTTAAACCCGGTCTCCACGGACTTAAGCCCCTCGCCCATGGCCAGGACCGCGTCCTGCACCTCCTGCTGCACCGACTGGATCAGCTCGCCGATCTCCTGCGTCGATACGGAGGTCCGGTCAGCAAGGTCCTTGATCTCATCTGCCACAACCGAGAAACCCTTCCCGTGCTCGCCGGCCTGGGCCGCGAGGATCGCCGCATTAAGTGCCAGCATGGTCGTCTGGTCGGTTATCTCGTCGATGACGTTGAGGATCTTGCCGATCTCCTCTGACCTGCCTCCGAGCTTGGAGATGCATTCAGCGGTCTTTTCGACCGAGGCCTTTATATGCTGCATGCCCTCGATGGACTTCTCAACGGAGACCATGCCGAGGTTGACCGCATCCTTCCTGACCTTATCGGAGAGCTGGGCTGATTCCTTTGCCCGCGTCTCGACCTCCTTGATGGAGGACGTTATCTCGAGGATCGCGCTCTGGGTCTCCTCGGCAGCGCCGGCCAACTCGCCCGAATTGTTGGACACTTCCCGTATCGTTGCCGACAGCTGTTCGATGGAGGCTGAGGTGGCCTCGACCGCCACCGACATATCCTGGGTATTGTTGGTTATCTGGTTGATGCTCATGACCATCTCTTCCATGGCAGCTGCCGTCTCCTCGGCCGAAGCGGCAAGGCCGTCAGTGCCCTCGGAGATATCGGTTATGGAGGCGTTCATCTGCTCGATCGAGGCAGATATATTATTGATCGCCTCTGTCTCGAGAATCGTCCCTTCCACGACCGCCCTGGCCTCCTTGCCGACGTCCTCGGTCACGCGGGTCACCCGCCGTGAGACCTCCTTGACCCTCTGCAGGATCCCCGAGATCGACAGGAGTGAACCCTGGACCGCCTTGCTGAACCGGCCGATCTCGTCGGTGCTCGAGATCTGCACACTGAAGGAAAGGTCACCTTCGGTCAGTTTTGAGGCCGCAGCCTCAAGGTTCTGTATCGGGATCACAACCATCTTCCTGATCGTAAGCCAGAGGATGATGCTGAAGATCATGCAGGCGAGGATCGTGGCAAGGATGACGAAGAGGATAAGTTTTATGGAGTTGTTATATTCCTTTTCGATAGAAATGGAAAGCTTGACCGCACCCAGGACCTCAGGGTCGGCCGCGTGGCATGTTTTGCATCTCTCGGCATTCATGAGCGGTTTGTAAAACGTCAGCTTTTTGGTCTCCCTGATGAAACGCGGCGCTTTGGTCTGGGCGACCGTCTTCATGACCTCCGCCTCTGTCGGCGCGGCGGTCTTGTCAAAGGCCTGCCTCCCCTGGTAATTCAGCAGGGAGACCTCTTCAACGCCGCTCGCCCCTTTCATGCTGTCCATCAGGGCCTTTGCCATGTCTGCCCTGCCCTCGAGCATCGTCCGTTCGATCTCCCTGACAATGATGTTCGCCGTCGTCGCGGAACTCGTCTCGGTAATGGAATACAGGCTCGATTTCTCGACCTGAGACACCATGACACCCGCAGAAATGACCCCGATCACGATCAGGATCACCACCAGGGCTAAGATCTTGACTTCCAGTTTATCGCGCATAGTCCTCCCCTATTCGACCTCAATATCCAGGGCATCTTCCGACCGTATGATCGAAATGAACCGTTTATCCACGATCACCACGCCCCCGATATATTTTGTCTCCTCCTCGCTCAGGTGCGGAGGAGGCTCAAGGATGATATCATCCGGCAGCCGGACCACTCCCATGACCTTGTCGATAATGACGCCGATCAGGCCCCGGGGTCCTGCCAGGACTATTATCTTTCCCTTATTGTCCACCCCGTCGATCCCGCTCGTCACCGCATGGGCGGACTCCCGCGCCGTGCGTTTGTGCAGAGCAAGCCGGGTCTTAAGGTCGATAACGGGAATGATCTTCCCGCGCAGGGAGGTTATCCCGGCGACATACTCAGGCACGGTCGGTACGATCGTGATCCGCTGGAACCTGATTATCTCCTCGACCTCGGTCACCCTGAAGGCAAACTCCTCTTTGTCAAGGCTGAAGGTAAGGAGCTCGGCGATGCCCTGATCTTCCTCATTCGCCTCGTCCCTGGCTGCCGGTGAGGGCGCCGGTTTTTCCGCGGCCTCCGGTGCTGCTGCCTCGTCCGGCTCGTCCGCCTTCACCGGGGCCGGTTCATCCTGCGGCGGGACGCCGGCAGTGCCCGGTATAACCGCAGGACTTTCTTCAGCCTTCTTTTCCTGACCCTGCTCGCGGGCCTTTTTCCTAATTTTCGCGATATCCATTTAGTCCAAGCTCCCGTGCTGCCTCGTCGATGAGGACCTCGTCGATCACCCTTGCCTCCCGCACGTATCCGTCGAGGAGCGATGAGGTTGCAATACTGTTTATCACCCGGGGCACCCCGGCCGAATACTTATACAGCAGTTCCAGCGCCCGGCTGGTAAAGAGCATCTCATCCCTGCCTGACATCCTCAGCCGGTACATGACATATTCAGGCAGTTCGGCCTCGCTGATCGGCCCCAGGTGATAAAAAAGGCCGATCCGCTGTTTCAGCGGCATAAAGGTCTTATGGTTCAGCCTCTTTCTCAGGTCGGTCTGGCCGACGAGGATCAGGCTTATCAGGTTGGTATAATCCAGCTGAAAGTTCGTCAGCAGGCGGATCTCCTCAAAGGTGTCCCGGGCAGGGATCAGCTGCGCCTCGTCAATGATGATGACATAGGATATGCCGGACTCGTAATCCTGGTAGACCTTGTTGTAGATCGCATCGAGCAGGTCGGCCTTATGATTTGTCGGGATATCGATCTCCATGCGCATCGCAATGGTCCTCAGGAACTGCGCCGGGGTCAGGATGGGGTTGATGATATTGATCACGCTGTACTGGGGCCCGAGCATGTCCATCAGCGCCCGGGTCAGGGTCGTCTTGCCGCAGCCGACATCGCCGGTCAGCAGGACAAGCTCCTTCTCCTCGACCGCATACTGGAGCCTTGCCAGGGCCTCCTCGTGGCTCCGGCTCAGGAACAGGAACCGGGGGTCAGGGGTCTTGCTGAAGGGCTTGGTCGTGAGGCCGTAGAATTCCTCAAACATGGCCGACCCCCTTCTGCTTGAGCACTGACTCGTCGATCAGTGATTCCACGTCCAGAACCAGGATGACCTCATGCTTGCCGATCTCTGCCGCCCCGGCAAAGCCCCGCAGTTTTTTCAGGTAATCGCCGAGGGATTTAATGACGATCTCATGCTGGCCGAACATCTCGTCGACCAGGATGCCGACCTTCCGGTCCCCGAGCCCGACCACCACGGCAAACGACCGGTCCGTCTTGAAGGGTTCAAAATGGAAGAAGGTGCTGACCCGGACCATCGGCAGCATCTCACCCCGCAGGTAGTAGACCTCTTTCCATTCGATCGTCTGGATATCCTTGTGTTCGACGATCAGCGTTTCCGACATCGAGGTCAGGGGGACCGCGAAACGTTCCTCCCCGACCCTTACGATAAGCGCCTTGATGATCGCAAGGGTGATTGGCAGGGTCAGCATAAAGACCGTGCCAACGTCCTTTTTCGTCTCGACCTCGGCATAGCCCCCGAGGGCGGAAAGCTTCTCTTTCACGACGTCCATGCCGACCCCCCTGCCGGAGACCTCGTTGGCGAAGTCCTTGGTGCTGAAGCCGGGGGTGAAGATAAAATCGATGACCTCTTTTTCGCCCAGCTCGATGCCCGGCTCGACCAGCCCCTTTTCCAGGGCCTTCTTTTTGACCTTCTCAATGTCGATCCCGGCGCCGTCGTCCCTCAGTTCCACCACGACGTGGTTGCCCTTCTGGTAGGCCTTGAGAATGACGGTGCCTGATTCCTTCTTGCCTTTGCGCTTTCTCTCCTCAGCCGTCTCGATCCCGTGGTCGATCGAATTCTTGATCAGGTGCATCAGCGGGTCGACGATCTCCTCTGCCAGGTATTTGTCGAGCTCCGTGTCCTCTCCGTACATGACAAGGTCAATGGTCTTGTCCACGTCCCGTGAATAGCGCCGGACCACCTGCGCGAGCCTTGAAAATATCTGCCCGATCGGGACCATGCGGATCTCCAGCACCTGGTCCTGGAGCTCGGCAAGCCTTCTTTCGAGGGTCTGGGATATCTTATGTATGTCGTAGACGAGGTTGTTCTGGCCGAACTGCTCGACCAGTTCGATCCCGATACGTTTGATCGCGCCCTTGGCCAGGGTCAGCTCTCCGACCGTATTGAGTATCCTGTCAAGCTTCTCAATATCGACCCTGACGGTCGTCGAGGTGCTTTTCAGATGGGTATCCTGCTGCTTCGACTGCGGCTGTGCTTCAGTTGTCTCGGCCACTGGCGCTGCCGGGGCCGCCCCCTGCGGGCTGACCAGCATATCAATGTCATACGGGATCTCGCTCTTCAGCTCGCTGACCGGGCTCTTGGTCCCGAACATGAGGTTGAAGCCTATGGATCCGTCCGGAACGTTCTGGGACGTCGGGAGGGTCGAGATCAGCTCACCCTTTGCCTTCACTGCCCTGGTAAGCGCTTCAAGGTCCGTGTCGAACGTATCGAGGGTAAATACTGCCTTGGCAAGGTAAATGCCCTTGCCCTCCTTCTGGTTGGCCTTGAGACGATGCTCCTCATACTCGGAAAGCACCTTCAGGATCGATGCATCGATCGCCGAGGCAGTGGATGCCCCTGCTGCTTCGCCCTTCTGCGAGGCCCTGAACGATTCTATGTCCCTGACAAAGCCGCTGACATCCTCTTCGTCGTCTCCCTTGCCGACCTTCTCGGTGATCTGCTTGAGGATGTCGACATTCCTGAAGAGAAAACTGACGACGTCGTGCGTGACGTCCATCTTGCCGAGCCTTACTTCGTCCATGAGGGTCTCAAGAGAATGGCTCAGCGTGCTGATACCCTGCACCCCGAAGAGACCCGAGACCCCCTTGAGCGTATGCATTGCCCTGAAAAGGGCGTTGATGGTGTCAGGGTTGAGGCCGGTCGAGATCGTGTCCTGTATCTCGAGGATCAGCCTCTGAGACTCCTCCAGCAGTTCCTCTGCCTCTGCAATGAATTCCTTTTTCGACGATTTCATAGGCCGAGTGTGTTCTTGACGATGTCCTGAAGCTCGCCTGACTTGAAAGGCTTGGTGACATAGCCGGTAGCGCCGAGGGCCATACCCCGTCGTTTGTCCTCCTCACTTCTTTCAGTGCTGACGATGATGATGGGAAGGTGTGTATACCGCGGGTTGCTCCTGACAAAGCTGATGAGTTCAAGCCCGTTGATATCGGGCATGTTGATGTCGGTGATGATGAGATCATAATCCTGGAGCGGCAGCATCTTGAGCGCCTCGAACCCGGACCCTGCCTCTACCGTCTCAACGTCGCCCAGCTCATCGATCACGGCCCGGATCAGTGCCCGTGTTGTCGCAGAGTCCTCTACTATAAGAATCGTCTTCACTGAACCTCTCCTGGGTCGCCCGGTTTAACGTCTTTTCCTGCTGCGCCAAAAAAACAGGATACTCTTCCCGCATAAGATTTTATCAGATAACGGGAAAAAAATCTCAAGCCTGCTCCCCGCCCTTATGAATTTCCATCTCATGGATCCTTCTCTGGAGGAGAGATTTC
>SCQH01000025.1 GCA_004321925.1 Nitrospirota bacterium | reverse complement strand
GTCAGGTTTGCCGGGAGGTTCGTATAGGTGGCAGCAGCAGCGGATGTAACATCAACGTCAATCGTGCAGGTCGCCTGCCCCAGAGACATGTTGCCGCCAGCCAGCACAATACTGTTGCCGCCGGCTGCAGCGGTCACGGTACCATTGCACTGGGTTGCTGAGGGCACAGTATTAACGGTGACCCCTGCCGGCAGGGTCTCGGTAAAGGCCAGGCCATTCTGTGCTGGATTCCCCGCGCCGTTAGTGATGGTGAACGTTAGTGTTGATGCGCCGTTGATCGGTATCGATGCCGGGCTGAAGACCTTGGTCAGAGTTGTTCCGCGGACATCGAGCGTGTCGTTGACATTAGCGGTCAAACCGCCAGCCAAAGCTGATATATTGGCATTTGCATTATTATATGAGCCAGGCACGGAGCTTGTTATATTGATAGTTACCGTACACGATGCGCTTCCCACCATATCAAAGCCCGTGACAGTTATTGTATTCCCGCCTGCTACGGCGGTGCGCACCAATGCGGGAGCAACGGTGCTGGCACAGGTACCACCAAAGGTTGCGGGGTTTGCCACAACAACCCCAGCCGGCAGTGTATCAGTAAATCCCATGTTGTTGGTCGCCGTTGCCTTGTTGTTGATCGTAAAGGTCAAAAGAGCATTTTTATTGACCCCAACCGGATTTGGCGAACTCAGTTTGGTCAATACCGGCACGCCGGGTGAATTGACTGTCAACGTCGCAGTAGCTGTTCCGCCGGTACCGCTATTGCTTGAACTGATCGCACCTGTTGTATTGACCCGCGCACCCGTTGTTGTACTGACCACATCGACCTGAATGGTGCAGCTGGTGCCGATTGCAAGTGGTCCGCCGCCAGTCAGCGCGATCAGCGTATCGCCCTGGCTTTGGCCGGGCGAGACCGTCCCGCCGCAGGTATTGCTGAAGTTGGGGACGGCAGCGACGGACATGCCGGCAGGGAACGGGTCGGTTACCGCTAGATCGACCAGGGCCACGCTATTGGTAGCCGGGTTGGTGATGGTCAGAGTGAGTGTGGATGGGGTGCCGGCAAAAACAGCTGCCGGTGCGAACGACTTGCTGATCTGAGGCGTAACATAGACAGCAGTGATGTCGCTGTCAGTGTTATTGCCGCTGTTGTTCGCAGGCTCGTTGCCGCCGGATACACTTACCGGGTTGGTAACGCCAGGGACTGCGCCAGCAGCGACCGCAACGGTCAGTGTGATCGGGTTGGTTGAAGAGTTTGCGGCAATGGCGTTTGCGGCAGTCCGCGTGCAGACCATACGCGAACCGCCGACCACGTTATCACCGGCAGCAGGGGTGTTCAGGGCGCAGACCCAGTTTGTCCCGGCCGCAGAGACAAACGTTAAACCTGCAGGCAGGTTATCAGTTACAACCACGGGGTTAGTGCTGGTGGTCAGATCCCCGACATTATGCACCGTGATGGTATAGACGCCATTGGTGCCCACGATGAAGTTACCATTATGTGATTTAGTTACGATCAGATCCGGCGCATCCACCGGCGTGACAACGGTAGATGAATTATTGCCGGTAAGGGCTGCGGCCTCGAGAGGATTACTTACAGTAGCAGTGTTGGTGACACTCGGTGCTGCAGCCGCCCGCACACGGACAGGAAAAACAATGGTCGTCGAAACGCCCGTGGTAGCAACAAGAACCGTTGCATTCGTGCAGACCACACGACCGCCGCCGACAATGTTATCACCTGCCAATGGCGTGTTCGCTGCACAGGTCCAGCCTGCTCCGGCAGTCGGGACTGCGTTCAGGGTCAGGCCGGCAGGCAGGGTATCTGTGACGGTGTATGTTCCCGTTGATGCGCGGGCACCAATATTGTTGACTACGATCGTGTAGGTTGCGGTGTCAACATTAAGAACAAAGTTGGCTGCGACGGTCTTGGTTTTTGTAACCGTCAGATCAAAATCGATCACCGGGGTGGTGATGCTGGTAGAATTATTACCCGTGGCGGCAGCCGGTTCTCCGCCGCCGGTAACACTTGCAGTATTTGTCACGCTCGGGGCAGCAGCACTAGCCACATTCACGGGGAACGTAACGTTGGAGGAGGTCCCCCCTGGAGCGATCGCTGTCGAACTTGTGCAGACCACCCTGCCACCGGCTGCGACGTTATCGCCTGCAAGCGGTATATTTGCCGGACATGCCCAACCCGCACCCGGCGTGGGGGCAGCGTTAAGAGTCAATCCCGTTGGCAGGGCATCAGTAATTGTGTAGGCATTGGCACCCGTTGTCATCCCACCGACGTTAGTGACGCTCAGAGTGTACGTAGAAACCAACCCCACTGTCAGGCCCGGCACCGACTTATTTACTGTCAGGTCAGGGCAATTCACGGCACAGACAGTGGTAGTGATCGTACTGCCATTGTTGCCGTCATTGACTACTGGTTCGCCGCCGCCCGAAACCGTTGCAGTATTGACAACGCTGGGTGTTGCGGCGGCATCAGGCAATACCGTAAGAGTGATCGCGTTGGGATTACTTGCCCCGGCAGCGATCGCTGTGGCACTGGTACAGATAAGCTGAGTGGCCGTTGAAGCGGTACAATCCCAGCCCGTACCTGTGGGCGTGCCGACGATGGTAAGACCGGTCGGCATGATGTCAGTCACCGTATAGGTGTTAGCACCGGTAGTGAGACTGCCAAGGGTGTTGTTAACGGTGATCGAATACGTTGCATTAGTGCCGACAGCAAAGCTGCTTGTGGCTGTTTTCACTAACCGCAGATCAGGACTGGGGGTGATGGTAACACTTGCCCCGTCATCCTCCAGGGGCAGCGTGGCGTAGTTGTTGGGAGTGGAGTCAGGATCGGCCTCGTCAGAACTATAGATCTCGGCTGTATTTGCTATCGGCGTGGCTGCAGTGACGTTGGCGTTGATAGTGATGGTGGCGCTTGCACCGTTTGGCAGTGGTCCGGCGGACCACAAGCCTGTTCCAGAGACATAGCTCCCCTGGCTGGGAGTAGCTGACACAAACGTAAGCCCAGCAGGC
Source organism: Nitrospirota bacterium (assembly GCA_004321925.1). Lineage (GTDB taxonomy): Bacteria > Nitrospirota > Thermodesulfovibrionia > Thermodesulfovibrionales > UBA6898 > PALSA-1316. The sequence goes on along the minus strand of SCQH01000025.1, from coordinate 15,443 downwards.
AAAAGGTCCCTGACGATGACAAATGTGGCTGAAGAAGGGCCGTCGTTGGTCACGGTGAGGGTAAAACTGACTGTGCTGCCCGGTGTCAGATTGCTGGCTGTCTTGGTAAGCCTCAGGTCTGCAAACCGTTGCGGCGCAGTAGCCAGATCGCCATAGGCCCGCCCGGGTGCTGAGGGCAGGGCTGTTGAGGCAAGCGTCCCGATATTGACCAGATAGAGGTTGGTGTTGTTGACAGTCGACACGACGAGTCTGTCCTTGCTGTCAAAGGCACATCCTGTGGCGTTGGCCGGCAGACCGGTCATCGCACCTACCAGGGTAGTTACACCGGCCGGGGTGAGCGTATACAAATTTTGGCCGGCAACCATGTACACAATACCGGTGCTGAATTGCAGGCAAAGGTCACCGCTGCCGGCTGTTGTCGTGGCGCCGCTAAGGGGAGTGACGGTAAGGATGGCTCCGGTGTCCTGATCAAGCGTCCAGAGTGAACCAGTCGCGCCGCCGTTAGAGGCATAGAGGATGTTATTTGAATCAAATCCCAGCCGGATGACCTGGGTGGTCGTAGCACCCGGAGTGCCGAGCAGCACGGGGGGCAGAGAAGGGTTGTTGGGGTCCCAGCGCCATAAATTGGGATTCGCATTCTGGGAATCCAGGTAGAAGAGCATCCCGTCGCTTGGACGCACTGCAAGGGTAACCATCTGATTAGCCGGAAAAGCCAGAGAGAGTATCTGTGAATCAGGACCACCGGTGACGGTAGAGACAGAGTATATGCCGGACCCTGACAGCGCCATGCCGTAGAACACCTCAGCACGAGCGGTCTGCGTTAATAAAAGAAACGTCAGCCCGATGACGAAGATGATCAATCGTCCAATATCTGCTATCGTCTTAGGCACACGGGAGGTTACCATTGCACTCCTGTCTAAAAGCATCGATTTTGCAGTATGTAAAACAAGCTTAAAATTCATAAAAGAAACCCCCTGCGGTGCCCCAAGCACACTCAAATTATCTTAACTATCTGATTTATTAAAATTTTATCATCTTTTCCATATTAAAACAATCAATAAGTCTATTAAACAACAAAATAGCTTAAATGTGGTGTTTGGAGTAAAGGGGTAAGCCTTTACATTTCCCCCCCTTTTTCTGTAATCTTTTAGATGATCGATTTGCATACCCACAGTATATTCAGCGACGGGGAACTTGTCCCGTTTGAACTTATCCGCAGGGCTGAAGCGTTCGGGTACAAGGCGCTCGCGATCACTGATCATGTGGATGCATCGAACCTCGACCTCATTGTCCCGAGGATCATCAAGGCGATCGAGATGATACGCCCCTTTATATCCATCGAGGTCGTGCCGGGCGCTGAGATAACCCATGCCCCTCCTGAACTTATCCCCGACCTCGTCAAGGAGGCGCGGCGTCTCGGGGCCAGGATCGTCATCGTTCATGGAGAAACCCTCGTGGAGCCGGTAAAACAGGGGACGAACAGGGCGGCGATCGAGGCCGGAGCTGATATTATTTCGCATCCCGGGCTGATCTCGACTGAGGACCTGCTTTTTGCTAAAGAGAGAAAGGTCTCCCTGGAGATCACCTCCCGAAAGGGGCACTCACTGTCGAACGGGCATGTTGCAAAGGAAGCCATAAAATTCGGGGTCCCTCTTTGCATAAACACCGACAGCCACAGCCCTTCTGACCTGATAACGAAGGAATTCGCAGCGCAGGTATTGATAGGTGCCGGTATTGAGGAGAACCGCGTTGCTTCCATATTTGAAAATTCAAAACATCTTATAGAAAAGGCTTTAAGGAGGAATTAATGCCAAAGGCGATCAAGAGAAAGCTGAAACACAGGGACAATGAGGTGGAGACCGAAGTCCAGGACAGGATCTCCGACATAAAAAAACTGATGCGGGAAAAGCAAAAGGCCGTCATTATGTACGGTGCCGTGGCAGGCATCATTGTTGCCGTCGTCGTCGGCCTTCTTATTTATAAATACACCTCGGATGAGAAGGCGCGTCAGCTTGAATATGAGGCCTACAAAATTTACCACAATGAATATCAGAAGACCCCATTGTCAAAACAGGAGCAGTTCAGCAGGGCTGCTACCCTCTTCCAGCAGGCCTATGCAAAAAATAAGTCACCCCGGCTTCTGCTCTACCTTTCTAGCTGTTATGCCGCCCTGGAACGGTACCCGGAAGCCACCACAACCCTCGACCTCTTTTTCAAAAATCATTCCGGCGACAAGAGTCTGCTTCCGCTTGCCTACCGGCAGGCCGCCGGCATTCAGCTGAAGACCGGCAACAAGGCCGCTGCGCTGCAGAACCTTGACGCGCTTTATAAATTAAGCGGTGACCTGTTTAAGGACCTTGCGTTGATAGAATCTGCCCGAATCCTCGAAGGTGACGGGAAAAAGGAAGAAGCAACAGTCAAATACAAGGAACTGACCGAGAAGTTCAAGGACTCGCCCTTCTTTAATGAAGCAAAGGCAAAGCTTGGTGAGAAGAAGGAAGGATAGGGCAGAACGTCGGGCGGGGCAATAACTGAACTGAACGTTACCTTTTCTTTGAGGAAGACCTCTTCCCCTTGCGCTTGACCTTGTAAGAGGCCTTTTTGATATGCCTGTCATCAGCATCAGCCACATAGAGGGCCTTCGGCGGCAGGTAAACAACATGTCCTGCTGCAAGGGGCATGATCTTTTCCATGTCATTGAGCGAAAGGATAGCCTGCTCGGGAACCCCGGTCCTCTTCGCTATCTTTTTCAGCGTATCGCCCTTTTTTACGGTATATTTCTCAATGGTGAACCGTTCATCCTCCGGAAACATGGCCAAGTTTTCGAGAAATGCCTCTTTGGACCCTTTCGGGACCCTTAAGACATAATGGGGGACATCGGGAGGGGTGCACCATCTCCTGAGTTCAGGATTTAGCTTCTTGATCGTTTCGAGGTCAGTGCCGGCGCACTCTGCGGCAACGGTCAGATCGATCGGATATTTAAGCTGGACCTCGTCATAGCTCATCGGCTGATGGTACTCGATGCCTTCGAAACCAAAATCCTCAGGATTGCTCGCAATCATGCTGGCGGCAATGAATCTGGGTACATACTCCTTTGTCTCGTTCCTGATATGTCGTGTATCCAGGAGGTCCCAGTAGTCATCAGACTTGTTCCTTTTAATCGCCCGTGATATCTTGCCCTCACCTGCATTATAAGCAGCCATGGCAAGGCTCCATGAACCGAACATGCCATAGAGGTCTTTCAGGTAGTCGGCGGCGGCCAGGGTAGACTTGACAGGATCCCTCCGTTCATCTTTCCACCAGTTTATCTGGAGACCGTACCTTTTTGCTGTTGAAGAGATGAACTGCCAGGGGCCTGCTGCCCGGGCAATGGAATAGGCATTAGGGTTAAAACCACTTTCGATCAGGGATAAAAAAACAATATCCTCAGGAACATCTTTTGATCTCAGAAGGCCCTTCATCAATTCAAGGTACTGCCCTGACCTGCTAAGATATAACGAAAACCGCTCCTTGATCCTCTTGCTGAATAGCCCCAGGTTCTTCTCGACTGCCCGGGAAGCGACCTTGTTGCTGTCAACATCAGGGATCAGGGTCCCCCTGTTTGCCTGGGGTGTCGGGACTGCCTCTTCTTTATGCAAGGCTATAACAAGCGGGGTCTTTTCCTCCGGAACCGTCGGGAGCGCCGATTCAACCTGTTTAACCTCCTCAGCAGATGCATCAAGCGTGGCTTGTGCATATGAGGTCTGGGAAAAAATGAAAAAAAGAACAGGAAGTAGAAAAATTGGTAATTTTTTCATACGTATTAATTTTCCTTAATTAAGGCGCTTTTGTCAAGGTAAATCAGCAAATTAGAGATTCGGGCGGAGGGTGCTGTGTTCCTCGTACACAGCTCGCCCTATGGTTCATTCCTTCTCAAAGTTCTTCAGGTCGATGAACGGCACGGCTCCGGAGTTGATCTTCGGCAGGTGACCGTCCCATTTTTCGATCGCTTTGATCGAGGCCTCGATCTGCCTGAGTTTTATGAGCTGCGGGGTGACATTCTCCTTCTGAAGCCGCAGGGACTCTGCCTCTGCCCGGGCACTTGCAACCTTCTGCTCGGCCTCGATCTTGATCCTCTCAAGGTCCCGCTGAGCCTTCAGGGCGAATTGCTCCGCTGTCTGTTTTGACTCTATCGCCTGTTCAAACTGCTGCGAAAACTTAAAATTGACGATCGAAAAGTCATCAACAATAATATTATAGGACAGGAGTCGGGTCTTAAGGAGGGCCTTGATCTCGTCCCGCACCTTTTCCCTCTGGGTGATGAGTTCGACCGCATTATATTTCGCGGTGATCGCCTTCACCACCTCCTGGACCGCGGGGTCAATGATCCGCTCTTTGAATGATACCCCCAGGTTCTGATAGACCCAATTGGCCTTGTCTGCGAGGATATGGTAATTGACCGCAATCGTTGACCGTATGTCCTGCAGGTCCTTTGAAGCTGCTTCAGCCCCTGTCTCTGATTTGTGGACCTTGACATCCACCTTGATGACCTTCTGCATGATCGGAACCCTGAAGTGGATACCTTCATTGAGCACGAGAGGCTGGACAGCGCCGAAATTCAGGACAACACCGCGTTCCCCGGCGCCGACGATCACAAACGGGTTCATGACAAAGATCAGAAACAGGCCGGCGATCAGGATAATGATGGTTTTTGCCGTCTTGCTGACCCTGCCCTTCATATTTTCAATATTGACGTCTGATATATTTTTTTCCATATCTCCCCTCGCTCGATAGGTATTTCTTGAAATATACCAGTCAACGGCCATAAAGGCAATAAAAAATCAGGACAGGAGGCCCGTTGCCCCCGGCAGCTTTCGCAGCCCCTTGACATGGTCTGCATAAAATGCTTCTATTATAGATAAGGGCTGAAAACTAAACATGAAGAACAGCTTAATGATAAAAAACCTTCTTTTCACCGCGGCACTTTCTTTGTTGGCATCATGCGCAACCATTGCCGGCGTTGATGAACCTTACTACGGGAAGCGTTCCGCCGTCACCGACTCCCGCTTCCCCTATGATAAATATTCTGAAGGAAAACCGACTGCCGACCTTCGGCTCCAGGGTGGAATCTATCTCTGGAGAGTAGGGAATTTCTGGTCAGTGCGTGTTGCAAAGAAGCTTGACAGGGTCAGGCCTCTTTCGGTTTTCGGGCCTGTCATCGCCGGTACGGTTTCCGTTGATAACGGCATCACCTCTGGCCTGAAAGTGCAGAGCAAAAGTCCGCTGAGCGATGTCCGACTGAGACGCAACGAGGTAATTTTCAAATTCGAAATGCGGGATGATATGGGCAGTGACATAGAAGGCTTTGACTTCAAGGTCGATCCGAAGGGTCTGGATTACTGCGTCACCTTTGACATTCAGGTCGACGGAGTCTCACGGCCGGGGAGCGTCCACCTGGGAAGCTTCATGCATAACCCTGATGAAGTCCCTGTAACGATCTGTCTGCGCTCAACGCGCTGAGCTGAGTTTTACCTGGTCCGCTCGCACCACTCGCGCGCATTCTGAAACATCCTGAGCCAGGGTGACGCCTTGAGATCACGCCGCCATTCTTCAGGCATCCAGCCCCACTGCCACTTCAGGAATGCCCTTTCCGGGTGAGGCATGATCGCCAGATGTCTCCCGTCGGGGGAGCAGAGAGAGGCGATACCATCAGGAGACCCGTTGGGGTTAAAGGGATACTGCTCAGTGGGATCCCCGGCATCGTCTGCATATCGTGCCGGTGCAAGCCCCTCAGCAAGGACCCTTCCCCTGATCTCTGCATCAGGGAAATAGGCAAGTCCTTCTCCATGCGCAACCCAGACCCCGAGGACCGATCCTTCCATGCCCCTGAACATGAGCGACGGGCTTTCCGTGATCTTCAGGGACAGGAAGCGGGATTCGAACCTCCCTGAGACGTTATGGATGAACCGGGGCTGCATCGCATCGGGTATCCCCTGCCAGGGTACCCAGCCGAGCAGGGCCATCAACTGACAGCCGTTGCAGACCCCCAGACTGAAGGTGTCCTGACGATGATAAAAGTCCTGAAACTGCTGCCATATGGCCTCATTGAACCGTATGACCCCGGCCCAGCCCTTCGCAGAATCGAGGACATCTGCATAACTGAACCCCCCCACAAAGACAACCCCTTTGAAATCCTTTAAACTCACCCTGCCTGCAAGAAGATCGGTCATGGTCAGGTCCCAGGGCTCAAAGCCTGCCATGAAGAAGGCAGAGGTCATCTCACGGTCCCCGTTGCTGCCTTCCTCGCGGATGATCGCAACACGGGGCTTATTTTTCTTCCCCATAATTCCAGCCGGTGTCGGCTCAGGGATAAAGGTGGTCCGGTAAGACGGGCCTTTTCTGTCATATGAATTCTTTTTTTCTTCTTCAGCAGAGTCAGGGTTCCTCTGAAGACGCTCCAACTGATAACTCGTCTCTTCCCATACTGCCCTGAGAGCCCTCATATCCTCTTTAAGGACCATCTCACCATTTACCGTTATACTGACTGTACGATCTTCCAGGGTCCGGCCGATCATGCGGTACGGGATCTCCTTCTTCACAAGCAGGGGCAGGATACGGCCCTCATTCTCCGGCAGGTATTCTATAACCATGCCCAGTTCCTCGGAAAAAAGCAGCGAAATGGCAGAAGGGATCTCATCAGCTCTCTTCGGGACCTCAGGGGGCATTGGTATATCCAGAACTATTTCAATCCCGCAATTACCCGCAAAGGACATCTCAAGCAGGGTTGTGACCAATCCGCCGTCGCTCCTGTCATGGCCGGATAGTATGAGGTCATCAGAGATCAATTCCTGCACCGTATTAAAGGTCCGCTTCAGAAGATCTACGTCATCTACATCCGGGGATTCATTGCCGACCTGTCCGTAACATTGGGCCAGTGCAGATCCCCCGAGCCTGTTCCTGGTCCGGCTGGGGTCAATAAAAAGCAGGCGGCTTTTACCCGGACGCTTCAGGTCGGGCGTGATGATCCGGGTAATGTCGGGGCATGTTGCATAGGCTGAGATGACAAGGGTCCCCGGGGATTTAACCGTTTCTGCTGTTCCGGAGCTGTCTGTCACCTTTGCGGCCATCGACAGGCTGTCCTTGCCTCCGTCAACCGCAATGCCGAGGTCTGTCATAATGTCACGCATCGAGACTGCGGCGTCGTACAGGTCGGCCCCTTCTCCCGGAAGCTTCGGCGCCCACATCCAGTTGCCCGAGCACTTAATATCCCCGAGACTGCTTATCCGTGCCCAGACCATATTCGTTAATGCCTCGGCAACGCTCATCCGTGCCATGGCTGAAGGGCTGATCAGACCCTTCAGCGGCTGTTCGCCGATCGATACGGCTGCGCCGGTAGGTCCGAAATGGCTCTGAGCGATGACGGCAACATCAGAGACGGTAAGCTGCAGCGGCCCTGCGCACTGCTGTCGCGCGATGAGACCGGTGACCGAGCGGTCAACCTTGCTGGTAAGAAAGCGCTTCGAACCGACAGACAGAAGCCTTAAGACGCGATCAAGCGCATTCCTGAGCGTTATCCCCGGAGGAAGCTTTAGCGGCCGCAGCTCCCGGACGGTCCTGCTCAGGGCAAAGGTCTTTGTCGGCATGTCACCGAGGACCTTTTCGAGATCGAGATTGACCGGGGTGGAGCCGTCGTTCTCATCATGCAGGACGATGTAGCCGTCCCCCGTGATCTCACCGATATAGGCGCAGGGGACCTTTTCCCTCCTGCAGAGGGCCATGAATTCATCTGCCCGCTCAGGGCTGATGAGCAGAGCGTTTTGTTCCTGATATTCCGCTCCCCAGATTTCGAGCACCGACAGGGTGTTGTCTCCGAGTTGTATCTTCCTGACCTCTATGGTCGCCCCTGCAGGATAGATGATCTCCTTGACCACATTACAGTTACCGCCGGCGCCCTGATCATGGATGCTGACAACAGGGTTCTTCTCCCCCATCTCAACACAGGCCCGGATCACGCGGTTCACCTTCTGTTCCATCTCGGCATCCCCGCGCTGCACGGCGTTGAAATCAAGCTCCGCGATATTCTGGCCCTGGATCATGCTCGAGGCTGCTCCGCCTCCCATCCCGATGCGGTAGGCAGGCCCTCCGAGTTTGGTCACCAGCATGCCTGTGGCAGGCGGTTGTTTCTCTGTATGCCGCGCATCCATCTGCCCGACCCCGCCGGTGAACATGATCGGCTTCAGCCATTCCCGTCTTTCACCGCCGGGGAGCCTGAGTCCGAAGGCCCTGGTGAATCCCTGGATCAAAGGTTCCCCGAACTTGTTGCCATAATCCGACGCGCCGTTGCTCGCCTCGATCTCGATGGAAAGAGGTGATGCAAGATTTGCCGGGTATGCAAACGTCAGGTCCTCCCACGGCAGGATATACCCCGGTATCCGGAGATTACCGACGCAGTAGGCAGCGGTGCCTGCAATGACCAGAGCGCTCCGTCCGGTGGCCTGGACATCCCTGATCCTGCCTCCGGTACCGGTCTCGGCCCCGGGGAATGGGGCTACGCCACTCGGGAAGTTATGCGTCTCCGCCGTAAAAATGATGTGGTAGTGCCCGGCAGTGCTGACAAATCTTGAGGACTGGCCAGGGTGCTCCGGGGCTATTGTCTGTATGCGGTAGCCGCTGATCGCGCTTGAATTGTCCTTAAACGCAATGACACTGTTGTTAGGATTGCGATCCAGGGGCTCTTTGACGATCTGCATCAGGTTCTGAGGAACTTCAGCGCCGTCCACCACCAGCCTGCCCCTGAAGAACCAGTGGCGTGAATGCTCGCTATTGGACTGACTGAGGTCAAAACATTCGACGTTGGTCGGGTTGCGGCCTATATCCTTTACAAAAAGATTGTAATAATAATCAAGGTCCCAGTCATCAAGGCCGAGCCCCATCTCTCCGTTGATCTTTTCGAGTGCAGGTCTTCCTTCTTCGATGAGAGGGATTATCCTTACCGGCTCAGGTTTTGTCCCGGGGTCGAAACTCTTAAGGATGCCCGGATAAAGACATTCGGTCATGCGGTCATGGACCAGTTCCAGAAAGCGGCGGACAGAGGGATCCTCAACAGGCGGCAGCTGGGACCCCGCCTCAGCGGCAAACCGGTATCTCCTGGACCTCTCGATCCTCGTGATCCCGGTCAGCCCACAGGCCTGGCATACAGAGACCGCGTTTGAGGACCAGGCGGTAGTAAAGTTCATGCGCGGGCCGACCTCAAAAAAGAAATGCTCCTCTGCGGCTGCAGGCTCTGCGTCTATAAAACTGCTCTCCGAAAAGTTGTCAGGTTCGAACGTCTCGCTGATGAGCCATCTGAGCAGCCCCGTCTCATGGCTCTCAAGAGGTTGACGCACATCGATGTAATAGCAATACTCTGTACGGAGCTCTTTTATACGGGGAGAGAGCTTCTCCCTGGCATGCAGAAGAAGCTCGGCCGCCCGTGCACTGCTTACCGCAGGGGTTTTATATCTAAGTATAAGAGACAATCTTCAGTCCTTCCGTGCACGAAAAAGGCCGCGTTATTTTTTAAAAACTCTGCCAAAAATATAATCGATCTGTCTGAAGTAATTCTTCAGGTCGAATATGGTATCCAGTTCTTTTACCGAGAGGTGTTTCCTAACGGCCTTGTCCTTGAGCAGCAATCCCTTGAATGCCTTCTTCGTCTTCCAGCTCTGCATCGCGTTCCTCTGGACAATGGCGTAGGCATCTTCACGGGTCATGCCCTTTTCGATCAGCCTGATCAGCACGTTCTGTGAATTATACAGGCCATAACTTCTGCCCATATTTTCCTTCATCCTTTCAGGATACACCTGGAGGTCGCTCAGGATGCCGGTAAGCCGGTGGAGCATATAGTCGACCAGGATGGTGCTGTCAGGGATGATGACGCGTTCAACGGATGAATGCGAAATGTCCCTCTCATGCCAGAGCGCAACGTTTTCATATGCTGCCATGGCGTTCGCCCTGACGACCCTCGCCAGCCCCGTCAGGTTCTCGCACCCGACCGGATTACGTTTATGGGGCATCGCGGAAGAACCTTTCTGACCCTTGGCAAAAGGTTCTTCTGCCTCAAGGACCTCGGTCCTCTGAAGATGCCTGATCTCGATAACGATCTTTTCGATCGAGGCTGCGATGATCGCAAGCGTCGAAAGGTACTCTGCATGCCGGTCCCTCTGCACCACCTGCGTGGCCACCGGTTCAGGCTTCAGACCCAGTTTCCGGCAGACCTTTTCTTCGATCTCGACCGGTATGTTCGAAAAGGTGCCGACGGCCCCGGAGAACTTACCGATGCTCACGACCTTTTTTGCCCTCTCCATCCGGTCAAGGTTCCGTTTTGCCTCCTCATACCACAGGGCGAACTTCAGGCCGAAGGTCATCGGCTCGGCATGCACGCCGTGGCTCCTGCCGATACAGACGGTGTTTTTATACCGGTGTGCCTGGGCATCCAGGACCACCATCAGTTTCTTCAGGTCATGGATGATAATGCCGGCGGCTTCCTTCATAAGCAGTGACTGGGCAGTATCCACCACATCCGAGGAGGTAAGTCCTTTATGCACATAACGGGATTCAGGCCCGATCTTCTCTGCCACGGACGTGAGGAAGGCTATGACGTCATGCCGGACGACCGCCTCTATCTCGTCGATCCTCCGGACATCGAACCCGGCCTTCTTTTTGATCACCTCGAGTGATCTGCGGGGTATCTTCCCGAGCTCGGCCCAGGCCTCACAGGCGGCAAGTTCAACGTCCAGCCATGTTCTGAACCTGTTTTCAGGCTCCCAGAGCCTTCCCATTTCTTTGCGTGTATAGCGAGCTATCATAGTCCCTCGTCCGGTTATAAAATTATATTTTTGCTGCTCTTATGTCTTTTGAATGGTGTGGGCCACCTTATCGAGCAGCCCGTTGATAAAGGAGACCGAATCGGTCGATGAGAATTTCTTTGCGATCTCCAGGGCCTCGTTGATCGTCACCGCAGCAGGAATGTCATTGCGGAACATCAGCTCAAAGACCGCACAGCGCAGGATGTTCCGGTCGACAACAGCCATGCGTCCTATGTCCCAGTTATCGGCCGCTTTCTGTATCACCTGGTCGATCTCATGGGCATGGCCGAGCGTCCCCTTTACCAGCTCATCTGCAAACATCCTGACCCCCTCCTCCACCTTCATCCCGGACTGCAGAACAGCCGGATCCTGTGAACGTGCGTCCCCTTCAGCAAACTCCTCCTGGAAAAGCTGCTGAAGGGCATATTCCCGAGCCTTTCTACGATTCATAAAAAAACATCGTGCAGAACATCCCGGTCAGATCTTCTTGAAGACCTGGGCCATCTCTATCGCTGTCATGGCCGCATCAAACCCCTTGTTCCCGCTCTTGGTCCCTGCCCTCTCCACTGCCTGTTCTATCGAGTCCGTTGTCAGTACCCCGAAGGCCATCGGGACACCTGTCTCCATGGATGCTGACGCAACCCCTTTTGAAACCTCCGCGGCCACATAATCGAAATGGGGGGTCGCCCCGCGGATGACCGTGCCGAGGCATATCAGCGCGCTATACGATCCTTTTTCTGCAAGCTTTTTGGCAGCAAGCGGTATCTCAAACGCTCCGGGGACCTTAACCACCGTGATATCCTCTTCCTTTGCACCATGCCGCAACAGTGCGTCAACGGCCCCGTCAAGGAGTTTGCCGGTTATAAAATCATTGAACCTGCTCACGATGATGCCAAATACAAGTCCCTTCGCCTGTAAATCACCCTGAATAACCTTCATACCTGCCTCCGTTTGTCAGACATTATTTAAGAGATGACCGAGCTTCTTCTTCTTGGTCTTGAGATACTGGATATTCTTCTCATGGGGATGGATCTCCATCGGGACCCTTTTGACGACTTTCAGGCCATACCCCTCAAGACCAACGATCTTTTTGGGGTTGTTGGTCATCAGCTGCATTTTCCTTACCCCGAGATCGACCAATATCTGGGCACCTATGCCATAGTCCCTCAGGTCGGGCTTGAACCCGAGCTTGAGGTTTGCCTCGACCGTATCCATACCCTTGTCCTGGAGCTCATAGGCCTTCAGTTTGTTCACCAGTCCAATTCCTCTGCCCTCCTGCCGCATATACAGGATGATACCCTTGCCCCGTTCACTGATGATCCTCATCGCCTTGTGGAGCTGCTCACCGCAATCGCACCTGTGGGAGCCGAAGACATCCCCGGTGAGGCACTCTGAGTGCACCCGGACAAGCACCTCTTCGCCCTTTATTATCTCTCCCTTGACAAGCGCGATATGGATATTACTGTCAAGGTCATTGGTGTAAGCAATGGCGGTGAATTCCCCCCCATATTCGGTCGGCAGCTTCGTTGTTGAGACCCGGTGCACAAAATGCTCGGTGCGCGTCCGGTACTGAATAAGGTCCTTGATGGTCACGATCTTCAGCTTATGGGCCCTGGCAAACTCCATAAGCTCAGGGACACGGGCCATCGTACCGTCCTCGTTCATGATCTCGCATATGACGCCGGCAGGCTTCATCCCGGCAAGGCGGGCAAGGTCGACCGAGCCTTCTGTCTGACCGGCCCTCTGGAGCACACCGCCCGGTTTTGCCCTCAGCGGGAATATATGCCCCGGTCTCGCTATATCCTCAGGCTTTGTTTCAGGTTTGATGGCAGTGAGGATCGTCGTGGCCCTGTCAGCGGCAGAGATGCCGGTAGTGACGCCCTTTTTGGCCTCTATGGACACGGTGAATGCCGTGCCAAAAGACGAGGTGTTCTCATCGGTCATCATAGGGATCCTGAGCTCCTCGAGACGTTCCGGGGTCAGCGTAAGGCAGATAAGCCCCCGGCCATACCTGGCCATGAAGTTGATGGCTGCCGGAGTGACTTTTTCGGCGACCATGCAGAGGTCCCCTTCATTTTCCCTGTCTTCGTCATCGACGAGTATGACCATCTTGCCCTTGGCCATATCGGCAATGGCCTCATCTATTGTATTGAACTGATTTGTCTGCATCTTTCCACACTCCTTCATCGGCTTGATCAGTAATACTCTTGCTTTACCCGGCTATGCAAAACCTTCCCTGACGAGAACATCCATGAGGCCGGACTTCTGTTTGCCCAGGAATTTTGCAACATACTTGCCCAGGATATCAACTTCGACATTGACCGTGTCGCCTGCAGACCTCAGCCCGATGGTCGTCATCTTTGCCGTATGCGGAATGATCACGAGAGAGAACGAATCCCTGAACACATCAACAACCGTCAGGCTGATCCCATCGACAGCAACAGAGCCTTTCTCGACGAGATAGGCGGCGAGGCGTTCGTCCACGCCAATGACGATCCTCTCCATCTCACCCTCACGGGTCCGTGAGAGTATCTTCCCGACTCCATCAACATGCCCGGTCACAAAATGGCCCCCCATCCTCGAGTCAGGCCTAAGGGAAGGCTCAAGATTAATGCGGTCCCGGATACGGAGACTGCCAAGGTTGGTGGCATGCAGGCTTTCGCCGGAAAGGTCGAACGAAAGCGTCTCGCCTTTTATCTCAACAACGGTCAGGCAGGTGCCGTTGACCGCTATGCTGTCACCTATCTTCGTCTCCCCGGCAAGGGCTCCGGCTGTTACCGTCAGGCGTGCACCGTCCCTGCTCTTAGCAAGGCCTGAGACTTCGCCTAAGGCCAATACAAGTCCGGTAAACAATCAGAGCTCCACATCCATCTCAAAATCAAACTTCCTGGAGTAATAGTCCCAGAAATTCACCGTTTCAGACCAACGCCCCTTGACCCTGGTAAATTTCTTACTGTCGATCGTGACAGTAAGATTCTCCTCGCTCAGAGGCACCTTCAGTGCCTTAGCCTCTTCCATTACTAAGCCCTTGATCCGCTCCGGAGCTGCTGACGTTTCAATAGTGAGGATATCTTTCGTATGTGACTTGAGAGTATTATACCGGATATACGGCCTACCGAAGGATATTCCGACAAAAACAATTCCTACAAGAATAAAAAGAATAAGCAGCCCTTTCACAAACCCTTTCTCTGACAGAACATCATGCCTTTTCATCGTACCAGCCTCCCTATTCTGTTTAACCGCGGCAGGGTCCTGCTACTGTCCCACGACCAGTAGATCACCACTGCGTTCCCCTTTATCTGGGACCTCGGGACAAACCCCCAGAACCTGCTGTCATAACTCTGGTCCCTGTTGTCTCCCATGACAAAGACCGACCCTTTCGGGACCTTGACCGGGCCGAAGTTGTCCCGCTGATCGAGCTCGCTCGGCCGGATCGTTTCGTCCACATGCTGCACATACGGCTCGATCAGTTTCTTCCCGTTGACCGTAACCACCTTGTCATGCTCCTCGATGACATCTCCCTCAACGCCAATGACCCTCTTGATAAAGTCTCTCGTGGGGTCCTCGGGGTATTTGAAAACTATTATATCACCATGCACGGGGTCCCTGAAACCCGGCATCCTGAAAAGATTTATATTGGTAAAGGGGATGTCGACCGGGGTCCCGAGCGGGATCTTGTTGACCAGGATATGGTCCCCTATCTGGAGCGTCGAGAGCATCGACCCTGAGGGGATCTTGAACGCCTGTATGATAAAGGTCCTGATTACAAGGGCAATAAGAAAAGCGACAATGACCGCTTCTATCGTCTCTCTGATGCTTGATTTAGTCTTCCTAGTTCTCATTTTATCTTCAGGACCGCAAGAAAGGCCTCCTGGGGGAGCTCGACCCTTCCCACCTGCTTCATCCTTTTCTTCCCCTCCTTCTGTTTTTCGAGCAGCTTTCTCTTTCTCGTTATATCCCCGCCGTAACACTTTGCGGTAACATCTTTTCGCAGGGCCCTGACGCTCTCCCGCGCGATGATCTTGCTGCCGACAGCTGCCTGGATAACGACCTCATACATCTGCCTCGGGATTATCTCACGGAGCTTTTCCGCCAGCTGTCTGCCCTTATAATACGCCTTGTCTTTATGAACTATCAAGGACAGGGCATCGACCGCCTCGCCGTTCAACAGGATGTTCAGTTTGACAAGTTCCGACCCCCGGTACCCGATAAATTCATAGTCCATCGAGGCATACCCTTTCGAAAAGGACTTCAGCTTGTCATAAAAATCCCAGAGGATCTCATTAAGAGGAATTTCATATTCGACCTTTATCCTGTCCTTGCCGAGATAGCCGAATGTCTTTTGCGTGCCCCTTTTTTCCTGGCAGAGATCAAGCATGGGACCGATGAAGTCCTTGGGAACGAAGATCGTAATGAGGACATAGGGCTCCTCGATCAGAGCATATCGTTCAGGGAGCGTGGCAGGGTTATCAACATACTGCGTCTCTCCGCTCTCTCTGGTGACGCGGTAAATGACCGTCGGAGCCGTACTCAACAGGGAAAGACCGAACTCGCGCTCCAGCCGTTCCTGGATGATCTCCATATGCAGAAGCCCCAGGAACCCGCACCGGAATCCGA
>SCQH01000024.1 GCA_004321925.1 Nitrospirota bacterium | reverse complement strand
CCCATAGTCGTTCTCTTTCGTTGCAGCGTCACCGAACTGGGCCTTGAAATACGAGACAGCAAATTTCGGATAGTTGCCCCAGTAGCTCGTCGAGACAGGACCTGCCTCGGTCAGGATGAAGTCCTTCAGCGAATCGTGGGCGATCCGGGCATCGGGCATATTAAGGTAGCCCGGCAGCGAGTGATACAGCGTTGCGATATCGGTAGAACCCTGGATCGTCGAATGTCCGCGGAGCGCCAGCACGCCTCCCCCCGGTCTGCCGATGTTGCCGAGCAGGGCCTGGAGCATGCCTGCGGTCCGGATTATCTGGACGCCGACCGTGTGCTGGGTCCAGCCCACCGCATAGGTGATATTGGAGGTCCGGTCCCTGCCGGAGTTCTTCAGGAGCGTTTCGGCGACCTTCAGGAACGCCTCTTTCGAACAGCCGCATACCCGCTCCACCATTTCAGGCGTATATCTCTTGTAGTGCTTTTTGACGATCTGGAAGACGCACTGCGGATCCTTCAGCGTCGGATCGGTCTTCGGCCGTCCCGGGATCCGCTGAAGGAGGAGATCGGTGAAGGTCTTGGGGTCGGTGACCGGAGACTTGGGCGCAGGATTTCGCTGGTAAGACCAGGTCTCACGCGAGTAGACCTTGCCGTCCGCGGACATGCCGGAGAAGAGTCCGTCGAGGTCCTCGGTGTCCTTGAAGTCAGGATGCACAAGGGTTGCGGCATTCGTATAATTGGCAACATACTCTTTGAAGAACGGGTCCGTGTTCCAGCGTTCGCTGTTGATGACATGGCTGATCAGCGCCCCGAGGAAGACAATGTCTGACCCGGCCCTGATCTGAGCATGTATGTCGCAAAGCGCCGAGGTACGGGTGAATCGGGGATCGACATGCATCAGCACAGCGCCGTGGTCTGTCTTGGCCTTCAGCGGCCAGCGGAAGGCTACCGGATGGCATTCGGCCATGTTCGAGCCCATGATCATGACGGCATCAGAGTTTACAAGATCACGCGGAAAGGTTGTGGAACCCCCGCGGCCAAAACTTACCCCCAGACCGGGGACAGTGGAAGAGTGTCATATTCGTGCCTGGTTTTCAACATAGATGATCCCCAGGCCGTGCATCAGTTTCTGATGGGTGTAGTTCCATTCATTGTCGATGGTCGCTCCCCCGAGAGAGGCGATCGAATAGGTGTTCATGACCCGTTTTTTGACCGGTTTGCCTTTGCTGTCAGGGACATCCTCAAACTCGTTAAAGTTCGCGTCCCGCGTCTTTTTGACCAGTTCGGCCACACGGTTCATCGCCCACTCAAGCGTTTTCTCTTCCCAGTGGTCGCTGCCCGGCGCGCGGTATTTGACCTTTGTCCAGCGATGCTCGTTCATGACGAGTTGATACGTCGCGGCCCCCTTGGGACAAAGGGTCCCCTCGCTTAAGGGGGAGTCCGGATTCCCCTGGATATCGATGATCTTGCCCGAATCGTCCACCATGACGATCTGGCCGCAGCCGACAGAGCAGAAGGGGCAGACACTGGGGACCTGCTTTCCCTTCTTGATCGGCATGCTCAGAGAACGCTCCTGCGCTCCGGCCATATCCAATCCCAGGCCAGCTGCCTCCAGGGCAACAGCCGTGCCGATGGTCCCTGCCGAAACCTTGAGAAACTGCCGTCGGGTTACCTTCTTCATATCAGAGATACCTCCTTCAGGATTCGACACCTATATTTTCACTATATCAAAAAGGTTTAGAAAATAACAGCGGATATTAGATATGCCTCTACCAGGTTCTCTGGCAAGAAAAGGTCACGCAAAGACAGTTCCCCGGTAAAGACAATGACCATGTCATATTCGGGGATAACAAAGATATATTGGCCACCGTATCCCCGGGCTGAGTATCCGCCGAATCTGTTCCTCCACCACTGGTAACCGTATCCATACCTGCCTGCAAGCCCGTCAGGGGTATCGATATGTGTTTTCGTCGACTCTGCTACCCACACTGCCGGGACGACCTGCCTGTTGTTCCATCTGCCGTTTCTCAGGAAGAGATATCCGAACCGTGCCATGTCAGCCGGTGTCATACTTATGCCGTCAGCGCCGTTACTGATCCCGTCCTCATCCGACGTCCATGAAATATCTTTGATCCCCAGGGGGTCGAATAATCTCTGTTTGCCGTATTCAAAAGAGCTTCTCCCTGTGGTCCGTTGAAGGATCCCGGACAACAGGTGGGAAGCACCGCTGCAGTAATAAAAGGTCTTGCCCGGGTCCTCTTTCATGGGCCGGTCAAGGACGAACTTGATCTGGTCCCCGCTGAGCCGCATCCGGGTCACTGAATCTGCGGGGCTGCCGTAATTGCCGTCTTCAACCCAGTCAAGCCCGGCCGACATCTCAAGAAGATGCTTTATGGTTATGGCATCCTTTCGTCCGTCCTTATTGTCAATGTCCAGGTCCGTAAAATAACCGGTCACCTTTTCATCCAGACCCTTTATGAACCCGTCGCTGACAGCTATCCCCACAAGGGCTGAGATTACGCTCTTTGTGCAGGAATACAGCATATGCCCGGAATCTTTACTATACGGGGGGAAGTACTCTTCTGTAATGAGATACCCGTTTCTCACGATGAGCAGACTATGGATCTTTTTCTGCCCGGCCCTGATGTCACGTATCATGGCAGAGATCTTTTGGGGGTCGATGCCCTGAGCTTCAGGGGAGGAGGTCCGCCAGCTGCCAACAGGCCAATATGCAGTTGAGCTGCCCTGAATCTCCTGTTCCTGCAGTGCACCCGTGTGGGAACAACCGCTGAAAAGCAGACCGAGGTGGAAGAGGAGGAAAAGGCTGCATACCCTGCTTAATCCCGGGGAGGGCCTCTTCACCATCCACCCCGCGGGAAGAATGAAACGGGGGATGGAAGACTAGGCCAGCAAACCCTTTCCACCGTCCATCACGAGCGTCTGACCGACTATCTGTTTAGCCTCTTCACTGCAGAGGAACCTCACCAGTGCCGCAACCTGTTCCGGCCTCGTCAGGTCCCCGGTAGGCGTATATTCGAGGGTCATGGCCAACCTCTCAGCGAGCTGGGGAAATGCCTGCGCTGCATCGGTCATGACCATGCCCGGGCAGACAAGGTTCACCATGATCCCCTGAGGGGCAAGCTCCCGGGCATAATGTCTGAAAAGGGCTTCAAGTGCCCCCTTGCTGGCCCCGATCGCCGCATAATGCGGGATGACCCGCTCGCCTCCGGGCGACGTAACACCAATAATGCGGCCGCCTTTCTTCATCTTCCCGATCAAAGCCACCGTCAGTTTATGCACGGCAAAAAAGTTGATATCGAAGGTCCAGCGCATATGCCTGTCCGTGAGTTCCATGGCGCTTTTGTGGACCCCGCTGGCCGCTGCATGGACAAGGATGTCTATGGTCTCACAGGCCTCTTTGACCTGATCAACTGAGGCCTGAAAGGTCTCCTGCCGTGCCAGGTCGCCGCGGATCGTTATTATTCCCAGGCCTTTATGACCTGCCTCCTGCTCAAGGGCCTCTGCGCTCTTGCGGTCCCGGGCATACAGGGCATAGACACGGGCGCCGCATCCGGCAAGGTCCAGGGCGATCGCCCTCCCTATGCCGCGCGTGCCGCCGGTGATCACCGCATTTTTCCCGCTGAGGTCCATCATGAGCCCGGGTCTCCCAAAGACCTGCCGCCATCTATGACCATGAGCGCCCCCGTAATATACCGGGCCTCATCCGAGCATAAAAAGGCGATCAGGCTGCCGACATCCTCGGTGGTCCCCGCATATCCGGCGGGGACGACCTTCTTGATCGTCCTCTTTGGATCTTTTTCGAGGAATTGCATTATCCCCTCTGTCATCGGCGTAGCGATCAGACCGGGGGCAACGGCGTTAACGGTTATTCCCCTGTGGGCGACCTCCAGGGCCAGGGTCTTGGTGAACCCGGTGATCGCTGCCTTGGCAGCTGCATAGCTGGTCTGTCCCCTTTTTGCATACGAGCCGCTTATCGAACTCAGGTTCACTATCCTGCCGAACTTATTTCCGTACATTCCCTTGACCGTGAGGTGGCATAAGGCCATGGTCACGACAAGATGCTCCCTGATTATCTTTTCGTGATGGGCAAAATCAGTGGTCATGAAGAATCCGTCATGTATGCTGCCTGCTGAGTTCACCAGGATATCGGGGGATCGCTTATATGACGATTTCACCTGCTCCAGCAGTTCCCCGGCATCTTCATAGGATCCCAGAGGCCGGGCAAAGATCTCTGCATGCACCCCCAGCGCCTCAAACTCCTGCCGTGCCTTCTCAGCCCTTTCATGATTGCCTGCATAGGCCAGGGCAAGGTCACATGAGGGCGCAAGCTTTCGCGCAGCACCAAGCCCGATGCCCGAGGTCCCGCCGGTGATAAGCGCCAAACGCTTTACCATTTCAGTCCGCCTTCCTCAATACGATACATGCGTTCTGCCCGCCAAAGCCAAAGGCATTGTTCAGAATATATTTCACTTCTGCCGGCCGGCTCTTATGCGGGACATAGTCCAGATCGCATTCCGGGTCGCCGGCCCTAAAGTTGATCGTAGGGGCCAGTCTCTGCCGCTGAAACATCAGGATGCAGGCCACCGTCTCCATTGCCCCCGAAGCCACCGTAGGGTGGCCGGTCTGCGACTTTAAGGAGCTGACCGGGATCTTATAGGCATGATCCCCGAATACTTTTTTTATTGCCATGGTTTCCAGCCTGTCATTGAGCTGCGTGGAGGTCCCATGGGCACTGATATAATCAATATCTTCTTTCTGAATGCCTGCTGTTTCAATTGCCTGCTCCATCGCCCTGATCACACTGAGATTATCCTCGCGACCGTCGGTCAGGCGATAGGCGTCAGAGGTCAGCCCAAACCCACAGACCTCGGCAAGTATCCTCGCCCCCCGCTGCTCGGCAGACTTCCGGGTTTCCATGAGCAGGGTGGCCGCTGCCTCGCTCTTGACAAACCCGGACCTGTCGGGGGAAAAAGGTCTGCTGGCCTCCCCTGCAGGGACGTCAGCGGTCGTCAGTGCGTTCAGCAGGTGAAAGTTCATCAGGCTGCTTTCCCAGGCCCCGGCATCGATGCCTCCCACGATGCAGCGCTGCCACAGGCCTGCTTTCAGGAACTGAAAGGCCATGCCGATACAGTGGATACCGCTTGCGCAGGCAGAGTTGATACTGATGAGCCGCTCGGGAGCTATTTCTCCGTGACCCCGTTCTGCCAGATCTTTGGCCATGACTTCCAGCAGATATTCGGCCCTGCTCCGGTTCCACTGAATCCTGTCAGTATCAATATCCCGGTAGGTATCGACCACTAGCTCAAAGAAAACACCACCCGGGGTCCCGTAGATGATCCCGTCCAGAGGCAGGCCCTCCGGGAAATCATGCACTGCCTGGCGTGTCGCAAGCACGGCATACCGCAGGCCCCGGCTGTTCCTCCCGGAGGGGAGGCCGAGGGCCTCTGCCGAGGGCAGGCCCGTATCGTCGATGATCCCGGCAAAAGGCACGGGGAAATTATCGGCGACCAGCGTTCCACGGATATCCCTGATGCCGGAATCCCCGGCAAACATCCTGCGCTCAAACTCACCGATACTATTGCCCAGAGGGGTTATCAGGCCGCATCCGGTTATCACCACACTGTTCATACGATTATGAGTTCTTTACGTGGCTCAGGTAACCGACAAGATCTGCTACGGAAAAATCAGTTATTTCCGAGCCTTTTTTCTCCATGATAAACTTAAGCACTGCCGGGAAATCCAGTTCTACCCCGGTCCGCTTCTCGATCTCGAAACTGATGTCGAGAAAATCGATGCTTTCTGTATTAAGATCAGCACGGAACATGCTCTCCATCTTGATCTCACCCTCTTCAGTGTTCAGTACCGCACGGACGGCATCTGCCACCTGGAGAAAAAGTTCCTCTTCAGTTGTCATGTTGGGTCCTCCTTTTCATTATTTGACTGATTATCTGATGGCTTATGCCGAAATATTCTCCGGTATTTTCATAGTCCATGTCATGCCATGTGTTCTCCTCGCCGCCAGGCACGAGCAGCATCGCGCCGGAGCCTTCACAAAGCACACGTCCCTTCAGGACCGACCTGCGGGTGCGCTCCAGGATCAGCGGATTCTCAAAACTGAAGGCACTGCATATCAGGGCTGCATTGACCCTGTCGTCAGCAAGGTCAAGCTCGGCCTGCTGCAGGGCATGGAGACTGCCATACAGGGAGTTATTAAAGACATGCAGCGGCCCCAGTATGTTCAGGAAGATCCCCATCTGGCTTGCCGCCAGATTCGGCAACTGCCGCAGGTACATCTTCGGATTAAAAAGTTTTTTGTACGTTTCGGCAAAAGCCTCACCGGGTACGCCAACCATCTGCTTTGTCGACGCAAAATCAACAGGGCCATTTTCAATGGCACAGTAGATCCCGACCCTGAAGGGGTCCTGCCGGAGGAAACCACTGAGTTCTTCCCTGGCCTTTAAACAGACCAGAGAGAGCAGGATGCCGGCCCTGCTCATCGAACGATAGACCCTGCGGTCAGGAAGCTCGGCCTGTCTGTCGATCAGAGGGAGTGCCCTGGCTTTTTCCAGGCGTATCTTCCCGTCATAATATTCAGATATGAACTCCCCGGCCGGGATGTCCTCTCCGGGCAGCAACGCATCACACCACTGGATCCGACCCATGTCCCCCCGCTTGCAGCCAGTCACCAAACCCGTCGCCTGCCATTTTTTTTCTGATAAGATCCTCAGGCGCCGGAAGGTGCGCAAGGATGACCTCTGCCGCTGAAACCCTGTTGCCGTCAACCTCTATCCGGCCCTGAGCCATCGTAAAGGACGTGCGGACCGTAATCTCGACCTTAATAACGGCCTGGTCCCCCGGCACTATTTTATGATAGAACTTGGCGCTCTTCACTGAACCAAGGACCGGCATGATGCCGGGATGCCCCGCCATGACACATTTGCCTCCGAGCTGCGCGATCATTTCGATCTGCAGCACCCCGGGAACAAGAGGAAACCCGGGGAAATGGTCCAGGAAGAACAGTTCTGAGCGTGAGAAGTTCCGGACTGCGACCGCTGATTTTCCGGGGTCCATCTCTATGATCTTATCTACAAATATCCATCGCATCTCTGTTGCCCTCTCCGCATAAATGTTTCCCGCTGCATCCCGGTACGAAAAAGAAACGAAGCCCCCCGTCAGTGCCGAGATATTCTGCACGTTCATCTATTATTATATTTTTAAGCTCCTTATTGCGAATCTTGCCGTTATGTGTCCGGGGGAAATTCTCCATAAAATAGATGTCACCGGGCATTTTGAGCTTATGACCGAGGCGCTGTAACAGCTGCCTGCCGAACCCGAGCCTGAGTTCCGCAAAAGCGTCTGCCGGCGGGACCTGGCTCAGTTCCACAAATAAGACAGGCCGCACTCTTCCGGAACGCTCCAGAGGCAGGCATCTGACATCCCGAAAGTATGCCGATATGGCACGGGCGGCGTTTTCTATCTCGTAACCCGAAATGCGCTCCCCGCTTATCTTAAAGATGCTGTCGTGCCTCCCATGAATGAAGAGGCAGTTGTCAGGCGTTAAAGACCCCAGGTCTCCGGTATTCAGAAACCCGTCGGTAACCGGTGCGTCGATAGTGTCATTGTCATAGCCCAGCATGACATTTGAGCCTTTTACGTGGATCCTCCCGATACTGCCGGCGGGCAGGACATTCCCTGCCTCATCACGTATTACCACCGTCTGCCCGGGCAGGACATACCCTTCGTTATTGCCGAAAAACAGGGGGTCCGAGCTGCTGATCGATGATACCCGTATGGCCTCGGTCAAACCATATCCCTTGTGAACGACCGCATGAGGGAAAAGGTGCATGGCCCTGCGCAGGTGGTCCTCCCGGATGGGCCCCCCGGCGATCTGCAGATGCCGGACATTCAGGGCAGGTTCAATGCCCCGCCGCATTTTTTCCTCATAACAGAGCTGCAAAAATTCCGGGATCAGGCCTGCAAACGTGGCTTCTGCCTGTATGATCTGCCGGTATATCTTCCCCAGGCTCATGGCTATCTCAAAAAAAACAGACCTCCCCCCTGCAAAGAAGACCGGCAAAAATTGCGTATTGAGGCCCATGGTATGGCACAGAGGCATGATGCAGGCCGAGACCGTCGATCCGTCGAGTTCAAAATAATCGATCAGATGGTTTATCGTGTAACTGATCCCCGGACCAGAGAGCTGCACCCCCTTTGGCTCGCCTTCCGAGCCGGAGGTATACAGAATGATCGCCGTCCCCTCACGGGGCAGTTTATGCCATCTTCCGGGCCCGTCCCTTTGAATGAACGTCATGCAGCCGGACATGGTTATGCTCACGATATTGCAGGCGCTATCGAGCTCCGGGTATGCCGCCTTTGACACGATCAGGAGGTCGAGGTTCAAGGCCGGTAGTAAGGCCTCGACCTGTTCTCTCCGCGCAGATGAATTGAGGATTACCGGTATCCGTCCCAGCGCAATTACAGCCAGAATTGCCACTGCCAATACAGCCGAATTCGGAATTAATATCCCGATCCTCCCGCGCCTCTGTGAAAAGATCGTTATAAGGGGCCTGATCTCACTGATAAAGGCGTGTATATCGTCTCCGGTAAAATCTACCGACTCATCAGATAAGAGCACTTTTTGAGGATACCGGCTGATCGTCCCGTAGATACGGTCAGACAAGCCCTCGCTTATTGTCCGATCAGGCATAGTTTTCAGCAGGTTTACCAACGATGAAGCCTCTCTCGCATTTAACGATCCGTATAAAATTAAACATAATAACGTCCATGATAATATATAATATTTGCGTCGTTAATTTCATATTTATTAAGAGGATATCCATAAATTCCCTTTTCAACGAGTGAGCCGGGATACAGGGCAGTGTCAGGTCCGGGTTCACCCCCGATAATTATGCAGAAGATATTTATTACTGGCGGCAGCGGTTTTATTGGCAAGTTGATCGTAGCGCGGCTGATTGATGATCCGCAGTACGAAACAATTTACCTGCTCTTGCGGCCGTCGCACAGAAGATCGGTCGCAGAGCGCAGAGATGAGCTTTTGCGGACTATTGTGCCCCCTGAGCTTGTCCCGTTGGCTGCGGGGAAAATAAAAGCGGTTTCCGGCGATTTTGTCCTGCCGGAGCTGGGCCTGTCGGCTGATGACCGGAGTGAACTCGTGCATTCTGTGGACCAGATCCTGCATCTGGGGGCCATAACCGATTTTGGCTCCCCGATCGAAACGGCACGAAAGATCAATGTCGGCGGGACAGAAAAGGTGCTTGCACTGGCAACGGCCTGCAGCAAAGAGGGCAGGCTGAAACGATTCGATTACGTTTCGACTGCGTACGTAGCCGGGATGCATAAACGCGAAGCCACGGAACAGGACCTGGACCGCGGACAGACCTTTGCCAATCCCTATGAGCAGAGCAAGTTTGAAGCCGAACTGCTGGTCCGGGAATATGGCACGAGGCTGCCGGCCGCGGTTTACCGCCCCTCTATCGTGATCGGAGATTCCTGCACCGGTTATGTCAGCAGCTTCAGCATGCTCTACTGGCCGCTGAAGATCCTGGCAGACGGGATCCCCCGGTACTTTATCCCTGGGTCAGGCGGTGCCAGGGTCGATATTGTGCCGTCGGATTTTGTCGCTGATGCGATCGTTGCCCTGATGCAGGATGACGAAAGCCTGGGCAAGACCTTTCATCTCACCGCCGGAAGAGGCAACGAGGTGCAAATGAGAACAATCATCGGGGATGCCTGCACAACTTTGAACCTGAAGAAATTACCGTTCCTGCCTATCTGGCTTGCCAACTATCTCCTGCAGACCCCTCTCCGGCATATGGTACCGAGGAAATATTTCGGTATCATGAAGCTCGGCATGCCCTACACCTCATATTTTGAGGGGAAATCGGCGCCATTCAATTCCGAGCATTCCGCGGCGATGCTTGCCCGGTTCGGTATCTCCGCCCCGCCATGGGGAGCTTATAAGGAACAGATCTTTCGATACTGCAGGGAATCATCCTGGGGGAAGGCCCGCATCCTGCCGGAATATGAATATTACCGGGCCGCGATCCTAAAAAGCAGGAGGCTCAAAGAGAAATGCCCCTGAAGCCCGGCCGCGGGGAATGTTCCTCCCCCGGCATCAGCAGTAACCGTTGATGCCATCTCCCAGGCAGCCGGCTGCCCCAGACCTGCGCCTGGAGGGCGGAACCGTCCATGTGTGGCATATCCCTCTCGGGCTTCCTGCTCCCCTGCTCAAAAGGCTCTACAGCACTCTTTCTCCGGGTGAGCAGCAGCGCTGTGACCGCCTTCGGTCTGAAACCCTTAAACAGAGGTTCGTAGCCAGCCACGGCCTTCTCCGGAAGGTGCTCGGAGGATATCTGCAGACTGATCCGGCACAGCTGGTCTTTTCCCCGGGGAGGACAGGGAAGCCTTCCCTGTCCAGCAGTGCACCCGGCTTTCAGTTCAATATATCACACTCCGGAGACCTGGCCCTGTATGCTGTTTCGCGAGAACTGACGGTTGGCATAGATCTCGAAAAGATCCGTCCGGTACAGAATCTGACACCGCTGACAAAGCGTTACTTCACCCCCGCCGAGCACTCCGCTATCAACTCTCTTCCTCCGGATGAAAGGGAAAAGGCCTTCTTCAAGGCCTGGGTCCTCAAGGAGGCCTATGTCAAGGCAACAGGGGAAGGACTGGCCGGGCTCCACGGGCTTGAGGTTTCCTGTTCAGGGTCGTGCGGCGTCCCTGCACCCCTGATCCTAAAAGACCGGCCCGGAAAGGCGTCACCGGCATGGTCCGCCCTGTCGTTTGAACCATCCCCGGGTTATGTTGCCGCACTTGTCGTTGAAGGGGGACATTTCAGGGCAATACACTGCCATGAGGGTCCTGATATTTCAACTGCGGATGATCAGCCCGGCCGGAGGGATTGACGCGCGGGCAGACAAGAGAACAGGCCTTTCGTCTATTCTTTTATTCCCAGGACAACGATGCCGTCCTTCTTGAGAAAGGTTTGGTCACCTTTCTTATACAACAATGCTGATAATGCTGTATCGTTCAGCCCGGTTTCAAGAAGCCTGTTCAAGGCCTCGAAATTCTCGGGGGCCTGTATCGCATGACTGGCATACTCGTTGATCTCAAACTCATGCCGGCTTTCAAAGGTATTCAGGATCCTGACCCCCTGGCCATCAAAAAGATCGATTATTTCCGCTTTCGATAAGGAACGGTTATGACTGATATCAACAAGTTTATCAATCTCTTCGAAATAATCATCCGTCTCTTTCCGGTCGCAGGCGGTCATATCCTGTATACAGATCCTGCCGTTTTTTTGTACGCACCGGACCATTTCTGAAAAAACCTTTTGATAATTACCCATATGATGGAAGGCCATCCTGCAGGTTGCGATCGAAAATGATCCGTCGGCCACGGGAATCGCCTCTACGTCACTGCGGATAAATGAGGCATTCTGAATGTTCCTGCCCCGGGCAGTATCGGCTGCCATGGTGATTGATCTGTCCGATATATCCACGCCACAAACAGACCTGACCTTCTCAGCACAGAACAGGGCAAAGGCGCCGGAACCGCAGGCCACATCCAGGAGCGTATCGCCGGGCTGGATCCGGCAGAAGTCATAGATGAATTTATAGATGACCCTGCTTTTGGTAAATGAAAATTCCGAGAATTTTTCAGCCTGTTTGTTGAACTGCTCTCTGATTATTTTGTTCTTCATGGTTTGGCCAGGAATTATACCATAAACCTGGCTGGAGTTCAGGCAGGCCCTGCCCTGCCTGCCTGAACCAGGCGGGAGGCTTCAATATCGGACGTGATCTGCTGTATCAGTTCGTCAATGCCGTTGAATTTTATCTCATCCCTGATTTTCTTCAGAAAAAAAACGGAGATCTCCTCCCCGTATATGTCCTCATCAAAATCAAAGATATAGGCCTCGATCGAGAGCGTTTTTTTGTCAAAGGTCGGCCGCATGCCGATATTGGCTATCCCGTCATACAGCCGGTCCCTCACAAAGAGCCTGACCGCATAGACCCCGTTGGAAGGGATGATCGCATGTTTCGGGGCGATGTTCGCCGTCGGGAAACCAAGCGACCTGCCCCTGCCGTCGCCCCTGATCACCACCCCGGTGATCGCATAATCTCTCCCCAGGAGACGGGCAGCCTGCTCGACCTCGCCCTCCCTCAGGAGATGCCTGATCTTCGTACTGCTGATCACCTCACCGCGCAGGGATATCTGCTCAACCTGCCTGACCGCAAACCCGTAGCGGCTGCCCAGGTCCTTCAGCATCTCAATATTCCCGGCCCTGTCCCTGCCGAAACGGTAATTGTAGCCGACGAATATCTCCTTTGCCCCGAGCAGGCCGAAGAGGACATCCTTCACAAAATCCTCAGGCGCCATCTTTGCAAACTCGAGGGTAAAGGGTATCTTCACCAGGACATCGATGCCCAGGGCCTCGATGAGGCCGATCTTTTCCTCATAGATACTGATGAGCGGCGGACATTTTTCAGGGCAGAGTATCTTCAGCGGATGTGGACGGAACGTCACGACCATGCTGGTCCCCCCGGTCTCTTTTGCCCGCGCGATCACTTTTTTAATAAGCTCCTGATGCCCGAGGTGCAGACCGTCGAAATTACCCAGCGTAATAATGCTGTTGCTGAAGGTGCGGGGAAGCGCCTTTAAGTCTGTGATGAGGATCATTACACGTCACCTATCAGGGAAAGCATTTCCTTGTATATCTCCCTGCCTATCTCCATGCCCTTGTCAATGAACTCAGGCCCGTACTGCCTCCCGGTGGAGCTCCTGAAGGTCTCCTTTATCCAGGCTATGCCCTCCATCTTCGCCTCAAAATCACCGAAGAGCGTCCTGACAGAGATCCTCCCGTGCTCGGTTATCAGCCAGAGCGTTACCGTAAAATTGTCAGGACCCCATCTGAACTTATCGGCATCATACAGCGCATCGCTCACCAGCCGCGCTGCTTCGTCCTCTGAATCAAGGACCTTCTTAAATGCCTCGTGATTCCTGACCGCCGCAACAATATACCGTTTATACCGGTCATCCAGGGGAAAGGCTTCGAGGAGGCTCTGCACCTCTCTGCTGCCGGCCACGGCATGATCCTCCTCTGTCCTTTTGATGTCATGGAAAAGACCTGCGATCTGCACACAGAGCATCAGGTCCTCATCCGGGTCGGGCATTCCCCGTTTGGCCCGCTCTATCCTGACCAGTGCCCCGGCCTCCCGGGCAACCTTTTCGCAGTGCCCGGTCCCGTGGGCAGGATGCAGCTTTGCATCGCCAAGCAATTCCCGGCAGCGGGCTATAAGGCTGTTCCTCTCAAAAAAAGCGGCCGACTCACTCAGTTCCTTTTCATAGCGCGTATAAAAAACAGGCTGGCCGACCTTTTGGGCCGCCTGCAAAGACATCTCCCTGAGCCTTTTGTAAAATGAACTATCCAACCCGGCCGCCTTTATTAAGAAGCATTCTTTCATTATAATAAGTTTGGATCAACAAAGGGTACCCATGTTCGACAAAAGATCAAAACTACACAGCCAGGTCCTGCAGAACATTCCGGACGGGGTATGTTTCATCAATTCCGACCGGAAGGTCGAGTTCTGGAACAAAGGGGCCGAGGTCATGACCGGGTTCAGCGCCGGGGAGATGCAGGGGCAGCCCTGCTCCTCAGGTCTGCTGAGACATGAGGATGAGAACGGCAATGCCCTGTGCGGTCCCGGATGTCCCCTCACCCTGTTTCAGACTTCGGGCGAGGCCATAAGGAGAAACCTCTTTATTCATACCAAAAATGGTGAGAAAGTGCTGGTCGAGGAGCACATATCCCCGCTCACTGCCGGGGGGAAACTCAGGGGGGCCATCGTCCTGTTCCGGGACATATCCCAATTCACGCAGCTGAGGCCCTTTCAGCTCAGGACGGATAAGATTGCTCGGCTGATCCCGATCTGCGGATGGTGCAAGAAGATCAGAAAGACTGACGACGACTGGGAGCAGATCGAGTCGTTCCTGAGCGACGAGGGGCTCGGTGAGTTTACCCATTCGATGTGCCCGGTATGCGCCGAAAAGATCTTTTCGAAGAAGATCTACCTGGAGAGCTACCAGAATATATGCAAGTCCATCAGCACCAGCCTGTCGCTTGATGAGGTCCTCACGCTTATCGTGACCAACGTCGTGAAGGTCATGAATGTCAAGGCCAGTCTCCTGAGGCTCCTGAACAAAGAGAAGAACCAGCTCGAACTGGCCGCCTATCATGGCCTCAGCAGAAGCTATGCGGACAAGGGACCGGTCGAGTACGATGCGAGCATCGACGATGCGCTTGCAGGCAAGCCGGTCTCGATCTACGACATCACCGCCGACAGGAACGCGAAATACCGCAGGGAGGCTGAAAAGGAGGGCATCAGGAGCATACTGTCGATCCCGCTTCGGTTCAGGGATGAAGTGATCGGGGTGCTCAGGATGTATACGGCCGAACCGGTCTCCTATTCCGACGAAGACCTGAAATTTGTCTCGGCCATTGCCGAGCAGGCGGCGATCGCGATCGTGAATGCCCGGGTCTTTGAAAAGACCGTCTCAAAGGAAAAGCAGTACCTGACGGTCTTTCAGACCATCACCGACGCGGTCAGCTCCACCCTTAATGTCACTGAGGTGCTCGACCTGATCGCGCGGAAGATCCCTGAGGTCCTGCATCTGAAAGGTTCGACCATACGGCTGCTGGACGATTCAGGAAAGGAGCTGCGGCTCGTTGCCTCACACGGACTCAGTGAGCGCTACCTCACCAAGGGCCCGGTGGATACTGAGGATAATATCAAGGCAGCGCTTAATGACAGGCCTGTCACTATCTTTGATGCAGCCACCGATCCCAGCATCCGGTATAAGAAGGAGGCTGAGGAAGAAGGCATAAAGAGCATGCTTACCCTCCCGATCGTTGCCCGGGGAAAGGTCATCGGGGTCCTCAGGCTGCTCACGGCACAGCCCCGGAGCTTTTCGGAACAGGAGATCGACTTTGCCTCATCCCTTGCAAAACAATGCGGTACGGCGATCGAAAATGCCCGGATGTATGAAAAACAGTATAAAGAGGTCCGTTACCTCCAGGCCATCCAGGAAGTATCCCGGGTGATCAGTTCAACCCTTGACAGCCGGGAGGTCCTCAACACCATCGTGAGAAAGATCCCCGAGATCATGTCGACAAAGGCCGCAACGATACGGCTTCTTGATGCGACAGGAAAGAAGCTTGAGCTCACCGCCTCGTTCGGACTGAGCAGCCGTTATCTGGGCAGGGGGCCGGTCGATGCCGAAGACAGCATCTCCATTGCCCTCGATGGCAGACCGGTCGCCATATACGATGCCACCACCGACCCCAGGATCGACTACCGGGACGAGGCCCGGGAGGAGGGGATCAGGAGCATGCTTGTCATCCCTATTGTGGTGCGGCAGAAGATCATCGGCATCATGCGGCTCCTGACCGATTCGTACCGTCATTTCAGCCAGGACGAAATAGATTTTGCGGTCGCCCTTGCCGAACAGGGGGGGATCGCCATCGAAAATGCCCGGATGTATGAGAGGCTGCAGGGTCTATAACGCGGGCAGGACAACGTGTTAGCACGTGGAATAAAAAAAGGCCACAGGGATACTGTGGCCTTTTTATCGTTCAGCAACGTCTAGAAGAACATCTTCTGGTTGATCAGCAGGCCGAGTGAGACCAGCAGAGCATAAATAGCAAGGGACTCGATCATGGCAAGACCGATGATCAGGGTCGTGGTGATCTTGCCGGATGCGCCGGGGTTGCGTGCGATACCCTCAGTTGCACCTTTCAGTCCCATGCCCTGGCCGATACTTGCACCGAGAGCTGCGATCCCGATGGCGATAGCCGCTGCGAGCGCTGCCATGGTCTTGACAGAAGCATTGCCGGCGGCTGCAGGTGCAGCTGCCTCTTCAGCAAAGACGACAGGAACAAGCAATACCATCAGCGAAAGAGCGACAAGTACGAGAGCGATAGTTTTCTTCATTTCTTTTCCTCCTTTCCAATGATCTTTGATTTAATGTGCCTCTTCAACGGCACCAGCGAGATATAAGGTTACCAACAGGGTAAAGACAAAGGCCTGGATGAGACTGACCAGGGTCCCCAGGGCCAGGATCGCCGTGGGGATGACCCAGGGGGCGATGGTCCCGAGCACCAGCAGGATGATATGCTTTGCGACCATGTTACCAAAAAGCCTCACCGAAAGGGTGACCGGCCTCACGAGATGTCCGATCCCTTCGATGATGAACATAAGCATCATGAGGGGTAACGCAAAGATATTGCGCACCGGCCCGAGGAAATGCTTGAAATACCCGATGCCGTGAGCGCGCAGGCCGTAGAAATGGGTTGCCAGGAAAACGGGGATGGCCAGTGCGGCATTGGTATTGACATTGCTGGTGGGCGACATGAACCCCGGGATGAGCCCCATGAAATTGCATACGGCTATGAACAGCGCTATGGTTGCAATGAGCGGGAAAAGCGTCCGTGCCCAGTGGTGGCCGATATTGTCCTCAACCAAACCGAGCAGGGCCTCGACGACCGTCTCCATGAAGTTCTGTACGCCGGTCGGGACGAGGGCGAGTGAGCTCCTTACCATCAGCGAAACGCTTATGAGCAGTGCGGAGGCAAGAAAGGAATAGGTCACAAAATGCGGGACCGTGTGAGGATTAACGAGAATATCCAGTAAGAGCTTTTCTTCATGCATATAGGGCCGCCTCCTTGGGTTAAAACGTTTAAAATATTACCTAAGCGGTAACCGGATTGTCAAATAAGAAAATAATATACTTGCATTTTCTAATTTGATAATGTATTAATAATTAGCATTATTAAGCATCTTTGACAGATAATAAACTATGGCAGCCGGAAAAATTAAAAAAGACATAAGCGACGCTGAAAAGCAGGATATGCCGCTCTATCCGATCGGCATTGTTGCCGAACTGATCGGAACGACCGACCAGACACTGAGGCTGTATGAAAAACATGGCCTTATCAGACCTGCCCGGAGAAACAAGAACAGGTTCTATTCTGAGAATGATATCAAGTGGCTCAGATGTCTCCGGGAATTGATCCACAACAAAAAGATCAGCATCGAGGGAATCAAGAAACTGCTTGAGTATGCCCCCTGCTGGGAGATAACCTCCTGCCCGGACGAGAGAAAAGGCAAATGTTCTGCCTATATCGACAAGACAAAACCCTGCTGGGAACTGAACCGTATGATCTGCAACACCCAGTCCGGCAGGATCTGCGAAGACTGCATCGTCTATATCTCGAAGACCGCCAAGAAATAAGGCCGCCGGACTAATCGAAGTTGAACTGCGAGGGGTCCTTGATCTCCCAAACTGACCGTGACGGCGAAAACTGTTTCGGTTGACTGCCTTCCTTGAAATATTCCTTCAGCCCGGAATCATCCCGTGAAAGCAGGCCGGTCTTTGGATCAACGGGAAAGGAAACGATCCCTTCAGGCTGGGTAAAAGGTTCGGCCTGCCCCCGTATCGCGTTTCCCATAAAGGCGGTCCAGATCGGGGAAGCTGCCCGCGCACCGGTCTCCATCGAACCGAGCGGCCGGGAGTTGTCAAAGCCCACCCAGACGCTGGCGACCAGGTTTGAGGTATACCCGACGAACCACGCATCCTTGTAATCGTTCGTCGTGCCGGTCTTTCCCGAGACCGGGACCCCCAGAGATTTTGCCCTCCAGCCGGTGCCGTATTTCACGACATCCTCCATCATCGAGGTTATCAGGAACGAGGTCTGCGGACTGATCGCCTGCTCTGACTCAGGTTCGTTCGCCTCGAGGATCCTGCCCTTGCGGTCAGTGATATACTTGATCGACACCGGTTTGATCCTGTTGCCGTTGCTGGCAAAGACATTATAGACCATGGCAAGTTCAAAGGGGGTGATATTCAAAGAACCAAGCGCAATGCTCAGGTTCCTCGGCATGTCGCCCTGGAAACCGACCGTCCTCGCAAAATTTATCAGGTTGTCGATCCCGACAGACTCGACGAGCTTGACGGTCACGACATTCCGCGAGAAGGCAAGCGCCTCGCGCAGCCGGGTCGGTCCATAGAACTTATGGTCGTAGTTTTCAGGGCTCCACTCACCCTTGGGCCCGCCCATATAGGTGACCGGCTCGTCATTGATGATGCTTGCCGGCGTAAAACCGTGGTCCATTGCAGCGGCATAGATCACGGGCTTGAAAGAGGACCCGGGCTGGCGCTTTGCATGGATCGCACGGTTGAAATCGCTCTTCGAAAAATCATACCCTCCCACCATGGCCCTGATAAACCCGGTGTGAGGCTCGACCGCAACCAGGGCCCCTTCAACCTCAGGCTCCTGTTCGAGGGCCAGCTGGACATTCCTGTTCTGGATGCTCTTGATGCTGACCTTCACCATGTCCCCGGGCGTCAGGACCTTCGTCAGCCCAAAGTTCTGGAGCACCTTTGAAGAACCGTCTTTGGGGTTGAGGACCTTTGCGGCCCACGCAGCATCTTTGACCTGGAGCCTGCCGATAACCCCGCGAGTCTTTATGACCGCCTCTTTGTCCGAGACGCTCAGGACAACCCCCGAGTATATATCGCCGGGATTGATCGCCACCGTCGTTGAGAGCTCTTTGCCCTTGAGCTCCTTACTGAAGTCAACATCTTTTTTCCGGTCTGCCGGTCCGCGCCATCCCCTGCGCTTATCGACCTCACGGAGCCCGGCCTGCATGGCAATAACGGCAGAGGACTGCATGGTCCTGTCGAGCGTCGTATAAACCTTCATGCCCCCCTTGTACACCGCTTCTTCCCCGTATTTCTCCTCAAGATATTTCTTTATGTAGTCAATGAAATAATTATGGACCTCGACCCCTTTTTTCAGGCTCGACAGGTACAGCGGCTGGGCATAGGCCCCTTCCCGTTCACTCTTCTTTATGTATCCCTCATCTTCCATGCGCATCAGGACGACAGCCTGTCTCTCCTTGGCCTTTGAAAGATCATTGAACGGCGAATAGACCGTCGGCGCCTTGACAAGACCTGCTATCAGGGCCGCCTCGCCAAGGGTAAGGTTCCTCACGGACTTCCCGAAATAGACCTTTGCAGCCATCTCCACCCCGTAGGCGCCATGCCCGAAATATACGCGGTTGAGGTAGAGTTCGATTATCTCATTTTTGCTCAGGCTCTTCTCTATCTTGAAGGCGAGCGCTGCTTCCATCAGCTTCCTCTTGATAGTTTTTTCGGGGCTCAGAAAGACGACCTTTGCAAGCTGCTGGGTGAGCGTCGACCCGCCCTCTTTGAGGCTGACGTGGATGACGTCCTTGACAATGGCCCGCATAATGGCAATGTAATCAATACCCTTATGCTTCCAGAACCTTGAGTCCTCAACCGCAACAAGGGCATTGATCATGTTCTTCGGCATGCTCTCCAGGGGGATGAAGATACCCTTTTCGACCTTGAGCTCTCCGATGAGGTTGTCATCGTCGGCATAGATCTTCGTCCCCACAATGTGGTTGAATTCCTTGAGTTCCTGGATCGAGGGCATCCCCCGGGAGATCGCAAAATACCCGCCGGCTGTCCCGCCCATAACCACGGCAACAAGCGCAAAAATGATGATCAGCTTCAGTTTCATACTGGATTTGATTATACCCCCGCCGTTGGGAGAGAGTCAAAAATAGAAAAAATCCTTAGGCCGGGGCCGGTTTTAGGATATAATTTATTGAACAGCATTAAGGGGGCAGGGCACATGAAACGAGCAGTCAGGACCGCACAGGGGTTATTCATAATAGTGATGATGATCCTTTTTTGCCCGTCCGTTTTTGCGTCTGATGCCGGCAGACATCTTGAGAGGGCTGAAGGGTATCTTGGCCGGGGTGATCTTGAGCAGGCGATAAAGACCGCGTCAGAGGCTGACAGGATCTCGCAGGCTTCGGGTGATATGAAAACAAGAATCAGGGCCCTCTCGACCCTGGCCCGCGCCTCCGGGCAGGCTGGACATCTGAAAAAAGCTGAAGAGGCCCTTACCAGGGCCCGAGCACTTTCAGAGCAGTACGGGGCAGCAGATGACAGGGCTGAGGTTCTGAATCTCTCCGGCAGTCTGAACCTCACTGCCGGACGGACCGGCCAGGCCCGGACAGATCTGGATCTGGCCCTTACCCTGCTGCCTCAAACCGACGATGCAGGGAGACTGAGGGCATCCATATTGAACAACCTGGGGAATCTTTCTGCGCTCGAGAAAAAATTCGATGAGGCCCATGCCGCCTATGCTGAGGCCCTGGAGCTCTCGACCCGCTTACGGGACAACGGCATGACTGCCCATGCACTCCTCAATATGAGCAGGATGCGTATCATGCAGAAAAATTATGCAGTTTCCCGGGACCTCCTTTTAAAGGCATATCCCTCTGCACAGGGATTGAGCCCGAGCCATGACAAGGCCTTTCTGCTCATCGGCATAGCCAGGGGTTTACAAACGATAAAGGCCATGTCAGCCGACTTCCCTGCCGATCCCGGAAAGCCGGCCCTTGATGCCCTGAACAATGCTGTAGCAACAGCCCGCGAGATAGCCGACAGCCGTGCCCTTTCATACGGATATGGATATCTTGGTGAATTATATGAACAGGCCGGTGACTATGGCCGCGCTCTACAGGTCACGCGCCGGGCTGTCATGGAGGCGGAGCGCATCGGCATGAACGAGGCCCGGTATCTCTGGCAGTGGCAGTCCGGCCGCATCCTGAAAAAAATGGGACTGCCCCTGGAGGCAATAACGTCATACAGGTTGGCGCTCGGGAGCCTGGAGACGATCAGGGGGGAGCTCTCCTCAGGCTGCTTTACCTGTGGGGAGGAACTCTTCAGCGATAAAATAGAGCCGGTCTATTTTGGCCTGGCAGACCTGCTCCTGGAGCAGGCAGGCCGGCCGGAAGAGCATGGGTCGGCAGATGCGTATCTCCGGGAGGCCCGCCAGGTCCTCGAGAGCATGAAGGGCGCGGAACTCTATGACTATTTCAGGGACCCCTGCGTCGACGCTTACCTTTCAAAGCAGCTCACCCTCGAGCAGATATCTGATGAAGCTGCTGTCCTGTATGTCATTCCGCTTGCCGACAGGCTCGAACTGCTTCTCAGCATCAGGTCAGAGATCAGGCGGTATCCGGTCGACGTCCGAAAGGATGTCTTCACGAGCGAGGTGAAGGCCTTCAGAAGGACCCTCGAAAAACGCACGACCCGGGAATATATGGTCCACGGCCGGAGGCTTTATGAGTGGCTGATCGCCCCGATCAGGCCTGAGCTTGCTGCAAAAAATATCGGGACCATTGTCATCATCCCTGACAAATGGCTGAGGACCATCCCGGTTGCCGCCCTTCACGATGGGAAAGATTTTCTTATCAGCAGCTTTGCCGTGGCCACCACGCAGGGACTTACCCTCACCGACCCCAAGCCTTTTAATCCGGCAACGATAGAGGTTCTGACAGCAGGGCTCACCGAGTCGGTCCAGGGATATCCGCCCCTGGCCAGCGTATCTCAGGAACTCACCGACATCGGGCTGCTTTACCAGGGAAGGGAGTTGAAGGACAGGACCTTTCTCTCAACAGGGTTTATGGATCAACTTCAGGGCAGCCCGTTTCAGATAGTCCATATAGCCTCTCATGGTGAGTTTTCGGGCGACTCACGGGAGTCGTTCCTCCTGTCATGGGACGAGAGACTCACCATGGACCAGCTTGAACGCTCCATGAAGTCCGGCCGGTTCCGTGCAAATCCTGTGGAGATCCTGACACTGAGCGCCTGTCAGACGGCAAGCGGAGATGACAGGGCCGCGCTCGGCCTTGCCGGTGTTGCGGTCAAGGCAGGGGCAAAGAGTGCCTTGGCAACGCTCTGGTACGTCAGCGACGAGGCCTCTTCAATGCTCGTGGTTGAGTTCTACCGCGAGTTCCGGCAGCATGCCGTCTCAAAGGCCCGGGCGTTGCAGAATGCTCAGTTGAAGATCCTGAAGGATTCACCCTACCGTCATCCCTATTACTGGGCCCCTTTTCTGCTGATCGGCAACTGGCTCTGATCCATGAGCGATCCTGCCCGTCCGCCTGGTCAACTTTTCAGG
This sequence comes from Nitrospirota bacterium, assembly GCA_004321925.1. Taxonomy (GTDB): domain Bacteria; phylum Nitrospirota; class Thermodesulfovibrionia; order Thermodesulfovibrionales; family UBA6898; genus PALSA-1316. Next base: position 38,270 of record SCQH01000024.1, on the reverse strand, counting down.
TCCCTTACCGGATCTCCGGTCTTCGCCGGTCTGGTGACCGGCCTGCTGATCTTTGCAGCGGTCATCCTGGCAAGGGCCGGCGGCTATCTCCAGGCCCCGGAACTGTCAGCCTATGACTATTTCCTTCGGCAGAAGGTGCGGTCCTCTGCCGCTGCAGCGCCAATAACCCTTGTGGCAATAACCGAGGCTGATATTCAGAAACTGAACCAGTGGCCGCTTACGGACAGCCTGCTTGCCGACCTCCTCCGGCAGATACTGAAAGACAAGCCGCGGGCGATCGGCCTTGACCTCTACCGGGACATCCCCGTGCCGCCGGGAAGCGACAAGCTTAGGGACGTGATCTCGAAGAATCCGCACATTGTGACGGTCATGAAGATCGGCGACCGGAGTTCAGGCTCTGTGCCCCCTCCTTACATGATAAAGGACCCCAGCCTGATCGGCTTCAATGACCTGCCGGTCGACAGGGACGGTTCCATTCGGCGCGGCCTGCTTTTCATGGATGGCCAGGACGGACTGCTCAGTTCCTTTGGTCTGCTGCTGGCCCTGAACTATCTTCAGCCCGAAGGAATCGGTCCTCAGCCTGACCGGCTTAACCCGGAACATATGCGCTTGGGCGGAACGACCTTTGTCCCGTTCAGGGCGGATGATGGTGGGTACCGGAGGGCCGACGCGGGCGGCTACCAGGTCCTGCTTGATTTCAGATCAAGGCCGTTTACAACACTAACCCTCGGAGATGTCCTGGATGGAAAGGCCGATCCTGCGGTGATTCAGGACCGGGTCGTGCTGATCGGCTCAACCGCGGAAAGCATGAAAGATATGTATGCGGCACCGGTCAGCGGGAGGCAGGCCGGGGTTAACATCCTGCATGGGGTCGAGATCCATAGCCATCTCACAGGACAGATCATCAGGGCTGCACAGGGCATCCACAAGTCCCTGCGCCCGCTGAATGAACAATATGCATGGGCATGGATATGCCTCTGGAGCCTGGCAGCGGGCCTGGCAGCGGTCCGCGGACGTTCGTACTGGGCCTTCGGCCTCTTCCTTGCCGGCGGCACTACTTTGCTGACCGGCCTTGCCTACTGGTCATTCATGCTGGGCTGGTGGATACCGGTCATCCCCCCGGCGGTCTCCTGGGTCCTGACTCTCTCCTTTGTGAAGGCCTACCTGTCTTATCGGGAGAAGAATGACCGGGTCCTGCTCATGCAGCTTTTTTCGAGGCATGTCTCAAAGGATGTTGCCGAGACGATCTGGAGGGAGAGGCAGAACTTCATACATGACGGCAGGCTCATACCCCGGAAGCTCACGGCAACCGTGCTGTTCACCGATATCAGCGGCTTCACCGCCATCGCCGAAAGGTCAGAACCGGGTGAACTCATGACCTGGCTGAACCGCTATATGGATGCCATGACCGGCACGGTCATGGTACATAACGGGGTCGTCAACAAATTCATCGGTGATGCCATAATGGCCGTTTTCGGCGTTCCGGTCGCCCATGATGATGACATGACCATTACCGCAGACGCCCGCAATGCCGTTGCCTGTGCACTGGAAATGAAAAATAAGCTTGCGGACCTTAACCGGGAATGGGAAAATGAGAAGAGGCCGACCATCCGTATGCGTGTCGGCATACATACAGGCTCTCTTGTCGCAGGCAGTCTCGGGGGCGCCGAAAGGATGGAGTACACGGTCATCGGAGATACGGTCAATATAGCCTCGCGGCTTGAGGGTCTCCGGATGCAGCCCGGGGACCCTTCCCCTGAAGCTGATCACTGCCGGATCCTGATCAGTGAGGCCACCCGCAGACTTCTGGGCAATGCTTTTATGACCTCGGAGATCGGCGAGTTCCAGGTGAAGGGCAGGGATGAAAAAATAATGGTCTACCGTGTCTCAGGGGTCATGGATAAAAATACTGCCACTTAACGGAGGAGTTATGAAAAAATTTGCGTTGTCTGTAACACTTGCCCTGCTGCTGGCCATCCCTCTTAACAGCAGCGGCGCAGGCAAAGAACCGGCTGTAAAGAAGGACGGGAAAAAGCAAGATTCCGGCTTTTTTGTCAACTACAAGCCAAAAGCAGGCTCGATCGGCAGGCCCGTTCTTAGGATCGGAGGCGGGACACGAGGCGCAGGGTACAACACCCCGGTGTTGGCTGCACTGGCCCCGGACCATGTCGGGCTGACCACACGTGAAAAACCGACGCTCTGCTGGTACCTCTCTGACAGGGCCAGGACCCGGCTTGAGATAACGATCAATGACGAGGCCTCTCCCCGGCCTGTCTTCGAGCGCGAGTTCACCGAGGCGACGGAGCCCGGGATACAGTGCATGAGCCTTGCCGGTTATGATGTCTCGCTCACGCCTGACGTCGAATATCAGTGGTTCGTTGCCATCGTGGTCGACCCTGAGCACCGGTCCAGGGACATCGTCAGCACCGGCATGATCAAAAGGGTTATGCCATCGCCTCAGCTCATCTCACAACTCGGCTCAGCAGGAAGCGAACTCGGAAAGGCGGCTGTCTATGCCTCTGAAGGCATCTGGTATGACGCCCTTTCTCTCCTTTCAGCCCGGATCATCGAACAGAAGGAAGACAGGGGGCTCCGTGCTGAAAGGGCCAGGCTGCTTGATCAGGCAGGTCTCACCGCTGCAGCGGCCTTCGACAGACAATAGCAGAACTACTGCGCGGGGAGAAAGCCCTCAGGTGAGAGAGGCAGGGAATCCCGGCCGACGATCACAAAGGAGTTCGGTTCGCCTGTCCGTGCAGAGCAGCTCTTCGGAAGCAGCAGGTCGGCATTCAGGTAGTTTGAGGGAAGGATACCCAGGAAGCCGCTGAAGTCGATATCAGGGGCATTGACCCGGACCGTCCCTTCTTTGCCGCTGATATTCGAGGAGGCATTCGCCTCGCTGTTATTCGAAAAGATCACCGCCTGAGCCTGGATGGTTATGTTGCCGCCGAAACCCTGGTCCGCCTTTGCGGTGATGTCGCTCTGTTCGATCACAGCCAGGGCATCTGTCTTTATGCTGACATTTCCGCCGTTACCACTGCCGCCGCCCACGGTCGCAGTAATGTGACTCCCCTGCGTCAGAATTACATCACCGCTGCTGACCGAGATATTGCCGCCTGTTGAAAAAAAAGAAGCCGTCGTTATCGAACTGTTGGCACTTTCTATTCTGTCTCTGGCAATGATAGAAATTGATCCGGCCTTGCCATATCCCTGGCTCTCTGATGAAATCGTCGATCCTTCGGAAAGAACCAGGTTGTTGACATTGATGCTTATATCTCCGGCATCGGTCTCCGGGAGCTCTCCGGTAGCTAAATGTATCGAAGCAAGTGTTGTGATCCCGCTTTCATCCTTTAATATCAGTAAAGGGGTTATTATCGAGATATTTCCAGCCCCTCCTGACCTGGTCCCCAAACTTGTTATAACTCCGTTGTCGAGCACAACAGACCCGGACGCGGTTATATCGATCGACCCTCCCTGCCCATGTCCGCTTGAAGCGCTCGATATGGCGGCCCCTGATACTATTGATAGCTTTCCGACATCAAGCGTGATGTCCCCGGCTCTGCCTTCACCGAAGACCCCGGTTGCCACCAGGATACTGCTTTGGTCTTCCATCCGGAGCAGAGGGGTCTTCACAAAGATCCGGCCTGCGTCCGCATCGCTCCGGGTGCTCGAAGAAATGCCGCTGAAGAGCTCTCCATTACTGCCTGACATCAGGACTTCCTCACTGGCGTTGATCGTCACATTACCGGCCGGGCCTTCAAAGATGGAGGATCCGAAACTGTCTGCTGCGATCTGTCCGCCGGAGAGCAGCTCCACTTTTCCTGCATCGATAGTGATATTTCCGCCGTGTCCGTCGGTATGTGTTCGTGCGCCGATCTGGCCAGAGTCTGTTATCCTGAGCAGCGGGCTTGAAATATGTATATCACCGGCATTGCCGTCTACATTGCTAAATACGTCCGAGTGTATCCCGGTATAAAGCGGCTCTGTCTTGTTCTTCCAGGGCGCCTCATTCTGACCCTCCCCGGTGATCAGGACGGACTCCCGTGCATTGACCGTGATCGTGCGGCCGACATCAGGCCCCTGCGCAGGGCTCCAGATGAATGCACCACTGCTGATCTCGAGGGTCCCGACGTCAAAGAGGATATTCCCGCCCTGTATCCGGCTGTTAGTGGCGAGCGTCAAATGGTCGGCGCTGATATGGATGTCACCCCTCTGTCCCCTTGATCCGGAGCTGGTGGTGATCAGCCCCCCGTCCGCCAGGTCAAGGAGAGGGGCAGACACCGAGATCTTCCCGCTCGTCCCTGTCGAGGCGGATCCGCCTAAACTGAAGAGAGCGCTTCTGAAGCCATCCCGGTCGGTCCCTGATATTTCAAACCTCTCGGCAACACTGATAATGACATCTCCGCTGTCTCCGCTTCCAAGGGTGGTTGTCCCCGCTGATACGCCCGCGGCAAGAAGCAGACCGCGTGCCCGCAGCTTTAACTCGCCGCCCCGGCCTGCGCCTTCAGTGATCGTCCTGAGGAGGCCTCCTTCCAGGATCAACAGATCGTTCAGCTTGATGTCGATCATGCCGCCTGCCGGACCTAGACCAGTACCGGCTTCTATGACAGCACCTCGCGCATAAAAACCGTCGCCCCTGATATATATGCCGCTCTCCTCCCCGCCGCTTGTGACGATAAATCCTCCATACACAAAGCTGCTGCCAAGTCTCGAAAACGACCCGGCATTCCAGTCAGGCTGACCCGGCAGGATCTCTCCCGAAGAGGCGACATTCAGGATGTTTATCCTTCCCTCCGGCGCAAAGAGCACGGCATTATCAAGGACAAGGTCCCCGCCTATGATAGAAAGATCTCTCCCGGCAGCGGCATCAAGCCTCGCGTTATTGACAAATATCGACGCAGGGTTCTGGCTCAGGAAACCGAAGGCAGAAGGCGGGGCAGTGCTCAGGAGGCTCTCCCCCGGATCTGTTGCATTGAACCGGCCATCGGTCCCGAGCCTCAGGTAGTCTGCAGTACTGACATAAAATGAACCATGGATATCGAGTTCCGCCCCCTGGCCGAAAAATACCCCTGCGGGATTGATAAAGTAAAAATCAGCCCCCGGGATCGTCGACCGCAGCAGGCCGTTGATATTCGAGACACTTCCGCCCGTCACCCGGGATATGACATTCCTGACGCTCTCAGGCCCGGTAAAGGTCGCTGTCTCGGTATTGCCGATATTGAACCGGGTAAAGCTGTGAAAAAGGTTGGCCCCGGTCTGCCTCCCCATATCAGAGGAGACCAGAAAGTTCGGCCCGCTGACAGGGCCGGACCGGCCCATGCTGCCGTCAAGGACCACCTCTGCACCGGCAGGACAGCAGAGGAAGGGCATACAGACAAGCATCAGAAATAGTATTGCCGTCTTCATAGCAGCCTCGCTGAGATCTTAAAATGAAGACCTCTGTCCTGGAGGTCTTTTTCTGATACCGGCACCTGCTTCAGAGGAATGCCCAGATATGCCTGGACAGTGATCGCATCTGTTGCCATCCACTTAAATCCGACCCCCGCGCTCCCGATATCTGTGGGAGACGGGGTCGGTGTGCGGGTGTTCCATGACTTCCCATAATCCATAAAGGGTATCAGTTGAAGGATGTCCCCTCTTTTTTCAGAATTGACCAGGGGGAACCTCAGCTCCACTGAAGCTGCTATCCCGTTATCCCGGACAAGCGCATTTTTTCTGTACCCCCTGACACTGTTCATCCCCCCGACAGAGAACTTCTCGATCGAAAGCAGCGGGTCGCGCGACAACTGCATATCGGCCCTGAACAGGGCCTGGATGCCCTTATCCCCAAGCCTTCGTATCCATTGGAACTGGGAAAGCCACGTAAGGAATTTGGGATCAGGGCCTGTTTCAGTAAGCGAGGCATGGAACGCGTCGACCCCGAAGCTGAAGGTCGATCTCAGGGCCAGCACCTGCTGCTGGCTGCGGCTTGACCATTCCTGGAAAAACCTCAGGACGGTCTCACGTGACCTGCCGTCGTCAGAACCATCAGTAAATGAAAAGGCCCTCCCCAGGAGAAACGTTCTGCTCTGCCGGAGCTCTCCGGTGACACCCATCGAAAATTCATGATAGGCGGTCCGGTGAAACGGATGGCTGAGGGTCACCCCGAAGGTCCTGTTCCTGCTCCGTATGTCGAGGTTCTTAAAGGGTTCCTCAACCACGGTCGTCTCATTCACCCGGTAATTAAATCTCAGTAAAGTATCACGGCCGGAAAGAGGAACCGTATAGCTCAGGTCGCCGTCTATCAGGGCATTTTCGAGCGTGAGGCCTAGGGTGGCAGAGAGGGTATCCCCGTAGCCGGTCAGATCGTTATGAGAGAATTCGAGCTCGGAGCCATAGGAGCCGATGCTCGGGGAATAATCATTGGCAGCCGAGATCCATAGCCGGTAAGGCCTTTCCTCTTCGACCTTCACCTTCAGTTCCGCCTCGCCGGGGGATATGCCGGGACTGAGCACCGCATTGATCTTCTGCAGACGGGGGTTCTGCTGAAGCAGCTGCAGGCCCTCCTGCAGCTCAAAGACATTTATCGGCTGTGTCAGATAGGGTTCAAGCCTGCTGGTTATATAACGGGGCCTTAACCGTTTTGTTCCCTCGACCACCAGACCGCTCAGGCGTCCCTCAGCAGCCGTCAGGCTGACGATCCCGGCCTCGACCTTCTGATCAGGGATGAGGACGCCGGAGTTGATGTAGCCCTTCTCAACATAAAGGGTCGTCAGCTTCTGTCTGAGTTCCTGAAGCTCCTCGAAGGATATCTCCCGGCCAATATACGGTCTGGTTGCGGCTGAAAGTTCCTCCTGCGACAGCACCGTATTGCCGGCAAGGGCAAAGCCGCTGACCCGGACCTTAGGTGCAATAATGAAATCATCCGCTGGACCGCTGACATCAGAAACCTGCTCCCCCCGGACCGCCGGTGAAAGGCCGGTCTCAGGGACTGTTAGAGATGGAACATCGCCTGCTTGCCCGGCAGCAATACTGCCGGGATGCAGCAGGATAAGCGCAATGAGGAGGAGTATTGACCTGCAGTAGTTTCCCATAGACATCGCCCTGTTTAAGCATACTATAGCCAATCCCGGTCCGACACGCAATAAGGATTTTCAGGAGAGATGTCTCTATTGTGGTTGGGGCTGATCAGTCCTGGGTTGTGTTGAATATCTCGTCGAACCGGTCGGCCACAGCCACAAAAGCGGCAAGCACTTCCGGATCAAAATGTGCGGGAGAGGTCCGTCCATCACCCTGCGTAATGATGCGGTAGGTCTCCTGATGGGCAAGGGACGGCTTATACGATCTGACATTCCTCAGCGCATCATACTGGTCGGCAAGCTGAACGATCCGAGCCTCAACAGGAATATCCTTCCCCCTCAGCCCGGCGGGATACCCGTTCCCGTCCCATCTCTCGTGGTGACTGAGCGCTATGGAACTTGCCAGCTGGATGGCCGGATGGGAGGACCCGGAGAGGATCCGGTGGCCGATCACGGTATGCTCGCGCATGACCTTGCTCTCTGCTTCATCCAGCATGCTCTTTTTCAGCAATATATTGTCGGGGATCCCTATCTTTCCGATGTCATGCAGCGAACTGGCAACGGTCACCCCTTCAACGAAATCCGCATACATATCCATGGCCTCGGCGATACAGCGGGAATACAGCCCGATCCTCTGAATATGGGCAGCCGTATAGCTGTCCCGTGATTCAGCCACAGCCGAAAGCCGCTGAACGATCTCAATGCTCAGCCGGTTGGCCATTTGCGCCGTATCCTCAAGCTCACGGGTCTTCCGCATCACCGCGTTCTCGAGACTCATCAGATAGTTCTTTTCGCTCTGGATAAGGCGGTTCCGCTCAAGGCCCCGGCTGATCAGCGTCATCAGGTATTGTTGATTGAACGGCTTGGTGAGGAACCCGAATGCCCCTGCATTGACCGCCCCGATCGCAACGTCGAGGTCGGCATACCCGGTCATCAGGATCACCGGTATTTCAGCATTGATCCGGTTGACCTCTGCAAGGAGCTCGATACCGGTCATCTCCGGCATCCTGATATCGGTCAGGACAAGCGCAATGGTCGTTATCTGCTCAAGCTGATCGATAGCCGTCTGTGCGCTGTCGCAGGTGATGACCGAAAAACCGCGCTTCTTCAGCAGGGACAGGAGATAGCTCCGGATCGACGGTTCGTCATCGACGACCAGGATCTCTCCTTCGATGTCAATCATTTGGTTCATCTGTTACCTGTCACCACGATGGATTTCATATGCCCACTTGACGCCCGGGAGCGCTCCAATCCGTTTGTAGATTGGTGCCGATGGAGAGAATCGAACTCTCACGGGGTTGCCCCCACCGGATTTTGAGTCCGGCGCGTCTGCCAGTTCCACCACATCGGCTCAGCCTGTTTAGTTCTTAATTCTAAAGTAATTTTTGACTTTTCTGCAACCATGCTCATTCTGATTCAGGCAGAATTCCGGCAAATATTCAGGATACGGCCGCTCTTGCGCCGGTCAATATTGACTATCCGGCATCATATTTCGTATTCTCATCTTATGAGATCGCCTGAAATACAGACCGGGGATTCATGGGCGCAGGGGAAACTGTCCCCTGACAGTGGACTTTGATAATGGATCGTTCTACCGCTGTCTTCTGGGGCCTCATTATAATGCTGCTGACTGCCTCGGCATTTTTTGGGTTCAATGTCATGCAGCAGCGCCGCAGTTTACATAAGGCGGCAGGTGCCCTCGAAAACGGCGATCTCGTGCAACTGGTCAGCGTTGTCGACGGTGATACGATCGTTGTGGGGAAGGAGGGGGCTGACAATGTCACCGTTCGCATCCTCGGCATCAAGGCATTTGAGTCGAAAATCGAGCATGACATAGTCGCACCTTACGGCCGCGCCTCAGAGGATGCGATCAGGAGGTTTGCTGCAGGAAAATACTTCCGGATCATGCTGAATGCCCCTCCGAAAGACGATCGCGGGAGAACGCTCGCGACCCTCTTTTCGGGAGACCAGGACCTTGGCCTCTGGCTGGTGCAGCAGGGGCTCGTGCTGGTCTATACCGTGTATCCTTTCCCGGCAATGCCGATGTATCTGCAGGAGCAGGAGAAGGCGCGTTCCGCACCGCGCGGCTTCTGGGAAAACAGTGAAGTGACTGCCCGGGCAAACTCCCTGATCCGGGAATGGGAGAGACAGGCCAAATGATGCTGCTTCTGATTAGGGCCTATCTCCGCCAGATGGTATTTGTGCCCGCAGTCCCGATACGGGTTTTTTTTCTTCTTGCCGCAATTTTACTGTACGGGACGACCGGGTTCCTCTATTTTGAACTGCCCCAGAACCCGGACCTGAGCTGGAGTGATGGTCTCTGGTACTCGGTCGTCACCATGACGACCGTTGGCTACGGCGACTTCTTCCCTAAATCCTCAGCAGGCCGGTTCTTTATCGGGGCCCCGCTGATGGTCCTCGGGATCGGCCTGCTCGGCTATACCCTGTCGGTAGTTGCTGCGGCATTGATAACTGCGAAAAACAAGGAGATAAGAGGAATGAACGCGTTTCAACTGAAACAACATCTCGTCATATTCAATTATGCCGGTCTCACAAAGGTTGACGGCCTGCTCAGCGAACTCAGGAGAGACCCGGTCTTCGGGCGCCACACAGGCGTGATCCTGGTCGACAGCGATCTGGAGGAACTGCCGCAGGAACTGGCAGAGCTCGGGGTCCATTACGTCCGGGGAAATCCGACACGTGACGAAACACTGACCCGTGCCGGCATCGACACTGCTGCACACGCGGTGATACTGAGCAGAAGATCCGGCGACCCGAATGCTGAAACGCTGAATGTATCGATCGCGCTGGCTATCGAGGCAAGAAGCCGGAAGATCAATACGGTTGTCGAGTGCTTCGACCCTGCTACAGAGGAGCTTCTCAGAAAGGCGGGGGCAGACCGTATCGTCTGCATCTCCCGTTTCGACTCGCACTTTGTCAGCCAGGAACTGCTGAACCCCGGTACACAGGAGGTGATGGATGAGCTGCTGAGCAATGCCGCAGGGCAGCAGATCTACATTACTCCCGTCACCCTGTCAGGCGTTTCAACATTTTCCGACCTGGCGGATGCCTGCGGCTCCCTTGGCCATATCGCCGTTGGTCTGCGGCGTGCCGGCAAGAGCATGCTTAATATCGGAAGGACCTTCCCTCTGCAGACCGGTGACCTGGCGATCACTATCGGCCCTGCCAGGCTCGGCCCTGTCGTTCTGAAATGATCTGCTTTTGACAGGGCACGCCTCGGGAAGGATAAATCGGGAACACAGATTTTTTTCAACTGCAACATACGGCTGCCTCTTTCCATCTTTTCTTTGCATTGCTGCTAATAAAAGATGCAATCTTCCTGACTTTGTGCAACAATTTTATTAATACCAGGCAGGAAATCCGCAAAATAAATGAAAGAGGGTATCTGAACGACCGGTGCAGAACATGTCCACAGGTAAATATAAAGCGGCCAGTGAAGAAAAGTCCTGTGCAGCTGGTGCGTTTGAGATACACGGGACCCAGGGCAGCAGGGACAGTTTTATTCAGGAGATATTCTCCACCATAGCCTCCAGAATCGACTTCCTCAGCTCCTTTTTCAGCTTTGGGCTCGACCATGTCTGGAGAACAAAGCTTGTCTCGTCCCTCGAACTTAACGGTGACGAGCAGGTGCTCGACGTCTGCACGGGGACAGGGAAGCTGGCATTCCTCCTTGCCGAAAAAGTGGTTCGGGGAGGCTCTGTTCAGGGCGTTGATTTCAGCAGGGAGATGCTCCGGGAGGCTCGCGGAAAGCTGAGTCCGCGCTGCTCCAATATCGCCTTTTCCTTTTCTGATGCTAAGGCTCTGGACTTCCCGGAAAATTCCTTCGACGCCGTGACCGTCTCTTTCGGGATGAGAAATATCCCCGATACCGCTGCTGCCCTTCGTCAGGCGATCAGGGTCCTGAAACCCGGGGGAAAGTTCTGCTGCCTCGAACTGACTCCGCCGACGGGCCGCTGGATCAAGCCTCTTTATAAACTATACTGTTTTAAGGTGATGCCCTTTATTGCGATGAAGGTCCTCAACACGGCCGTACCCTATAACTATCTGCCGAGGTCGATCGATGCGTTTCCGCCTTCTGCAGAATTCAGACGAACGATCGAGACCTGCGGTTTTACCGCGGTCACGGTGCACCCGATGACCTTCGGCATTGCGACTATCTACGGGGCCCGCAAGGCCCGATAAGGGGCATAAGACAAGAACATGATGAAATACTTCTTCCCCCTCGGGCCAGCGTCATGACAAGGGTCCGCTACCGTCAGAGATTTCTGAAGGGTCTGTTCATCTCCCTGAGGATCCTCGTTTCCTATAAGCTCGCCGGCCTGGCCGGTCTCGTGCTTTCACGGGAGGACCGGGCAGCCCGCCTCAGCCGCCTCCACAGGAAAAATGCCGTGCTCATCAGGGAAAAAGCACTGGAGATGAAGGGGGTGATGATCAAGGTCGGTCAGTTCCTGAGCTCCCGGAAGGACTTCCTGCCGAATGAATATATTGAAGAACTTTCTGAACTGCAGGACCAGGTCCCCCCGCATGATTATGAGGAGATACGGCAGAGGATCATCGATGACCTCGGGTCCTCTCCTGAAGAGATCTTCGCGGAATTTGACCGGGAGCCGATAGCGGCCGCCTCCCTCGGCCAGGTGCACCGGGCTGTCCTGCCCGACGGGCGCACCGCAGCTGTGAAGGTCCAGTACCCCGGCATCGAGCATGTCATAGAGACCGATATCAGGATGTTCGAGGTTCTCATAGCCCTGCTGCATGGCAGGATGGGCTGGATCGACCTGAAGGTGGTCCATGAGGAGTTCTCAAAGAGTGTCCGGGCCGAACTCGATTACATGCTTGAGGGAAGAAATGCCGAAAGGTTCAGGCAGAATTTCAGCTCAGATCAGCGGGTGGTCATCCCACGGGTGTACTGGAAATATTCAGGCGGCAAGGTCCTTACGCTGGAGTTTGTCACGGGCATCAAGATAAGCGAGTGCGCGATCATCAAGGCCTCGGGCCTCGACTGCCGGGAACTGGTCAACCTGCTGGTAGAGACCTATGCAAAGATGATCTTCATCCATGGTTTTTTCCACTGCGACCCCCATCCGGGCAATATCTTTGTTGCGGAAGGGCCGACGGTCGTCTTTGTGGATTTCGGTATGGTACAGGCGATCCCGGAAACCACCAAGAGGAGCCTTCGCCGCTATGCTCATGCTGTTGTTGAGAACGATGCGGCCGCCATAGTGGAGGCTCTCGGGAAGATGAAATTTCTGATCGAAGGGGCGGACTATACAGCGATAGAAGAGGTCACCCAGGACCTGATAGACAAGTACCGGTACAGCACCCCGGAAGAGCTCAAGGCACTGACCGTCGACGACATAGCCGACGAGATAGAGAGCATCCGCGGTGTCATCAATAATTTCCAGGTCCCCAACTATTTCATACTCCTCCTGAGGACGGTCGGCATGCTCAATGGCATGACATACCGCCTCAGTCCCGAGGTGAATATCCTGGATATTTCAAAGCCCTACATAAAGGCTTTTTTCAGGGGAACGGGCGAAGAGGGGATGGATCAGGCCATCGAGACCGTGAAGAAAAAAATGCTGGAACTCTTTGACCTGCCTTCCCAGGCGCACTCTTTTCTGAAGAAGGCAAACCGTGGAGACCTTTCGGTCAGGCTCGGCAAGGCTGATATGGTTGGACTGTCGAACCGGATCAGCTCCCTCTCTGACGTGATGCTCCTGGTGATCCTTACGGTCAATGCATCCTCGGCAGCGCTCTTCTTTGCTTTTTTGGGCAACCAGACATCCTCGGTTGTGGCAGCCGGGTCGGCCGTATTCCTCAGTCTTTTGTCGGTCTTCAGACTCCTCAAGAAATAGATTCAGTCTTCTCTGCCGCAAAAGAGATGGTAAAGACCGTGCCCCTGCCCTCTTCCGAAGACACGCTGATCTCTCCCTGATGATTCCCGACGATCTTGTTTGCGATCGAGAGCCCGAGGCCCGTGCCCCCTTTGCCGCCCCTGAGGGTAAAGAACGGATCGAAGATGCGGCCGAGGTGCTCTTCGGGGATACCGCAACCGGTGTCCTCAATGCTCACGACCACCCTGCCTCCCTTTTCGGATGTCTCCACCGTCAGGGTGCCGCTGTCTTCCATGGCATCGAGGGCGTTCGTGATGATCGCAAGGAATGCCTGCTTCAGTTCCCCCTCGTTCCCGGTGATGGGCGGGAGCGCATCAGCATAGCGTTCCAGGACCTGAACAGACCTGAGCCTCCCCTGGAAGTTCACAAGCTCTATCGTTTTATGCAGGAGTTCGTTCAGGTTCAGTATGCGCGTTTCATATGACGACTGCCGCACGATCGAAAGCATGCCTCCTGTAATGCTCGAACAGCGCATCACCTCCTCCTGGATTATCTGCAGATAGTTCTCAAACAATTCCGGGTCGATCCTGCCCTGTCTGGTGCGGTTGAGAAGGCCTTCAGCGCACCCGCCGATCGCGGCCAGAGGGTTGTTGATCTCGTGCGCGATCCCCGAGGCCATCTGGCCAAGCGACGCGAGCCTCTCGTTCAGAATAAGCCGCAGTTCCTTGTTGCGCTCCTCGGTTATGTCCCGGGAGATATGTATCGAGCCGATCACATCACCCTGTGGGGAGTAAAAAGGGAACGTCGTGACCTTGAAGGTGCGCTGTCTCTTATGGTCAACGACCTCTGCCGACGAAGTATGGTGGTGTCTGAGCGTCTCCAGGTGAGGGCATATCCCGATGGGCGTGCCCTGCTCATGGACGAGGTCATGGCATTTTTTGCCGAGGACTTCCTGAGGGACCATGCCGAAGTAGTGGGCAAAGGCCTTATTCACCCTGGTGATGATGAAATCCCGGTCAATGATCGCGATCATGTCCGTGATGCTGTCAAAGGTGGAGATCCATTCCTTCTGGGCCTTGATCACCTTATACAAGGCCTCGTCCAGGTCCTGCATCAGCCTCTCTCGCTCCCGCTCTGTCCGCTTGCGGGTAATGATCCCGGCAAGCGTCCCGGCCACGGCATCGAGGAACTCAACCTCCATGGTGTCCCGAGCATGCCCTTCGCTGAGATACAGGTTGAGCACGCCGAGCGCCTTGCCCCTCAAAAGGATCGGGATGCAGTAATGGCCATGCGGTGGTGCCGTATTCAGGCAGAGCTCATGCCGCTCGTCGATCGCAGAGGCATACACGACCTCCTCCGAAAGTGCGGCCCGGCCGCAGAGGCATTTCCCGAGCGGGACGACCATGCAACTTTCCTCGACGCATTCGCTAAGCCCCTTCATCGCCTTCATGACAAGCGTCTTTTTCCCCTCCTCCAGCAGGAAGATGCAGCCCTTTGCCTCGACCGAAAGCCACGGCAGGGAAAGGATGATATCAAGCGTTTCCTGGAGGATCTCATCGAGGGAGATATTTTTCAGGCCGGTCTTCAGGATCGTATTGATCACGGTCTGGGTATCGTAGTTATGCCGGATGATCTCCTCGTGCCTTTTCCGGTCGCTGATATCCCGGATATTGGCGACCGTAAATACGTCTCCGGAGACCGTATAGAGGGAGACGCGCACCTCCATATCAAATTCTGTCCCGTCCCGGCGAATGCCGCGTGTCGCATACACTGAGGGCACGTCTTCACCCCTTATCCGCTGCTGCATTATCTTTTCGACCTGCGGCCGCTCGGAAAGCGCAATCATGTCGAGGACCGCCTGGCCGCTCAGTTCCTCCTGCCGGGAATAGCCGAAGAGCGCAAGATAGGAAGGGTTGGCATAATCATAGATGCCGTTTTTGGCGACCCTGATCGCATCGAGCGAATTTTCGAAGATCGTCCGGAACTTCGCCTCGCTCTCCCTGAGTGCCTCCTCAGCCCTCTTGCGCTGCGTAATATCCGTTATTATGCCGATCAACCCCGCCACCCTGCCGGTGGCGTCAGGGAACGTCGCCTTGTTGAAGATGACCTCCCGGACCTCTTTATTTTTGCCCAGCACCCTCCACTCATAGCACTGTTGTCCGGGATTGCTGAACAATTCCCGGTCTGCCCGGTAATAAAGATCAGCGATCTCCTTCGGTCCCATATCGTAGACCGTCTTTCCGATGATCTCGTCCTTTGACCTCCCGAGAAATTCCTCAAAGGCCCTGTTGCAGCCCAGGTATCGCCCTTCGGCGTCCTTGTAAAAAACAGGATTGGGGATCGTATCCATCATCGTCCGGAGGAACTCGAACTGCTCCATATAGGTCCGTTCCGCAGTCTTTTGCAGGGTGATGTCCCGGGCCACCATGATGAAGCCCGGCTCTGTCATTGCGGATGGCCGGAAAGGATAGGTCGTCACCTGAAAGATCTCCCCCGTCTTTTGGTTGGTCATCTCTACCGAGGCCATCCGCTGCTCACGTACCGTCACACTGACCGGGAATTCATCGTTGGAACAGCTGCGGCCGGCGATGAGGGACATGCAGTGGCTCTGGGCAAGATCCTGCGCCGATAATCCATAATATGCCTGATATGCCCTGTTGGCCAGAATAACAAATCCGTCGGAGTCGCAGACCGTGATTAGGTCGCTGATACTGTCAAACGTGCTCTGCCACATCTCAAAGGAGCCTGAAACCTGCTTCAGGAGAAGGTCCTTCTCCTGGTTGCGTTCGCTAATCGCCCCGGCCATATCATTAAAGGCCTCGCTGAACCGCGTGATCTCGTCGTCATTGCGAAGGGGCAGGCGGGCGCTGTAGTTTCCCTCCCTCATGCTCCGGACCCCCGCGTTCAGGGCTTCGATCCTCTTCTGGACAAGCTGCCGGGAGAGGATTATCGTCATGAGGCCGACCACAAACAACGTGGGGATGAAGATGAGATATCCGAGGATCATCTCGCGCCGGATATGCCTGGCGACCTCTGAAACCGAGAAATCGAAGATGATGACCCCGTTGAACTTCAGGCGCGCATCATGACACCCATGACATTCAGTCCTGTTGCTGAGATGCTGAACGTAGCGGACATTGTCCTGCAGGCGGTAGAACAGGCCGCCCTGACCGCGCTCATGACAGCCGTGACATCTGAGGAGTTCGGAGGAGATGGTCTTCCCGAGCAGGGCCTTGTCGGTCCCCGCCCTGACGGTCCGGTCCTTGTCTATGAGATGGATACCCGTGATCGTTTCACCGACGGCAAGGTCCTGAAAGATCTTCTGGACCGCGTCCCGCTGCCTGGTCATCATCGAAGAAATGATGCTCTGCTCGAGGATAGGCCCCATCTTCCGGCCCATCGACTCGTAGACGTCAAGCTCCTGATGCATTTCGAGATGGTAGAAGATAAAACCGGAGAACAACCCGATGACCACCACCACCACGCTGACCCAGAGGGTAAATTTCTGGCCGATATTCACTCGCTGATCCTGTAGGCCCGGAGTTTCCGGTAGAGGGTCTTAGGGTCGATGCCGAGCAGTTCAGCCGCCTTCCCTTTCTGTCCTCCCGCCTCCCTGATAACCGCCAGGATATGGTTCTTCTCGATCTCCTCGAGCTTCATATGCGCCGGGAGGGGAGGGGCAGGGACAAGGTCTGACGGAAGGTCTGAGGCGGCGATCAGTTCGTCCCGGGACAGGAGCGCTGCCCGGTGAACGATGTTCTGAAGCTCCCGCACGTTGCCGGGCCATGCATAGTGCTGGAGGATCTGAAGGGCATCTCCGCTGAACTGTTTGTTCCGGAAGGCGGGGTTGTTCTTCAGGAAATATTCCACGAGCAGGGGGACGTCCCCCTGCCGCTGACGGAGCGGGGGAATATGGAGCGTGAGCGCACTGATCCGGTAATAAAGATCGGCCCGGAAATTGCCCTTATCGACACCTGCCTTGATATCCCGGTTCGTCGCCGCAACGTACCGCACATTCACCTGGACCTCACGGGTCCCGCCTACCCTGAAGAACCGGCCGGTCTCCAGGACCCTGAGGAGCCTGGTCTGGAGCCCCTGGTCCAGTTCGCCTATCTCATCGAGGAAGAGCGTCCCGTTGCTGGCCAGCTCAAGGAGTCCGGGCTTCCTCACGAGCGCCCCGGTGAACGCCCCTTTCTCGTGGCCGAAGAGCTCGCTCTCGATCATGTTCTCCGGGATCGCACCGCAGTTGATCGGGATGAAGGGGCCGTCGTACCGCTGGGACGAATCGTGGACAGCCAGAGCTATGAGCTCCTTGCCGGTGCCGCTTTCCCCCATGATGAGGACCGGGAAATCGGTCAGGGCTATCTTCTTCACTGATTCGAGGATCTCCAGCATGAGGGGGCTGCGTGAAATGATCTTTTTGTTCTCTGCCTGTCTCCGAAGCTGTGACTTCAGCATCAGGTTCTCGCTGACGATGCGTTTCTTCTCGCCGGCCTTCTCCACAACAGCCTTTAGCTGGCTCATCTCAAAGGGTTTTGTCAGAAAGTCGTAGGCCCCGAGCTTCATGGCCTCCACGGCAACCGACACCGTACCGTGGCCGGTGAGGACGATGACCTCGACCGGGATATGCAGTGCCTTGATCTTCTTCAGGATCTCCATGCCGCCAAGGAGCGGCATGTTCAGGTCGAGGAGCAGGACATCGAAATCGTTCTTTTCAAGGAGTTCATACGCGGCGATCCCGTCCGACGCAGCGGCTACGGCATATCCCTCTTCGGTGAGCTCAAGGGAAATAACCCTTCTGAGATTCTCGTTGTCGTCGGCGATAAGGATATTCATTACACTCCTGCCCTGTTTCCTCTACCGGCCCGGGGAACGGGTAAGGGTCCCCGGATGCCGGTATCAAGCCTGTCGCTTTAGTTTACCACTATCAGTTTGTTCCGAACATCTTTTGATAGCGGGAATCGACCTTCACGAAGGCCTCAACGATCCCGGGATCGAACTGACTGCCGGCGCAGGCAGCCAGTTCGTTAAGCGCCTGCTCCCGGTTCGCCGCGGACCGGTAGGGTCTTTCAGAGAGGATGGCATCGTAGGCATCAGCGACTGCGATGATTCTTGATGCACGGGGGATCTTTTCCCCGGCGATCCCGTGCGGGTAACCTGAACCATCGTAGTTCTCGTGATGATGAAGGATGCTCGGAAGAATTGCCGAGAACTGCCTGATCGGCTCCAGGATCTCCACCCCCTTGACCGGGTGGTGCTTTATCTGGAGCCATTCCTCGGCCGTAAGCGGCCCTGTTTTGCCGAGGACAGAATCACTGATCCCTATCTTTCCGATATCGTGGAGCAGGGCCGCCGCCCTGAGCCTGTCGCGTTCTGTGTCATCAAGATCAAGGGCGGCAGCGATCAGGCAGGCGACCTGGCTGACCCGCCTGCAGTGTCCGTAAGTGCCGAAATCCCTTTTCTCCATTGCCTGGGCCAGGGAGGAGAGAACATTACAGAAGACATTTTTCAGCTCTTCGTTCTTCCTATCCACGAGTTTCTCAAGAGTGGTGACCATCTCTTTTCTCTCACTTTCCAGCTCCCGCTTCTTCATGACATACTCGATGCTCTTGATCACCTCTGTTGCGGAAAAGGGCTTGCCCATGAAGTCAGCAGCCCCTTGTTTCATCGCCTCCACCGCAAGGGCAGGCGTGCTGTTGGCCGTAATGAGCACAAAGTAGGCATTCGGGTCCTGCACGGCCAGCCGCCGCATAAGATCAAGGCCCCGGACGTTCCCGAGGAACTGGTCAAGAAATATGATGTCGAACCGCTGCTGCGAGACAAGGGCCACGGCATCATCATCGTTCGAGGCCGTCACTACACGGTACCCGAGATCGCCGATGAGCAGGCGGAAGGAGTCGAGGACCCTCTTTTCGTCATCAACAAAGAGGAGGCTCAACGCCGTCCTGGCAGAATAGAGGGTGGTCATCGAAGGAATCTGCTGACCGTTTCTCTCAGCTCTAACGGTTTCACCGGCTTGGTGAGATAGCCATCCGCCCCGCTGGCCAGCCCCGATTCCCTGTCCTGCTCCTCGCCCTGCGTCGTGACAACGACGATGGGGAGCATACTGCCAAGACCCTTCCTGACCGCTTCGATCAATTGCCTGCCGTTCATCTCCGGCATCTGCATGTCGGTCAGAACGAGATCGAACTGCCCGGTCCTGATCCTCTCCAGCGCTTCGCGGCCGTTTGCCGCCTCAAAGATCAGAACATCGGGCAGCGCCTTTCGCATGGTCATGGTAAGGAGCTGCCGCATCATTGCCGAATCATCAACAACAAGAATGTTCCGCTGTGCCATCAGTGTTCCTCCATGAGTGCATTGACCGTAATTTCGCCGAATTCGGTGAACAGGGGGACCTGGAATATCTCCAGGCCGGTGCGGTGGCTTGAAATGGCCTCCGTCGTCAGGACTTTCGGGGTCTGCATCCTGAAATCGAACCCGAGATCGTTGAGCGTGCTGACGGCATTCCCTACGATCATATTGGCAAGCTCTGCGATGGAGTCCATGTCAAGCATGCTGAGGGAATCAGCATCCTCTCCGTTCATGACATTGCTGATGCTGACCGCAGTCGCCCGGTTCATGTTCACGATGATGCTGCCCGGGGCATGGTCCTGGATCTCGATCATAACGGCGATCTCACCGTGCATGTCCCTGCTGCTGACGAGGCTGAGACTGCCCCTCGTTATGTCGCACTGGACGACCTTGTCGAGTACCTGCATGGTGGACGAGACAAAGGGACCGATAAACTCATACCTCATCACACACCTCCCCCGTTCAGAACGGACCGGATGATCATGCCGGCATAATCGGGAGAATACGGTTTGGTCACATAGTGCTTCGCTCCGATACAGATGGCCTTCCAGATCATCTCCCGATGGCCGACCGCGCTCACCATGATGACGCGCGCCAGGCCGTTGACTTCGAGTATCCTGCGGAGCGTATCAACCCCGTCGAGCACCGGCATGGTCACATCCAGCAGCACAAGGTCCGGCTTCAGTTTCTTGAACAGATCAACAGCCTCCTGCCCGTTCGAGGCCTCGGCTACAACATTCCCGCCGATGGTCGTTACCACGCGGGCGAGGGTCCGGCGGGCGAATTCCGAATCGTCCGCAACAAGACATGTAAATTCTTTTGTTTCCCTGTCAATTCCTGACTGTCCCATATTCTTTCTCCTTCCAGCAAAACCGCTGTATTAGATGATCGGCCATCTCTTCAAGTGCCACGATCTGCTTGATCGCACCCCGTTCTACGGCTGCCTTCGGCATCCCGAACACGACGCAGCTCTTTTCATCCTGGGCGATGGTAAAACCGCCGTTCTCTCTGATCTCCGACATGCCCTGAGCTCCGTCAGCCCCCATCCCCGTCATGATCAGGCCCGTAACCATAGGGCCATATTCTTCAGCCGCCGAACGGAAAAGAACATCTGCCGAGGGTTTATGCCCGTTCACCGGGGCCGCACTGCTGAGGACTGCGATCGTGCCGAGGGGGAGGCGCTTGATCTTCAGGTGCTGGCTGCCCGGTGCAATGAGCGCCCGTCCGGGGAGGACAAGGTCGCCTTCCCGTGCCTCCTTCACTTCGATCCCGCAGGTGGTATTAAGGCGTGAGGCGAACATTTCAGTAAATCCGGCCGGCATATGCTGCACGATCAAAATAGATGCGGGGAAGTCCTCGGGCAGCCGGGGGAGTAAATAACTCAGGGCGTTCGGCCCGCCGGTAGATATGCCGATGACAAGCAGTTTATCCGCAGGCTTTACGGCAGGATGCTTCTTGTTCTCCCGCGGGTTGAGGGACTGCACTTTCTTGATCCTCAGGCGTGCAACAGGATTTTGACTGGCAGCTCTTATCTTTTCTATCAGTTCCCTGTCTATCTCATTTATGTGAAGGGAGATCGCGTCCCGGGGTTTTGCCACAAAATCAAAGGCCCCGATATTGAGGGCTCTGAAGGTGAGTTCGGCATCCTTCTTCGCGAGCGAACTCACCACGATGGTCGGGATCCCGAAATCCTCAACGATATGCCTCAGGGTCTCCATGCCGTCCATCCTCGGCATGTCCATGTCAAGGGTCACGACATCAGGTCTCAGGTCCCTTATCTTGCTCAGGGCAAAAACGCCGTCCATGGCGGTACCCACGACTTCGATCCCGGGGTCCGTCTTCAGCATCCGGGGGATCATCTTGCGCATGAGGGCCGAATCATCCACGACAAGGACCCTTATTTTATTCATAGCGCCGCGAGCCTCGCTTTTTCATTTTCAATCGCTTTTCTGATTATGGATGGGGCGTCAAGAATGAGGACGATCCGCCCGTCCCCGAGGATGGAGGCTCCTGCCACATAGTCTGACCGGGCATGCCCGGAGTCTATAGCCTTGATTACCAGTTCCTGCTTGCCCAGCAGGCGGTCGGTGACGAGCCCGATGCTTCTGCCCCCCCTTTCGAGGATGAGGATGAATTTCCTGTCCCCCTCGGACGACCGGGTCCCGAGCAGACCGTGCAGGTGTATCAAGGAAATTATCCGGTCTCTGAGAATAAGCGTATCTTTCCCGTCGACGCTCACCAGCTCATCCTGATGGACCCTCGCAACCTCTGATACGGCGGAAATCGGGATCGCATAGAGCTTTTCGCCCACCTCAAAGAGCATGGCTTTTATCACCGCAAGGGTCAGCGGCAGCCGGAGTCTGAACGTTGTGCCCTTTTCAGGAGTGGACTCTATCTCCATAAAGCCCCTGAGGCCCTCGACCGCGGACTTGACAGCGGCCATCCCCACACCCCTTCCCGAGATCTCGCTTACCGTGGCTGAGGTGCTGAGACCGTGCAGGAACACGAGATTCAGGGAATCACTTTCAGAGAGCCTTTCCGCGTCCTCCGGGCTCAGATGACCGTCCGCAACCGCCTTCAGCTTCAGGGCCGAGGTATCGATCCCCCGTCCGTCATCAGCTGCCTCTATGACGATCTGCGCGGCCTCGTGGAAGGCTTTGAGCGTTATGGTCCCCTCCTCGCCCTTCCCCGCTGCACTGCGGAGTTCCGGGGCCTCGATGCCGTGGGCGATCATATTGCGTATGATATGCGCAAGCGGCTCGCCGAGCGCGTCAACGATCGCCTTGTCGAGCTCCGTCTCCCTGCCGAGGATGACGAGGCGCACCTTCTTATGTTCTTCCGCAGCGAGGTCCCTGACTATCTTCGGGAACTTCCTGAAGACCTGATTGACCGGCACCATCCTCATCTTCATGATGCCCTTCTGGAGGTCGGAGACGGTACGCTCCATGTAGGCATTGGCCGCGAGCAGTCTGGAGGCTATATCTCCCGAGCCGGCCCCATCGGCAACATCCAGCGCGATATGCTCGACCATCGACCGCCCGATGATCAGCTCGCCGACAAGGTTCATGACCCTGTCGACCTTTGAGGACTCGATCATCAGCATCTGGTTTATGATCCCCTTTGCCCCCTGCTCCTGCCTGTCATCCGTGACCGGGCCTTTTCTCTCGGGATGCAGATAGCCCCTGACGATAACCTCAGCAGTGATCCCGGGGATGGATGCGTCCCGGATGACTGCGTCAGCTGCGAAGCCGGTGCTGAAAAGAAGGCTGATCTGCACGGCAGTATCGATGTCGTCGGATTCCATATCGGGTATTGCCCGAATGACCTGTCCGACGCTGTTGAGCCGCTGCATTATCATGAAGGCGGCCACGCTCTTTTCCCTGCACAGGGGATGAAAGAGTATATCGACCTCAAAGACGTTCAGTCCCTTTTCAGCGGCATCCTGCGCCTGCAGTTCCTGATATTCCGAGTACTGCACCGGTGAACGCTTCGTCCCCTCCGGGGCCCCGCCGGCATGCCTGAGAAGCGCCTCGATCTTCCCGATGATCTTTACCGTGTCGGCACCCTTGCCGCCTGCCTCGCTTTCGGAAAGCAGGGCGTTGACCGCATCGGCGCACTCAAGCAGGAGGTCCACCGCATCGCGGCCATTGCACCCTGAGCTGTCAATGACCGCCGCCAGAACGTCCTCCATACTGTGGCAGAGGCCCCCTATCGACGTGAGCCCGATAGAATTAGAGTCGCCCTTGAGCGTGTGGATATAACGCTTGATATTCTTAAGGATGGCGTCATCCCCGGGATGACCTTCCAGGGCGATCAGTGATTCCTGAAGCGTCTCCACGATCTCATACGACTGGGAATAGAAGATCCTTTTGATCTCCTCAAACTCAGTTTCGCTCAGATGTTCGAAATTGTCGGCCATAGCTTTCAGACTTCCGTATGTCTTGCTAGATATTTCTTTAGGTCCTCTGTAAGCTGCGAAATCCCGAACGGCTTGGTAAGACATCGTATGGCCCCGGCCCGGACGGACTCCGCCATCTCGCCGCTCCCGGCGTTGCCTGAAAAGGTGATGGCGAGCACATCAGGATTGAGCTTCTTTATTATCCGCAGGGCGTTTATGCCGTCGAGACGCGGCATTTTTATATCGAGGAGGACGAACGCATAGGCCTCCCCGCCGTCAATAAAGTTCATGACCGCTTCTACCCCGTCCGTTACAAGCGTCACTTTATACCCGTCCCTCTCCAGCTCGCTTCTCAGGACAGTTCCGAAATTCCGGTCGTCATCAGCCAGCAGAATTCTAGACATGTTCCCTCCCCTCAGGTTTTCTGTATGCCGTTCCCTTATTGTTGTAAATGAACTGAAAAGGCGTGTCCATGCCCTGCAGGCTCTCTGCATGTCCGACGATCAGGTAGCCGCCCGGGCTAAGACTCCGGTAAAATTTTTCAACAAGCGTCTTCTGGTCGTCGAGGTTGAAATATATCATGACGTTCCTGCAGAAGATCACGTCCAGGTCGGCAAGCCCGTTGTCATTTTTCAGGTTATGAAAATCAAAGATCACCATTTTTTTAATCTGGTCCTTGACCCGCAGCTGTCCTTCGCTTTTGTCAAAATATCTGGTTATGTAATGGTCTTCAACCGTCGCCTGGACCTTATCGGGGTCGTACAGGCCCTTTGCCGCTGTATCCAGCGCCGTAAGGCTGAGGTCCGAGGCGAATATCCGGACCTGCCAGCCGGCATAAGGGTTTATGACCTCATGGGTCACCATTGCAAGGGTATATGGTTCTTCGCCGGTCGAACAGCCTGCTGACCATATCCTGAGGCTCTTCTGGCCGGTCCCTCTTTTTTTATCAAACAGCTCAGGCAGCACAATGTCCCGAAACAGGTCTATCTGCGGCCTGTTCCTGAAAAAAGAGGTCTCGTTCACCGTGAGGATATCAAGGAGTATGAGCAGCTCTTTCTTCTTTTCGGCAACCTGCCGGTAGTACCAATAAGGACTCACCACATTGTTTGCCAGCATTCTTTTCGCCAGCCGGTGCTCGAGGAACTCTTTACGGGTGTCCTTAAGGAAGATCCCTGATTCTTCGTAGATCAGGTTCCGGAACAGCCTGAATTCCTCGTCAGTCAGCATCAGGCTACCTTTTCATACATATCTTCAGCGGTCCGGTGCGAAGACCCGTTGCCGCCATTCTTAGGTCTGGCTTCAAATCCCGTTTTCCTTTGTGCTGCAGGCTCACGGGAACCGCCGTTGAGCATGAACTTTTCGACGATCTGCTGAAATCTGTCCGCCTGTGAGCTCAGCTGCTCTGCAGAAGAAGCAAGTTCAACGGAGCCGGAAGCGTTCTGCTGGATCATCTCCCTCATCTTCTCCGAGGTCTTCACGATCTGCTCGGCCGCAGACGCCTGCTCTTCGGTAGCCGACAGGATCTCCTGGGTTACCTCCCTGAGGCTCTCCGACGCTTTGGCGATCTGTGTGCTCCCGCTGGACTGTTCCTGCGTGGCGGCCCCGATCTCTCTGGCATACCGGTCCACCTCGACAACATTGCCGTCAATATCCTTAAGGGATTCTCCCACCTGCCTGCTTAATTCGATCCCTTTTTCGACCAGGCCGGTGGACTTGTCCATAAGTTTGACCGCCTCCTGAGCCTCCCGCTGTATCCCGGTGATGAGTTCCGCGATCTCCTTTGTCGACTTTGCGGAACGTTCGGCGAGCTTTCTGACCTCTTCAGCGACAACGGCAAAACCGAGCCCCTGTTCGCCGGCCCTTGCCGCCTCTATCGCTGCGTTCAATGCCAGCAGGTTCGTCTGTTCGGCAATGTCATCGATGACGTCGACTATCTTGCCAATGTCCTCGGCCCTTGAGCCGAGCGCCGCGATGGTGTCCGCTGAACGGGATATTGCCTTGCTCGTCTCGTCTGTGCCCCGTATGGACTTGTCGACAGACTCCAGACCCAGGGCAACACCTTTCTTCGTCTTCTGCGACAGCTCAACGAGCTGCTGGGCCGTGTGTGCGATCCTCTGTATCGAGGTGACCATCTGCTCGATCGAGGCAGATGTCTCGGAAACGGCTGATGACTGACTCTGAGTGTTCTTCGCCACGTTCTGGATATTTGCCGACATCTCATGCATCGTCGAGGTCGTCTCTTCCACCGCTGTCGCCGCTGTCTCGTTATTCCGCGCCGTCTGTTCTGCTGTCGAAGCTATCTGTGTTGACGACGAGGACATCTGGTCTGCCCCAACCCGCACCTCCGTGATGATGGCCCGCAGACCTCCGGTCATCTTCTGAAAGGCATTCCCCAATACGTCACGCTCCGATTTGGGAGTCACGTCACTTCTCAGGTCCCCGGCGGCAACCTCTTCTGCAACCACGGCCACCGACTTCAGATATGTTGTCATGTCCCTGAATGAGTCTGCGAGAATGCCGATTTCGTCCGCCCTTTTGATATCCACGTCGACCGACAGGTCACCCCCGGCTATCTGTTTGGACATTTCAGAGAGTTTGACGATCGGTCTTGATATGGACCGGGACAAAGAGAGGCCAAGGCCAAGACCGGCAATGACGGAAAGAAGGGAAATGGTCACGATGATCGCATTTGCCCGGTTCTTCGCTGCAGACATCTCCCCGAGCGAAGCCGCCATGATCTTCCCGGAGTAGTCCTCCAATTTTGCGCTTTCCTTTTCTATCGCGCCGGTGATGGTATCGAATTTCTCCATCGTCGAGCGGCCTTCATCGTTCGCCCCGGTCAGGAAGAAGTTAGCCATCTGCTCGCCGACGGTCTTCATCCCGTCATGATTTTTACCGATCGTTTCCAATACCGTGATCATTTCCTTGTCAGGAATGGATTTACGCAGAACTTCTTCCTGCTTATCAAACAGTTTCGAATAAGTATCGACATCCTGCCGGGCATCCTTATTGCCGGTCAGGGAGAAATCCGTGAGGCTGTCCTGCGTGTGGACGAGATAGAGATTGAGCTTATTGATATTGTCCTTTAGTTCGGCGGCGGCCGCCAATTGCAGTGCGCTTCGCGAAAGACTGTTGAAGCTAACGTATGCGGTCCCCCCGACGATGATCGAGAGCAGCACGAGGCCCATGAACCCCGCCAACAGTTTCTGTCCAATTTTCAGTTTCATCAGCTTCTCCTTGTGCGTTGCTGCTGTCCGCAAACGGACAGTCCACGGGTTCCGGGGGCACATCCCCCGAACATTACTGTTTATATATTCCGCTGCCTACGATGAGATCTTCATATTTTTCAACGTAGGCTGATTTCTCCTCCACCTTCTTCGTGAGAGGATTGGTGAACTTATAGTTTTGCCACCCTTTCCCCTTTGTCTTTGCTATCTCGACCCTCTCTTTTACGAATAATTTGCCGTCGGGATCTTTCATATCGATGAGGTCATTGCCGACCATCTTAGGATTTTGGCCATGCGCCAGACACTTGCCGTTGAGGTCGTAGACAAATATATAGAGGTCCCTGTCAACGAACTGGCCCTGCTTGTTCCCGAATTCTGCGAAGGCCTTGGCCTTCCCGTTCGCCTTGAGGAAACTTATCGCCTTTTTAACCAGCGTCTCTGCCTCCTTCGCCGTACCTCTTTGTTCCGCACTGATCGCCACGTTAAGATTCAGAATAAACAGACTTAACAGAACACCTGCAACGGCCACTAATTTTGTCTTCATCAGCAACTCCTTTTCATTTTGTTATATTTCCGCGGGCCCTCCGGGCTACCGCATTTCCGTCGATCCTTGCGCACCGTATCCCTTCAGGCCGCCCTTGCTGCGACTCCTGCTTCAGGACTGTTCCCGATCTTACTGATCTCCTCAAGGCTTAATACATGTTTGAGATCGAGGATGATTATCAGTCCGGCGCCCATCTTTGCCACACCCGTAATGTATTCCACGCCCACAGCAGAGATCATCTGCGGAGGCTCTTCAATTGCCTCGGGTTGTATCTTGAGGACCTCGGAGACTGTGTCAACCAGCAGGCCGACCAGGCTTCCCGCATTGTCTGCGATCAGAACTCTCGTGGACTTTGTCTTTTCCCTCCCCTGGAGTCTGAACCTTTTCCTCAGATCGATCACCGGCACAATTTTCCCCCTCAGGTTTATCACCCCTTCCAGGAAAACGGGGGCATCAGGCACCTCCGTTATTTCAGGGACCCGGACGATCTCCTGCACGGCCTCAATACCAACACCGTAGAGTTCCTTCCCAATGCTGAAGACCACGAACTGAAGATTTTTTGCCATACGATCCTCCTTCGACCTATTACAACCGTACCGATGTCTTCATCCTATTGGCAAATTGCATGCCGTTATATAACCTATTGATTATTATAGTTTTCAATCCTGACCATAGGATTATGTTAGGGCATTTTGCCTGCTCATCGGTTCGATATTGCCCGATTGAATTTTCTTGAACTGATGCATTGCCGCTTAGCGCAGTTGCTCATGAAGGTATATTATTGAGTACAGGGGCGTTATGGCAGTTCACTAATTTTTTCATCCGGGCGGTCAGAGCTGAAACACTGCCTGCTGAATCTGGTATAATTTTATTGAAAGTGAGGGAATGTCCATGTTTTGCATTACCTATAGCAAAAAGGTTTTTATAAGCTCCCTGGCCGGCCTGTTCATTATTTCTGTTTTTTTGGCGGAAGCTCCGGCAGCCGCGCGGGCAAAGCTCTGGCCGAGGATGTGTGCTTCATGCCATGACGGAGAAACAGCACTGAGCAAGGAGGCACTGAGGGAAAAATATCCGACTGTTGAGGTTTTTACTGCAGCAGTCATGGACAAGGGGGCCCGGTGCATGAATATCCTCAGAAATGACCGGAAGCTTATAAAGAAGATCGCGAACGAAATCGGGATAAAGGACTCTGAAGAGAAATAGGTCAGAAGTCGCTGATTGGGGAATCCTTCCGTCCCGGTGCCGGGAGAGCCGACTGCAGTTTAATGTCCCCTGCTCATGCTGAGCGCCTGACCGATTGAAGGGATGAAGTCCTTTTTCCTCGACATGACGCGCGGCAGAATGCAGGTGCCGTCTTCGACCTTGACGCTGAAGGCCTTTTCGACCATCCAGACCTCCCCTTTTACCAGGACCCGCTCATGTGATGAGCTGATCGGATTCGTGACGAGAAGGACCGTCAGGTCATATCCGTTAGCCTGCCGGAGCCGCTCGAGTTCCTCAAGGAGGTCACCCTCCCGAAGGTCAATGTCCTTGCAGTCAAGCACCATCATCTGACTCACCCCGAGTTTTTTCCCCCCGATGAGGAATTCCTTGAAATCAGCTGCAATGAGCTCTGTCGCGGTCTTTCCCTGTACATTAATGCTCGCCTGAAGCAGTTCCCTGCCATAGTCCTTTATCGAGACCCCTGCAATATCCGCCAGCCGCTGAGCAGCCTCCCTGTCCCGGTCGGTCGTCGTCGAAAGCGTCAGGATGAGTGTGTCCGAAAGTATACCCGAAAGGAGCAGGCCGGCTATCTCGGCAGGAATGTTCACCTGGTAAAGCAGCATAACGCTGGCAACGACCGTGCAGGTACTGCCGACGGGGTCATTATAGACAAAGATGGGGGCAACGGTGGATATATCGCCGACGCGGTGATGGTCGATGATCTCGATGATCTCGGCATCTTCAATATTATCGACAGCCTGGGATACCTCGTTATGATCGACAAGGATCGCCCGCTTCCTGACCGGCTTCAAAAGGTCCGTCCTGGTTATGAACCCGATCAGCCTTTCATCATTGTCGATGACGACCGCTGAGCGGTACTCCGACTCGACCACCTTCTTCCTCAGGTCCGAGATCGGGGTGTAGAGTCCGACCGTCGGATTTTTCTTCTGCATGATCGCTTCGACCGGCACCGAAAGGGTCATGAGCTGGACGGTCGAAAAGGTGTGATGCGGGGAGAGGATAAGCAGTGTCCCCTGTTTTTCAGCCTCTGCAATGACGTCGTTGCTGACCGGCATGTTATTCACGACGATCAGTGCAGAGCAGCCCCCCCTGATCAGCTCCATCTGTATGTCCTGCTGATCGCCGATGATCACCACATCACCCGCACTGATCCGGTTAAGGAGCGTTCCCTTCTGCATTGAGGCAATATGGATCTTTCCGGTCAGGTGCTCCTGTCTCTTTGTATTGCAGACGACCCTTCCTTCAAGCGTCCTGACCAGGATATTGAGGTCGATCGGCGCCTTCGAAAGGTCAGTAAAACCGACACTGTCCATGTAGTGCATCGCAACATCCTTGAGTCCGACCATGCCGGCAAGGCGGCCATTGTCATCAACCACCGGCAGAGACCGCACATTTTTCTCCCTCATCAGCAGCATCAGGGCCTGGACCGAATCCCGTATATGCGCAGAGACCGGCCTCCTCATTTCAAGGTCGCTGACCGTTGCCGCAAGGCTCTCGACCTCGTTCGGCACAGCCACCCCGAAGCGCTTCAGGACAAAGCCCGTTTCTTCATTGAGCGCGCCTGCGCGCGCCGGCGTAAAGAGGAACCGCTTGTCGGTAACGTTCTTGAAATGAGCATACCCGATCGCAGAACATATGGAATCCGTGTCAGGATTCTTGTGGCCTATCACATAGACGATCTTTAAGTTATCACTGTTCATAATGCTCCTATTATACTAAAGTTGGTCCTACTTACCGATGCAGAATTCGCTGAATATCCTATCGAGGATCATCTCGTTTGTTACGGCCCCGGTCAGCTCCCCGATGCTGTCGAGGGCCTCCCTGAGCTCGATCGAAAATATCTCAAGCGGCCGCTTTTCGGACAGAAGGGCAATGGCATTTGTCAGAGCTGCTGCTGCCCGGTCAAGGGACAGTTTCTGCCTGAGGTTCGTTACCACTACCCCCTGGCGGTCTTCATGCCAGTGCTCACAATGCATAGTGAAGATCTCTGTCTTTAATTCCTCGAGTCCTTCTCCGGTAAGCGTCGAGATCTTCAGCCATCGCTGCCTGCCCTTCTGCAGGTCGTCAGACGCAAGCCGTGACGGCAGGTCTGATTTGTTGATGACAAAGACCGTCTTTTTGCCCCCGATCATCCGGAGGAGTTCATGGTCATCCGTCTGCGCTGCCTCGCTGCCGTCAAAGACCGCCAGGACGCAATCGGCGGTATCCAGCGCATCAAGGCTGCGCCTGATGCCCTCTTTTTCAATGACCTCCCCGGCCTGCCTGATCCCTGCCGTATCAATGATCCTGAGCGGCAGCCCGTTGATATTCAGGCATTCCTCGATGGTATCCCTGGTGGTCCCCGGAAGCTCGGTAACGATTGCACGGTCCCTCTTGAGAAGCGCATTCAGGAGAGAGGACTTGCCGACATTCGGTCTCCCGACGATCGCCACCGAAAGCCCTTCCCTGAAGAACCGCGCCTCGTCAAACGTCCTGGATAATTCCCCGACCTCCCGGACAATCACTTCGAGACGCGAGGTCATCTCCTGCTCTGTCCGCAGTTCGATCTCCTCTTCGGGGAAATCTATATGCGCCTCGGCAAAGGCGGCAATTTCTATCAGCGCATGCCTCAGAGCCTCAAGCTTCCCGGATAATCTTCCCCTGAGCTGATCAACCGCAATGCGCCTGCTTTCATCAGTTCTGGCAGAGATCAGGTCCATGACCGCCTCGGCCTGCGGAAGGCTTATCCGCCCGTTCAGAAAGGCCCGCCGGGTGAATTCTCCCGGCGCCGCAAGCCGGGCACCCTGGCCCACGACGGCCTCAAGGGTCCTTCTGACCGCGGCCATGCCCCCGTGGCAGTTGATCTCGACCACATCCTCACGCGTATATGAATGAGGGGCCCGCATCACCGAGACAATGACCTCGTCGATCACCTCTCTGGTCAGAGGGTCAATGACCTCACCATAGTGCATCGTAAATGTCCGGGCAGAATCAAGCCCCCTGCCGGTCCTGCGCGGGCGAAACATCCCCCCCGCGATCCTGAAGGCTTCAGGGCCGCTGATGCGCACGATCCCGATCCCCCCCTGTCCGACAGGTGTGGATATAGCAGTTATGGTGTCGTCAAGATAATCCATGGAAGTTCGTTATCGTGTAACTGGACAGAAGCCCGGGACGGTGCAAGCCGGATGGAGGGCTCAGTCTGTCTGCTGGGCGAGCTTTCTGTTGGCAGCGTATTGCTGGGCAATGCCGAGAATGTTGTTGACCAGCCAGTACAGAACAAGGCCGGACGCAAAGTTCAGGAACATGAACGTAAAAACAACCGGCATCCACATCATCATCTTTGCCTGTTTAGGGTCCATGCTGGAGGGGGTCATCTTTTGCTGTATGACCATAGTAATGCCCATGGCGATCGGGAGCGGGCCAACGGCAAACCCGCCGATAAGGGGTACCCATCCGGGGATATGACCCAGGAGCGTATCCGGTGCGGCAAGGTCCTGGATCCAGAACATGAACGGCGCGTTTCTCAGTTCGATCGAGATCAGAAGGACCTTATAGAGGGCTAAAAAGACCGGTATCTGCAGAAGCATCGGCAGACAGCCGCCCACGGGGTTCACCTTATATTTTTTATAAAGCTCCGTCATCTCGGTCTGCATCTTCTTCGGGTCATTTTTGTACTTTTCCTTGATCTCGGCCATCTTCGGCTGGATCTCCTGCATCTTCTTCATCGAGCTCTGCCCTTTGTTGATGATCGGGATAAAGGGTACCCGCACGGCGATCGTCAGCAGGATGATGGCCCACCCATAGTTGCCGATGAACCGGTAGATGAATTTGAGGACCCAGAAGAGCGGCCTGGCTATAATGGAAAAGAACCCGAAATCAATGACGTGCTCGAGACCAAGGTTCAGGGCAGCGAGGCGGTCATGCTCCTTCGGTCCTGCGTAGAGACGGAAGCTGTTCTGGCCGGGTTTCCCCTTAAAGGCGACCACCGCTGCATCCTTGAACAGCCATGCCCGGGCCTCCTCAACCGGTGTTACCGGGGCGAGGGCAGCAAAGAAATATTTATCCTCCTGCGCAATCCACTTCAGACTCTCCTTAAAGACCTCCGGAACCTTCAATTTCTCGGGCTTGAACTCCTTCAGGTCTGTCCCGGTCAGGAGTGCAGGTCCGACATGCACCGTATCGTCCTTTTCAAGTATCCCGAAGTCCGAGCCGAGGGTTATCCAGTACTCAGAAAGGCCGGAAACCTCATCAGTGAGTTCGACATCATAGGCACCGTGATGAAAGGTATAGATCCTCCGGACAGAAACCCCTTCCCGGGCATATTCAAAGACCACGACACCTGTTTTATTGGTTGAATCCAGTTTAATATCTTTTGCCGTCGTGTGGAAGTTGACGCCTGAAAGCTCAAAATTTGTATCCGCCCCGATGCTGACCGCCGGCAGGACCCCGGGTTTGGAAAGGATAACGACCTCTTTTCCCTTATTGTCTTTAAACGCCTTGAGCTCCCAGAACTTGACCGTTCCCCCCTTTGATGAAAGAACTGCAGTAAAGAGATCATTTTCAACCCTGATATCCTTTACCTCAGGTCCGGGGACCACAGGGGCAACAGGGACCGACACGGGTGGTGCAGGCTTTGCCGGGGCCTCCTTCGGAAGGGCTGCCTTATCAGCCACCGGGGGCGAAGGAGGCGCAACAGGTGTTGGGGCCGGCATGAGGAACTGAAAACCGAGGATGACAGCGATCGAAAGGACAATGGCAATGAGCGTCCGGTTATCCATCATCGTTGTTTTACCGGGTCAAATCCGCCGGGATGAAAAGGGTGGCACTTCAGGATCCTTCTGCTTGCAAGATAAAGACCCCTCAAGGCTCCGTGCAGACGGATCGCATCCATTGCATATTCTGAACAGGACGGGACAAACCTGCAGGCTCCAGGAAGGAAGGGCGAGATAAAATTTTTATAGAATTTTATTATTGATATCAGTAGTATCTTCATGTGCAAGTCCGGACAGACACCTCAGGACAGCCTTGTTCAGAAGAGCAAAAGCAGCCTCCGAGGCACCCTGCCTCGCAACGACGACGAGGTCGTAGCCGACTGCCATGCCGTTGAGCTGTCTTCTGAAGATCTCGCGCAGACGGCGCTTGATCCTGTTTCTGAGGACAGCATTCCCGGTCTTCCTGCTGACGGCCAACCCGAGTCTGCAGAATGACAACCCGTTTGGCTTTGCGTATATTACAAGATACTGAGAAGGAAATTTGAGACCAAGGTCGAATACTTTCTTGAAGTCCCCCTTTTTTCTCAGGGGGGCATAAGCCTTGCCAATGCTTAACAGGCCAGCTTTTTCCGTCCTTTTTTCCTTCTTCTCCTGATAACGTTACGCCCGCCAGGCGTGCTCATCCTCTCGAGAAATCCGTGAGTTCTCTTCTTTTTCTTATTATGTGGACGAAATGTTGTATATGTTCCCATAGCTTTTCTCCGAAGAAGAATTATATATGGAGTCAGGGTCTAATGTCAAGCCAATGAGGGGTAATTTCTATTTTTGGCACCTGCCCGGTCAACCGGCTGCCGCACCGCCGTTTATGCTCCGGGCAAAGCCGGAACTTTTTTTCTGTAGACCGTTGTTCCATACAGGGTCTCCGGACAGAACAGTTTTGTCTTTTCTATCAGGCTCTCTGAGGCACCGACAAAAAGATACCCCCTGTCTGAAAGAACGCCGTGAAGGTTCCCGGCTATCTTCTTGATGGCATCATCGTTCATGTAGATAAGGACGTTCCTGCAAAAAACAACATCGGTATTTTCTAACCCTGCGTAAGCCTCTTTGGTGAGCAGATTGCCCTGCCTGAACCCGACATTCCTGGTCAGATGTCTTTTCAGAACAAACTGATTATGCTCTCTGGTGAAATTTTTTCGTACCCGGTCGTCCTCTTCGCTGACCATCCGGAAGGAGTTCTGGGAATAAACCGCATCCGCCGCCTTCCTGAGGGCGTTACGGTCTATATCAATGCCGGTTATTTTAATGTCCCAGTCCCATACAAAGAGGCCGCTCTCATGAAGGATGATATTCATGGTGTAAGCCTCCTCGCCTGTTGATGATCCCAGGGACAAGATCCGGATGACATTCGAGCCCATCTTCTGTTTTTCTGCCTTGATATCCCTGAGCAGATTGCCGAAACTGTCTAATTGCTGTGTCTCCCGGAAGAAATACGTCTCATTATTGGTTATATGGGAGGCCAGCAGATACAATTCCTCCCTGGCCTGGTCCGATACGATGAAACTGCAGTAATCCTGATAGGTTGCAAGTTTCAGGACACCCAGCCGCTGCGCGACCTTCGTCGTCAGGATAGACCGTTTAGCCCCTTTCAGGACTATTCCGATCTCTCTGCTGACCAGTCCCCGGAGAAGTTCAAACTCTTCATCATTCATATGATCTCTCGACTCATGTGCTACCTCTGTGCCCCTTAAACATACTGCAGTAGCCATGGTACCATGGCTGTGATCTCGTTAAATTGTCAGCAGGAATTATGCCAACACGGGCAAAGGGAAAGTCTTGGCAGGACAATTAAGGATGCCTTTTGTCTTTCTGCTCAAAAAGGGTCTTGACCTCATCCATCAGGTCATTGATATCCTTAAACTGACGGTATACCGAAGCAAATCTGACATAGGCTACCTTGTCAAGGTCTTTAAGCTCTGCCATGATCTGTTCCCCGATCCAGGTGCTCTGCACCTCTTTGACCCCAAGTCCGACAAGTTTCTTCTCAATGGTCCCCACGATGGCATCCAGCTGGTCGGTCCCGATGGGCCGCTTTTTGCAGGATATCAGAAGGCCGGACTTGATCTTCCCCATATCGAACGGTTCACGCCTGCCGTCCTTCTTGACGACCATCGGTACGACCTCTTCAACCCGTTCGTAAGAGGTGAACCGCTCCCCGCATTTCAGGCATTCCCTCCGGCGGCGGATGGCATCCCCTTCTTTGCTGGTCCGTGAATCGATGACCCGGTCTTCAACGCCGTCGCAGAACGGACACTTCATACGATCTTACGAAGAGAGAACAACCTCTTCTCAGCGGTAGATCGGGAACCGGTCACAGAGTGTCCTGACCTTTTCGGCACATGCGCCGATCACCGCCTGATCAGTGCTGCCGGCTATGACCGATGCTATCAGGTCACCGATCACGATCATGTCGTCCGCCCCCATCCCCCGGGTCGTAACGCACGGGGTCCCCAACCGGATACCACTCGTGACCGCAGGAGGCCTCTCGTCATAAGGGATGGCATTCTTGTTAACGGTAATACCGGCCTTGTCCAGCGCCTCTTCAGCCTCTTTTCCGGTAATGCCCTTGCTGGTAAGGTCAACCAGCATAAGATGGTTATCGGTCCCGCCGGAGATGATCCTGAAGCCATGCGTCATGAGTCGTCCGGCAAGCGCGCTGGCGTTTTCGACAACATTCTTCTGGTATCTGCGGAAATCCTCAGTCATGGCCTCCTTGAAGGCTACGGCCTTTGCAGCGACGGTGTGCACCAGAGGGCCGCCCTGGATTCCGGGGAAGATCATCTTATCGATGGCCTTGCCATAGTCGCCCCTGCACATGATCATGCCCCCGCGGGGCCCGCGCAGCGTCTTGTGCGTTGTGGTTGTCACAAAGTCGGCATGGGGTACCGGAGAGGGATGCAGCCCGGCAGCTACCAGTCCGGATATATGGGCGATGTCCGCCATAAGATATGCACCAACCTCATGAGCGATATCAGCGAATGCCTTGAAATCTATTGTCCGGGAATACGCGCTGGCGCCAACGACGATCATCTGCGGACGGTGCTCCTGAGCAAGCTTCCTGACATTGTCATAATCCAGATAGCCGTCCTTGTTGACACCGTAAGGCAGGTTTTTGTACAGCATGCCGGAAAAGTTCACTGATGCCCCGTGGGTCAGATGCCCGCCGTGGCTGAGGTTCATCCCGAGGATCCTGTCTCCCGGCTTCAGCATCGAGAAATAGACCGCCATGTTCGCCTGCGACCCGGAATGGGGCTGCACATTAACGTGCTCGGCCCCGAATAACGCCTTTGCCCGTTCAATTGCAACCGTTTCGACGACGTCTGCATACTCGCAGCCGCCATAATACCGGCGGCCGGGATAGCCTTCGGCATATTTATTGGTCAACACCGACCCCTGGGCCTCAAGCACTGCCGCACTGACATAATTTTCTGAGGCTATCAGGAGGATCTTCTCATGCTCCCTGTTTCGCTCATTCCTGATTGCATCAAAGACGATGGGATCGGTTATCTCAAGCCTGTCAGTTGCCATGGATATTAATGTCTTCCTCTATCTTCTGTATTTTATTTATTCTCTGAAGGTGGCGTGAGCCCTCAAACGGGGTTGCCAGCCATACCTTAACGATCTCCGCGGCAAGGTCCCTGCCGATGATGCGGCCGCCCATCACCAGGATATTGGCATCATTATGCATTCGGCTCATCTTTGCACAGAAAAGATCGTTGCAGAGCGCGGCCCGAACATGAGGGAACTTATTTGCTACCATTGACATGCCGAGCCCTGTGCCGCAGATGAGGATGCCTTTTTCGATCTCGCCGGATGATACCAGGCCTGAAACCTTCCCCCCAAAGTCAGGGTAGTCAACAGATTCAAGGCTGTCAGTTCCGCAGTCAACAACATCCACCTGGAGATCTTTCAGCACTTCCTTGATGACTTCCTTCAGACCATATCCGGCATGATCACTGCCAAGAGCTACCTTCATTTCCGCTGCCTTTCTGAATATCCCCGGGTATCTGCATCAGGATCTCAACAGGGTTATATCGATGATACGTAATATCTTATCCGAGTAAATATTGCTAAGTCAAGAAAGAGGGGGCTGATGTAACCGGCCGGAAATGACCGTTCAGAAGGCTTCGAAAACTCAGGCAGGCAGCCCGATCCGGCTCTTTCTGGCCATATCGAGCATGAGTTCCTCTACCAACCCGGCAGATGCCGGTGCAACCTGCAGGACCTGTTCAGAACCCCCCTGAGAAACGATCACGTCAACTACGGACAAGCCGCGCGCATCTGAATATCTGGCGCAGAGCGAGGCTGCCGTTGCAAGGTCAGCCCCGGTGATGGGTCCGGCAACCAGTGCAACAGGACTTCCGTACCCGGGCACCCTGAGCAGAACTGTCCCTGCGTCAGCCAGGGCGAGCATTTTTTCGTTCTCTGACTTATCCCTTCCGACGATGACCTTACAGCCCTGATTGAGCCTGAAATGCCGTCCGAGCCGCAAAAGATGAAGGTCGGTCAGGGAGGGTGACGGATCATGCCTGAGCAGTTCACGTAATCTGAACGAATAATTCGGCTCGGTGAGCAGGCACCCCCCCGCAGGAGCCGGATATTCTGTCAATCCATATTCCCGGGCAAGCGCCATCTGCGGCTTCCGCGTGCGGCCGCCAAAATTGAAGAGCAGTTCCCTGTCGACGATGTTTCTCTCTTCAGCGAGGGTCGGCTTCATCAGCTTTGCGCTCAGAGGTCTCAGGACCAGCCCCCGGAGCCCTGCCTCCCGGTCTATGATGTCCAGGGCATCCCGCCTCTGGCTCATCGGCCTCTGTCCGATGACCTCTCCGGTAATGATGAATTCAGAGCCGGTCATCAGCATGAATTCCTTCGCCTCTTTCAGCATCAGGATCCTGCAGTCCATGCAGGGGTTCATATTCTTCCCATGTCCGAACTTCGGATTCTTGACGATATCGATGAATTTTTCCGAGAGATGACAGAGCTTCACCTCGAACCCGAACTTCGTGGCTGCAGAAAAAGGATCTTTCGAACAGGATGACTTGTCGGAGATTTCACAGCCGAAATGGTTCAGGAACGTGACCGCCTTGACCTCGATCCCCTGCCTCATCACTGCCAGTATGGCCAGGGTGCTGTCAAGTCCCCCTGAGTAAAGCGCGACAGCCCTTACCCTGCTCACAGGAATGATTCCATGACCTGGCCGGGAGTGGCAACCGCGGTCCCCACCTCGGCCACGACAACCCCGGCAGCGTGATTGGCAATGACCGCTGCCTCCTCCATCGCCGCTCCCGCAGCGTGGGCCAGAGTAAAGGCCGCAATGACCGTATCCCCTGCTCCGGTAACGTCGTAGACCTTTCTGGCAACCGTAGGG
>SCQH01000023.1 GCA_004321925.1 Nitrospirota bacterium | reverse complement strand
TTAACTTTGTCATTCCGGCTTGCTTGTGCCCGATGTTTGGGTATCCGGAATCTCTCCGAAAACAAAGAAAGATCCCCGACAAGCCAACAGTAGGGGCTTTAAGCCCGGGGATGACAGATTAGGATATCCAATTGCCGGGTTAATAAATTCACTTATCCGGCTTCCTTCTTTTACCCCCGATGGTTCTTTCCCTTTTTGTGTTCATACATCATCCGGTCGCCGCGCGCCAGGAGCTCCTCCACGGAACAGGGCTGAGCCGGGTCATACTCGGCAAAACCAAAGCTGATCGAAAGCCGGTAGGTCCGTTCTTCCCGGGCATTTGCGGCCGCAATGTTGGCCTGGAACCTTTCGATGACCGACTGTATGGTTGCATTGCCCAGGGCTGCCGGCATGACCACGAACTCGTCTCCGCCGATCCTGGCGACGATATCCGATTCCCTGAAGGTCTCCCTCAGGACGCCCGCGGCCTCGATCAATGCCTTGTCGCCTTCCTGATGGCCATGGTTGTCATTAATGACCTTGAGGTCGTCAAGGTCGGCATACAGGACCGACACCCTGTTTTTCATGCGCTGGGCGATCTTGAAATACTGCTCGGTCAGGGCGAGGAACCCCCTGCGGTTATAAAGGCCTGTCAGGGAATCGGTCAGGGACAGAGACCTCAGTTCCTCTTCCATCTGTTTGCGGTCCGTGATGTCCTTCGAGACGACCGTTATGGCAATGACCGCGCCGTCATCATTTGTTACCGGGCTCAGGGTCTGAAGGAAATAGCGGTCATCCCGCCTGCTTTTATGCTCGTTCTGCAGCGACTTCCCTTCTTCAAAGACCCGGTCGACATTCTCCCTGAACCGGGCGGCCTCCTCGAAGAGATGGAATTCGGTATAGGAATGGCCGAGGTACTGCCCGGGGAGCATCCCCATCCTCATCATATGCTTCTTGTTCATGAACAGATACCGGTAGTCCCTGTCCACGAGATAGATCGAGTCCTCGGTCGATTCGACCAGAGACTGGTACTTCGCCTCCGTGTCTTGCAGGGAGGACTCGACCTGCCGTTTCTCCTGCATCTCTTGCTCGATCCGGCGAGTCCGCTCCTCCACCAGCTGCTCAAGGTGGTCATGGTGCTTCCTTAATTCCTCTTCAGCCACACCGCAGGCCAGGATGCTCCGTCTGGCCCTCACGGTGCTGATGATCACGCCGGCAAGCAGACCCAGAGCGACCGTAAAGACAATGATAGAAGACTCGGTAAGGAGCCTGGCGAGTTTCTCCTTGCTGCTGGTGATGTCATAGTAGAGTTCGAAGGCACCGATGAACCTGCCCTGGCGCATCAGCGGCACATAGGTCTCGACAACATCGCGCACCATCTTCTGGCCTTCCAGGGACTGACCCGATTTCTTGACGATCTGGCTATAGGTCCTCCCGGCCGCAACGATATCGTGAAAATATCGCTTGCTGTTCATTTCCCCGATCTCTTTCGGGTCCGTGGAATAGATGATCTCTCCGGAAGGAGCGAAGAGCTTCACCTTGACCAGCTGCATGTCCCGTGATGCCATCTCGATCTCATGCCGGAAGTGGTCGGTGACGACTTTCCTGGTGAGCGGATGGTCCTCCGGGAGCAGCATGGCAGCAAGATGACTGGCGAACCGAACAGCCTCCTCTTCGGTCTTCCCGGCAAGCAGATGGTCGAACGACGGGTGAAGAAAAAGAAAGGTATACAGAGGAAGGAATATAACGGCGACGATCGATACCAGCAGACTTCCTCTGAGCAGATTTGATTTGACCACCGTTCCTGTCATCCCTCCGATAAATTCGTAGACACTACATAATTGCATGTTTGGGAATATATTGCAAGTTCCCGGCCCCTGCGTCTTTCCGACATGCGGCACGTCCGTTACTGCAGGGCATCAGCCTGTTTTCGCGTGCCGGTACCCTTCGACCATCACAACACCAAAGACAACCGTAAATCCGGCGAAAACGCCGTATATGTTGACCAGCCTGAAAGAGGCGAGCAGCGCAAGGATGATAAAGAGCGCAAAGAACCGGAACTGACTGAAAAAAAGCATGCCGAGGGTGGCCCGCTGCGTACCCAGAAGCCCCTGCACCGCCCAGGCAAGCCCCTTGATATTGGCCAGGGCAAGCCCTCCCCCGGCCAGGACCCCCAGGGGGAAGCGCCACCATTCGATGAGGGAGGAGGCAGCCGCCAGGGGGACCAGGACCAGGACCGAGCGTCTAATGATCTTTTGGATCAGGTCCATTGTCCTGCCGCCGCGCCATCCTCAGAAGGTCCCGAAACCCTGAGATGATGCCGAGGATGAGAAATATGATCGTCAGCCAGGGGGAGGTATTGAGCCACCGGTCAAGCCAGTAGCCGATCCCAAGACCGACAAAGGTCGATATGACCAGGCCCAGCCCGACAGACCAGGCCTGAAGGTAATCCTTCGAAAAAAGATTCATGCCCATGGCGTCATCTCCTATTCAAACCCCTGGTATTCCTTCAGGACGAACGCACTCGTCAGGTCTGCGATCTCGCGGTAAAAACCTGTCTGCGCATACTGTGCCGCTTCTTCGCAGAAGGCCGGGACCCAGCGCAGGATATGCTCATCCAGAAAATCCTCCTGCAGCGGGGTATTGCCGGTCCCGATCAGGTAGGACATAAAGAGAAATTCGAGGGAGAGGTGATCAGGTATAAAACGGAATTCCTCATCGATCGTCAGACCGGCCTGGGTATAGAACTGCATCAGGGCATAGCGTGTGCCGACAGGGTCTGAACCAACGAACACCGATTCGAGCGGCAGGACCCTGCCCTGCGGGATAAGGAACAGGTCATTGAAATCGCTGCTGATCTCGTATTCGGACTCCTGAGAATCGAGCTCAAGGTCCGCCCTCACCTTTATCAGCAGGTCCTGCCGGGGCGGCCTCGAAAAAAGATCCGCCAGCACACGGTAAGCATCTGCCCGTTCACGGCTGTCCTCTTCAGGAAAGATCATGAGCGCATACCGCCTTTTTCACGACCCCATAAAAAAAAACTCCCTGCCTTATCGGAAAAAGGCAGGGAGACGATGCTGTCTTCATACACTGCTAATGCGATTCCTTGAGACCGAAGATCGGGAATATCTTGGTAAGGAAATAGAAGAGGACGAACGGCATGACAAAGACCCCTAGTGCCCCGAAAAGGCCTTCCTTGAGCGTTTCCCAGTCATGCGGGATGATAGGCAGGTGATAATGCATATATCCGTTGAAGGTCAGGGAAAAGGCCTGGCCGCCGATAACAACATTCCATCTCATCATGAAGACGCCGAACATGACGAAGAGGACCCCGACGACCGCCCGCCGGATGGTAAGGCCGGGGGTCAGGAAAATAATGAACGGAATTAAGTTCCCGAGTCCGTACTGCAGGATGAAAATGGAGGTGAAATCCTTGCCGTAGATGACGCTTCTGAGCACATCCCAGGATTTCGTGGCGGTGTAGCCCCTGAAGATAAGATCGAGCAGTTCAAGGCTTATGGCAAAGATCAGGAAGAACAGGAGGTATTTCGCGGTCATCTGGATGACCTTGACCTCGACGCTCTTTATCTCTTCACGGCACTCGGGTGAATAGGACGGAGACTGCTGCCTGCAGGCCAGGAACTTCCTGATCTCCATGGTCGCGATATACGTGAGCATGCAGAGCGCAATGCCCGAGACGACCGCCGACATGATGAAGATGACCGGCATCAGGGGCGTCATCCAGAGCGCGTTGGCCTTGACCGAGCCGAAGATGAAGCCGGCATAGCCGTGCAGAAAACAGGCGACCGGGATACCGATGCCGGCCAGCACCTTTATCGCCTTCTCATCCCTGTGCTGGGCCTCTTCAGTGATGTCGAAGGACCCCAGGGTGAGCACGGTAAAGATAAGGTACAGCAGGCTCTCGCCGAGGCTCCGGTCCTGCTTCCCTTTCAGCAACAGGGACTGCTCCACAAAATGCTTCCGGTAAAGGAACCAGAGCTCGGATGCGACGATCGCGCCATAGCCCGAAAAGACGATTCCGAAGGCAGCGATCGCCGATGTAAAATGGGGCGTCATCATGACATTGATCCCCCGAAGCGGATGCTGCAGATGCAGGATGATGGGCATGGGGGCGGCAAACAGGAGTGCAAAGGAAAAGACAAGCGCAAAACGTGCGATGTCCTTCAGCTCCTTGATGCCAAAGACATGATAGAGCGAGGAAAGCACGAACGCCCCGGCAACCAGCCCGGTCATGAAGGGATACATGACGATCTGCACGCTCCAGTAGATATATTCGTTCGGTGTGACAAAGAGCTCTTTTAAGGTCCAGATTTCTCCATGTACCATCTTATTTTACCTCCTCGTCCAGCCCGATATAAAATACCTGGGGCTTCGTTCCGAATTCGCTCTTCAGAATGCCCACTCGTTCGGTCGTGATGATCTTGGTTACGGGGTCATCCGGATCTTTCATGTTCCCTATCTGGCGCGCCCCGAACGGGCAGGCCTGAACGCAGGCGGTCTTGAGCCCCTTGTTTATGCGGTGATAGCAGAAATTGCATTTTTCCGCAGTATGGTATTTGGGATGAAAGAACCGCACACCATACGGACATGCCATGATGCAGTAGCCGCAGCCGATACACCATGTCCTGTCGACAAGCACAACCCCATCCGGGGCCTGGTAGGTCGCACCGACAGGACAGACCTGAACACAGGGCGGGTTCTCACACTGGTTGCAGAGCTTCGGGACAAAGAAGGCCTTTTTGATGTCCTCGTTCTTGATGTCCTGCAACTTTCCCATCCCGACATCGATCTTGCTGGTGGTGAACCCGTCCCGGCAGCCCTTCGGGGAATCGGCATGCAGTTTGCCGTCGCTGGTGATGACATACCGTTCCACCCAGGTACGCGTGACATTGGCGTCATACGGGATCTCGTTCTCGTTCTTGCAGGCCTTGACACACAGGCCGCAGCCGACACACTTGTAGGTATCGACCAGAAATACCCAGCGGACCGCCTTGTCCGCCTTCAGGGCCTGGACCCGCGCCGGGCTCAGGAACTCTATCGCTGCAAGGGATATGGAGGCCCCGGCTACTGCCTTGCCTGCTTTCTTTAATAAATCTCTCCGTGATATCATTTCAGTCCCTCCAGGGAAGGCTTATGCGGGTTATGGCATGAGACACATTCGGTATCGGCATTATGGGTGTCAGGGTCTATGCCCTTGATGCCCGCCCTGCTGCTCTTCGGGTAGGACAGTTTTGCATGGCAGCGCAGGCACTGCCCCCTGCTCCTGTCGATCGTCAGCTTCTCGGGGTCAGACGGGTGATCAAGTGCGGGACCATGGCAATTTTCGCACTGGATGATCATGTGAGGAGACTGGGAGATGCTTTCAAGCTTGTCGGCATGACAGTCCTTGCAATACTCAGAGCCCTGGTATTTGACCTTCACTTTTTTCCAGTCTTCGGTATTGCTTTGACGGTACCAGCCATACATGTACCCGCGTTCATGTACGCCGAAATCCTTCGGCACATAGAACGGCCTGATCAGCAGGACCAGAACAACAAGGCCGATCACTACGAGTAACGGCCTGAAAACATGGTTCTTCATTGAGCGCACCTCGTTTTGCGATTTTATTTATTTACTAATTATACAGCAAAGCCGATAAAAATCGTCAAAAAAAAGGGGCAGCCCGATTATCCGGTCTGCCCCTCTGATACTGTTCAGTTACTGTGATATAAAGGTCTTGGGGTCCTTATATTCATGACACTTCACGCAGTCCTTCTTCGCCTGCTCAGGCGTCACTTTCCAGATGTGAGGCTTGTGGCAGTCCTTGCATTTCAGGCCCATGTCGATATGCATCGCATGCTTGCCGACCGTGGCCGTGTTGGGATGACAGGTCTTGCAGTTGCCCCAGTCCGGCCGGGCCGTCTTATGAGGCTTATGGCACTGATAGCAGTCGAACTGCATCGGGGCATTGTCGGGCACCACGATCTTGATCGCCTTTTTGATCGTCTTTTCGTCAGGCTTATAATGCGTGACATCCAGCGTTCCGTCGGCAAGCAGTTCCTGACGGTTCTTCTCACTGCCGTGGCAATAGAGACATTTCTTCCTGCCGGGCTTAAGGTCCTTTGTCCTGTCCGTATGGCAATTCAGGCAGGCCAGCGCCTCCATGCCGATGCCATGGACCTCCCTGCCCTCGTGGCATTTGACACAGAACCGGGGTTCGGCAGTGAACTGATGGATCTTGTAGCCGTGGCACTTGACGCACTCTATCTTTTCCATGAACACATGTTTTGAATGAAGCTGTGAGTTGTTCATCAGCTTTGCCTTCGGGAATTTCTTGTTCCCTTCCCAGTGGCAGGAATAGCAGATCTTCCAGGCTACGATCACCTCGCCATGCCTCGGGGCAACCGACTTGACGCCCATAAAGACAAAACGGTACATCTGGATGACCTGGTCCTTCTTTGTCGAATGATGGCACTCATGACAGTTCACGTCCTTAT
Organism: Nitrospirota bacterium; assembly: GCA_004321925.1. Taxonomy (GTDB): domain Bacteria; phylum Nitrospirota; class Thermodesulfovibrionia; order Thermodesulfovibrionales; family UBA6898; genus PALSA-1316. Next base: position 29,980 of record SCQH01000023.1, on the reverse strand, counting down.
GCTCGCTGACATGCCAGGCATTGTTGGCGTCATCATGGACATGGCAGGTCATGCAGGCCTGCGGGTCGTTCTCGAAATAATCATTGATCCGGTAAGCGACGTAGCCCATCAGGATGATGAACATGAGCATGCCGACCGCCAGCATGATCTTTACCTTGGCCGACACCTTTTCGCTGAACCAGGTGAGTAAATTACTGAACATCTTAAACGGATTGAGCATCGAAAAAACCTCCCTTAAATACAGTTAAGCGCTTCTTTATTTTCTTATTACGAGTTACAGCTTTTTCAGGACATCATAGGCCGACGCAACGGTCTGCTCGATGTCCTTTTCGGAATGTGCAAGGGACATGAACCCTGCTTCAAACTGGGACGGGGCAATGTTCACTCCCCTCTGGAGCATGGCGGTAAAGAACCGCGCGAAGAGCGTCGCGTCGGCGCTTTTGGCGGTCTGATAATCAACGATCTCTGCCCCGGCAAAATAGGTGCAGAACATGCTTCCCGCGCGATAGAACCTGGTCCTGACGCCTGCCCTTTTAGCAGCATCCTTAAGACCGCGCTCGAGCTGGGAGGCCTTTTTCTCCAGGTCCCTGTATGCCCCCGCCTTTGAGAGCTCCTTTATCGTTGTGATTCCGGCGGTCATTGCCAGCGGATTGCCGGACAGGGTCCCTGCCTGATAGACCGGTCCTTCGGGAGATACCATCGACATGATCTCTTTCCTGCCGCCGTATGCCCCGACAGGAAGCCCGCCTCCGATGACCTTGCCAAGACAGGTCATGTCAGGCTTGATGCCATAACGGGCCTGGGCGCCGCCAAATGCCACCCGGAACCCGGTCATCACCTCATCAAAGATAAGGACGATCCCGTGGGCCTTCGTCAGTTTCCTGAGGGCCTCAAGATAGCCGGGACGGGGCAGTACACACCCGATGTTGCCGACCACCGGCTCGATGATAACGCAGGCGATCTCCCGCCACTGCTTTTCTATCGTCTTCTTTAATGCGGGGATATCGTTGAACGGAAGGGTAACGGTATTTCGGGCATAGGATTCCGGAACGCCGGGGCTGTCCGGAACACCAAAGGTCGCCGCTCCTGAGCCTGCCTTGACCAGGAGTCCGTCGGCATGGCCGTGATAACAGCCCTCAAATTTGATGATCTTGTCCCTGCCGGTAAAGCCGCGTGCAACGCGGATCGCACTCATCGTGGCCTCGGTGCCGGAATTCACCATCCGCACCTTGTCCATAGAGGGGTAGATCTTAAGGACGAGCTCTGCGAGCTCTATCTCAAGGGCCGTCGGGGCCCCGTAGCTTGTGCCTTTTGCCAGGGCCTTTTTCAGGGCAGCGAGCACGACCGGGTTTGCATGTCCCAGGATCATCGGCCCCCAGGAGAGGACATAATCAATATAGGAATTGCCGTCGGCATCAAATATCCGCGAACCTTTTGCCCGTTCAATGAAAAGAGGGTTGCCGCCGACCGCCCTGAAGGCGCGCACCGGACTGTTTACCCCTCCGGGGATGACCCGGCTGGCCCGTTTGAAGAGTTTCCGTGAATTATCGTAATTTCTCATATAACTTTTAAAGTTATCACAAAAACACTTTTTTTGTCAAAACGACTTACAAAACCTGCGAAATGTATGCTATAAAAGAGGACCAAAGCAGTTTGGAAATCATATCAATCCGGAGGACCATATTATGAAAAGAATGTTTATCGCTATCCTTATCCTTGGAGCGCTGGTTGCGTGCAACAAGCAGCCGGCCGGGTCAAAGGAGCAGAAGGGGGCCGTTCTGGCAAAGGTTGGCAGTGCGGTCATTACCGATGCCGACCTCGAGCGCGACCTGAAGTCCCTCCCTGATTATGCCCAGCAGATCTTTGCGGACCAAAAAGGCAGGGAGAAATTTCTTGATGAACTGATCAAGAAAGAGATCCTTTATCAGGAGGCCCTGAAAAAAGGCCTCGACAAGTCCGCTGATTTCACCAAAAAGGTTGAGGAGTTCAAGAAGCTTACCCTGGTTTCGGAGCTGCTTGAGAAGGAGATCATGTCCCGGTCAAAGGTCTCCGACCAGGAGGTCCGTGAATACTACGATAAGCACAAGGAAGACTTTGCAACGACCAGCCAGATAAAGGCCAGCCACATCCTGGTCAAGACAGAGGAAGAGGCCCTGAAAATATCCGGCCGTCTGAAAAAGGGCGAAAAGTTCGAGGACATAGCCAGGAAGGAGTCCATTGACAAGGGCTCGGGCAAGAACGGCGGCGACCTCGGATATTTCTCGAAGGGGCAGATGGTCCCTGAGTTTGAGAAGGCTGCCGCAGCGCTGAAAAAGGGCGAGACAAGCGCCCCGGTCAAGTCGAACTTCGGCTATCACATCATAAAGGTGACCGACAAGAAGACTGGTCCGGTAATCGAATTCGACAGGATAAAGGAACTTATCAGCCAAAGGCTTTCGGGCGAGAGGCAGAAAGAGGCCTTTGACAAATATGTCGATGAGCTGAAAAAGACCTATACGGTCGAGATAAAGAAAGAGGCCCTGGCAAAGACGTCTAAGGAGACCGGAGCCGGAAAGCCTGCTGAGGATAAGAAGGACGCCGTAAAAAAAGATGAGCCAAAACCGAAAGAGGAACCCAAGCCAAAGGCTCATTAAACACTGACCCGATTTAAAACAAGGCTCGCGTGCCACGAGGCATGCGGGCCTTTTTTGCTTAATTCTTAATTCTTTATTCTTAATTAACGTAACACTGCGTGTTATTTCCACAATTCAAAATCAAGAATTCAAAATTAAGAATTATCTTTGCTCTTTGCTCTATGCTCTACGCTCTTTGCTCTTTGCACTATGCGCTATGCGTCTTTTTTTATTCCGCCTGTTTCATGAATTCGATCCAGATCGGCAGTGCGGCTGAGGAGCCTGTCTCCTTCGGCCCGATCGGCTTGTGGTTATCCCTGCCGACCCAGACCCCGACGACCAGCCTGTCGTCAAATCCGATGAACCAGGCATCGGTATAATCATTTGTCGTCCCGGTCTTGCCGTAGACACTGCGGCCGACCGCCTTTGCACGCACGGCTGTCCCCTCCGTCACAACGGCCCGGAGCATCTTCCTGAGCTCCGCGACCACCCCCTCCTCCAGTATCCCGGTCAGTTCAGGATAGACCTCCTCAACCGCAATGCCCTCCCGGTTCTCGATCTTGTTGTAGGATATCAGGGCCGGCTTTTTGCCGTTCGGAAAGGATGCATACGCGCCGACCATGTCTAAGAGCGTGACATCCGAGGCCCCCAGGGCGATCGGCATATACGGCTGAAGATCGCTCGTGATGCCGAGCTTGCGTGCGGTGAAGATGACATTATCGATCCCGACCTTGCTGGTAAGCCTGACCGTGGCAGCGTTGAGGGAGCGCGACAGAGCGGTCTTGAGGGTGACGGCCCCATGATATTTCCCGTCATAGTTCTTCGGGGTCCAGGGCTGCCCGGGGCGTGCACCTTTAAAGGATATCGGGCTGTCCAGGACAAGGTCCTCGGAGGTCATCCCCCCCTCCAGGGCCGTAACATAGACGAACGGCTTGAAGGCAGAGCCGGGCTGCCGGAGGGCCTGCGTCGCCCGGTTATACTGGTTCTCCCAGAAATCGAACCCGCCGACCAGCGCCTTTATATGCCCGGTCCGTATATCGACCGCCACCAGAGCGGCCTGGATACCCGGTTTTACCCTTTTTTCTACGTTCTTCACCCCCTGCTCGAGCGCTGCCTCTGCCGCATGCTGCAGGCCTGAATCGATCGTCGAATAGATCCTGTAGCCTGCGGTATAGATCTCCTGGCCGAATTTATGTTCGAGGCTCTGCCGGAGGATCTCGACAAAATACGGGGCCTCATATTTCCTGAAATGGGGGGCCGACGGCAGAGGCGTCAGAAGCGCCTCCCTGTACTGGTCCCCGTCGATGAACTTGTGTCTGAGCATTGCCGCAAGGACCACAGCACGCCGGTCCCTGGCCCTCTGGGGGTTCTTGAACGGTGAATACTGGGAAGGGGCCTTCGGGAGCGAAGCAAGCAGTGCGGCCTCGCCAAGGGTAAGGTCCGCTGACTGCTTTCCAAAATAGGTCTGTGCCGCAGCCTCAATACCGAAGGACCGCGTGCCGAAATAGGTCTGGTTAAGGTATATGCCGAGTATCTCGTCCTTGGTGTACCGCTTCTCGATCTGAAGGGAGATGACCGCCTCCTTGATCTTCCTGCTGAAGGACTTCTCGGGTTTCAGAAAGAGCATCTTCGCAAGCTGCTGGGTTATGGTGCTGCCGCCCTGGACCATGCCGCCCACCCTGATGTCGTGGACCAGGGCCCGGATCGTCCCGATGACATCAACTCCCGGATGATGGTAGAAGCGTGCGTCCTCGATCGCGATAAAGGCCTTCTTCACCTGGTCCGGGATCTTATAATGCGGAACAAAGGTCCTGCGTTCATAGTAGAATTCCGCCAGGACCTTCCTGTCGGCCGAAAAGACCCTGGAGGACTCCATCGGGACATATTCACCGATCGCATTGACCTTCGGCAGATCGAGGAGCATCCAGTAGACCCCACCCCCCATGATACCGGTGACCGCGCAAAGCAGCAGAAAGAAGATAATGACCTTCTTTGAACGGTGCTGCCGTTCTGCTGTTTCGAGTTCCTGCTCAAGGCCCGTCATAATGAACTATTATACAGGAGATGAAGGGACCGGCGTAACACCTGCGGGCCTGCTCAATGGCGTCCCGGCCCCTTGCAGGGACATCTTGCTTTTTTCGCCGGGGGTATGATATAAAAGAAGTGAAGTTTCAGAAGTTTTTGTAATACGATGCAGCTCTACCATGCAACCGCAAAGACTTTAGACTTTGCGGTTTTTTTATTGCAAAACTCTGAAATATTCAAAATATCATTCAGGAGGAACAGCAGTATGCAGAAAGGTACCGTGAAGTGGTTCAACGAGGCCAAGGGATTTGGTTTCATCACCAAGGAAGACGGAGGAGATGTCTTCGTACATTACTCCGAGATCGAAGCAAGCGGCTTTAAGACCCTTGCAGAAGGCCAGGCAGTCACCTTTGAGGTCGAAGACGGCCCGAAGGGTCCAAAGGCTGTCAAGGTGGCAAAGGCTTAACAGGGTCTTATTCAGAAGTCCTTAGATCTTTGCAAAAAACAGAAGCCCCTTCATCCGAAGGGGCTTTTTTTATGGACTGACAGCTCTCAGGAAATATTTTACTTATCTCGTCTGTTGCACGCCTGCATGAATCTCTCATATTTCTCGGCCCCTACACATTCTTTCGCCGCAGGGCACCATTCAAGGCAGGACGGGGCCGGGTCCCTCGTGATCTTCTTCCCGCAGCCCTTGCATTGGGTCTCGGTCTCATCAGACCAGATCTCGTTGTTTGCCGAGCACCAGAAGCAGGTGATGTCCTGCGGATAAGGGCTCCTGATCTCTGTGCTTCCTGGGCATCCTTCTTTTAACATGGTAATTATAGTTTACCAGAATATAGATCTATTTCTATGATAATAATCATATTCCGGGGACCTCAAAAAAGCGCTCAAAAACAGGCATATCGCGGTATAATCAAATATGGAGCTCAGTTATTGAATAATGCATCCGGGGAGGAGCAGATGAAGAAGAACGGTCGGGCAGTATCAGGTGTCAGACACATTTCTCTGCTGGTCTTGTCTGTCCTTGCAGTCTTCGCAGCCCCTGCCTCCTCAGGCGGGGACAGTTGCGTCCTCTGCCACGGGGACAGGGCAAGGATATCCGAACAAGGGGCGCCGCAGTTCTACCTGACCGAGGAAGCGGTCAGGCAGCAGACGCGGATGCAGGCGGCATGCACGGACTGTCATCTCGGCAATCCCCGGGCAGCGCTGAAGGATGAAGCACACCAGGGCGTCGTATCTGCCCGCCTGTCCGACCCAAAGTTCAATGTCATAAACAGAAACAGCATGCCCGCCAAGGACCGCGAAGCCTGGAAGGAGCTGAGACCGGAAGGCACAAACCGGTCGACCCACCTGCTTCCTAAGGTACAGGCCGACGGACGGCTCAGGGACAATCCCGCTTACAACCTGCTCCTCCTGCAGGACAAAAATCCCCTGACCTTCGCCTTCAACCCTGTTATTGCGGAACAGACCTGCGGGAAGTGCCATACGGACATCGTGCAGAGCTTTCTGAAAAGCCCGATGGGCGGTGCAGCAGGGGCCCACACCCAGAGCCAGTACAGGGCCTGGACCGGGCCGGCAGGACCGCAGAGCTGCGGTCTCTGGACCGGGCAGCTCACCAGGCCCGGCCAGGACAATTTCACCACCGAGAACATGAATTATTATAATGAACATTCAACGGCCCGTCTTTCTGAAAAGATGTCACATAACACCCAGAGGACCTGCAATAAATGCCATGTCGGATGCCTCGACTGCCATCTCGACACCAGAAAGAAAGCGGGAAATGAGCAGAGCATCGCCCATACCTTCGTCAAAAAACCCTCGTCCTTTTCCTGCTATGGCGGCGGAAAGGCCTTTATCTGTCATGCCGGCCCGCTGGAGCGGAGACGGGGGGACGGATACCTCAGGGCTGAATTTACCCAGGCCGGACATAACGGCAAAGAGATCCTGAACCGGCAGCAGGACGTTCACATGAAAAACAACATCGAATGTGTTGACTGCCATGAGCCCAACAGGCAGACAAAGGCCCATGCTGACCTGAGGCGGGACGTCAGCTGTGACAAATGCCATGCGCAGGTGGTCAGAACACACGCGGCAGGACCTCACCGGAACGTCGACTGCGCGGCATGTCATACCCGGCTGATCGGCGGCTATGCCTTTAATTTCTGGTCAGCGGTCGGCCCTGCCGGGGCTGAGAACCCGCTCACAAGGATACAGGACTACCAGGTGGAAGCGATCAGGCCGCTGCTGATAAAGAACCCAAAAGGCATATGGATACCGGTGCATCCGGTCCCGCATACGTCGGGGAATGTGAAACCTGAGGAGGTCAAACTGTCGAAACAGCTCATCTTCAGGAACCGACCGGAGGCCGCGATCGACCGGCGTTATTTCTCGAACGACTCCTATGCCATAACCGGGCTGGTCAGGGACCTCGACGACAAGGACCGCAACACCATGGTCTGGCTGAACCTCGACCGCATTGCCCACGCGACCGGGAAGTCCAGGGACTGTGACGACTGCCATGCATCAGAGGCGCAGAAGATCGTCGTAAAATTCGAGGGCGGTTCGTATAAGAACCTGGAGGATGGCGAGTACAGCATAATCGCCGACCGGAAGGGCCTGCGGGTGACCGATTTTAAAGGCGCTGACGGCACTTCTGTTCCTCCGGAGCTTTTGCCCTTCAGGGACAAATGGAGCTTACCGGGAGACTTTGCCCTCCCTGCGGTCAGGGACCGGGACCTTTACAGGAAACTGCAGGCTGATCACAAAAAAGGAGCGTTTACTCACTGACCGGCTGCTGAGAGGATCCGTTCCCATTCGTCGGGGGTGTTGACGTTCCCCCAGGCATCTGCGAGATGCTTCGGGACCACTGGCTTGAGGACCTTCGGATGCGAGGCCATGGCATGGAGCCGTGCGATCCCCTTCTGAGCCAGGGATTCTGCATATCCGAATATCATCGGTTCATAGCAGGCGCCGGTCACCTCCACTTTTTCGGAGCCCTCCCGCTGCGGCATGACAGCCCAGGCCCCCGGCCTTCTCTGGGCCAGCAGCCATTCCCAGGCCTCCCGGCGCATCAGAGGCATATCGACCGAGGATATCAGCCAGGTGCTTTGGGGGGCCCACCTGAAGGCGCTGAGCATGCCCGAAAGGGGTCCCCGTGAATCGTCTGCATCCGGAAGACGGTCTGCCGGGAGCAATGACCCGGGCAGTTCAGCCGAGCCCAGAAGCAGCAGGCGCGGCGCCACGCCGGCGAGAATGCCTGCAGTACGCTCAACAAGGGTCGTCCCGCTGATCTCAAGCAGGGTCTTCGGCCTGCCCATCCGGCTGCTCTTCCCCCCGATCAGCAGACCCGCAAAGACCGGCCTTCTCTGAAACTGTGCTTCCAGTTCTTTCCTTATGAACTCCAGAATTTTTTCAACATGCCCCGGGTCGTCACGGCAGATGACCGTTTTATATTCCGTATTCTGATGAGCATCCGGTTGAGGTGCTTTTGATTCGAACCATGCCTTCGGGATATTGCTGCCCTTATGGCCTTCGACAATGACCAGATCGAGCCCGCAGGGGAAGACGCCAAGGGCATGCAGGAGGTCCCCCTCCTGATCGGCCGACCGTGAAAAGATCTGCGTTGTGTCCTGTGCCGCCACAACCTCAGCTCCCGCCCGGTAGAACCGGTCAGTATCCTTACCCTCCTGATCGAGGGAGAGGATGTGGTGGGAGGTATGCTTCAGGACCCCGACAGAGAGCCCTTCCCTTTTCAGCAAAGGCAGTACCTTTTCGATAAGGGTCGTTTTGCCTGAGCCCGAATGCCCGCTCAGCCCGATAATACACGCCGGTGTCATACCTTACATGATACAGAATACGCCTGCCTTCTGCAAAGCAGCAGAGGCGGACTTCCTTTTCCGGGGCTTCTCCTATAAAATACTAATTGATATGAGGACAGCCTATTTTGACTGCTTTTCAGGGATCAGCGGGGATATGTGCCTGGGGGCACTTGTCGATGCCGGGGTCCCGATTGAAGAGCTCGGCCGCCGGCTCAAGAAGCTGAAATTGAAGGGGTATACCCTCTCGGCAATAAAAGTGAAGCGGGCCGGTATCGCTGCCACAAAGGTCGATGTCCATATCACCAATGGTGCTGCTGTGCAGCGGAAATGGAAGGACGTTGAAAAGATCATCCGGGCCTCTGGCCTGCCCCCTGCGATAACACGGCAGGGGCTTGCCGTGTTCAGGGCCCTCTTTGAGGCAGAGGCCAGGGTCCACGGAGAAGCGTTCAACTCCATCCACCTCCATGAGCTCGGCGCTGTTGACTGCTTTATTGATATCTTCGGGACACTGCTGGGTCTTGACCTGCTCGGTATTGAAGCGGTCTATGCCTCCCCGATAAATCTCGGCGGAGGCAGGGTGAAGACCTGTCATGGGACCCTCCCGGTGCCTGCGCCGGCAACGACGGAACTGCTTAAGGGAGTCCCTGTTTATGCTGACAACGGAACGTTCGAGATGACCACCCCGACCGGTGCGGCACTTATCAAAACACTTGCTCGCGGGTTCGGCGGCCTGCCCCCGTTCGTCCCCGAGACCATCGGTACCGGTGCAGGAGGAAAAGACCCTGAGTCGATGCCGAATGTCCTTCGGATCATGATCGGTGCTGCAGAACAGGCGGCTCCCGCCGACAGGGTCACCGTTATTGAGACGAACATAGATGACATGAACCCGCAGCTCTGCGAGTATGTCACTGAACAGCTTTTCCGGGCAGGCGCCCTCGATGTCTGGCTCACACAGATCATGATGAAAAAGATGCGGCCTGCGGTCAAACTGAGCGTTCTCTGCACTCAGGAGGACGTGACCAGGATGACCGGGATCATCCTGAGTGAGACGACCAGCATCGGGGTAAGATACTACGCGGCGTCACGGATATTGATGGAGCGGGAGATCAGGGAAGTCCGGACAGAACATGGGCCGGTCAGGGTCAAGACCTCCCGTTACGGCGCCATCCGCAAGTCCTCCCCGGAATATGAGGACTGCAAAAAGATAGCAGAAAAAAGCGGCATCCCTCTTCGTAACGTTATGGAACGCTCACAGAGAGATGCCGCCGTAAAACCCATCATAAAACGGAAATAACCGTTATCTCGCCCTTTCGGGGGATGACCCGCCCTTTTCACGCTTTTCTGAATCCTGCGGGGAGGGTTTTTCTGTCTTCTGTTCGATCTGCTTCCCGACAGAACTCTTTCTATCGGCCGGGGCCGGAAGCTGCCTTACCGGTGCCGGCTGTTTTGTCACCGGCTTGACGCTGCCTTTCGTCTCATCGACCCCGGACTGCTTCTCGACAGGCGCCTTTCTTTCTATCAGCGGGGCGGACGGGCGCTGTTTTACCTGCGGCTGTTGGCGTATAAAGGGTTTGCCGCTGCCCTTTATTTCATCGGTCCCCGGTCTCTGTATCGTTTCTCTTGACCGGATGGCCCTGCTCCGGATGAGGTCTTCCGATCTCAGCGGATCCAGCGTGGCCTTCTCTTTGATGATCTTCACCGGCATGGTCTTCGGTGCGATCTCAGGCTTAAAAACAGACCGGTTCTGCTCGCGCACGAACGGCCGTACGCTTTTCAATTCTTTTACCCTGACATCCCGGATCGGCTGCGGAGGCTGTCTGAAGGGAGCTGTTTCTCTCACGACCGGCCGTGATACCATCCTTTCCGGGGATACCTGCGGCCTTCCGAATATCGCATGCTCACGGGAAAAGGGATTATCCCTGATCTGCAGGTCCACATGCCTTCCCCTGATGAAGTTGTCATGATGGACTGCGGTATACCCGTTACGGACAAAGGCATTGCGGTATCTCGGCCTTACGTTCCCGAAGTTGAAGCTGATGCCTATATTGATGCTGTTGGGGCCGTAATCGCCATATCCATAATAAACTTCGCCCGGTGCCAGCGGGACCCAGGCCACATAAGAAGACTCATGTACCCATCCCACATATCCCGGACCCCAAAGGACAGAACCTCTCGCAGGCGGGACCCAGCACCAGCCGTAGGAACCTATCGAAGCCCATCTGCCGTAATGATAGGGCACCCAGCCCCAGGGCTCATACCCCACCCAGACATAGTCGCTGCCCGCCCGGATCCATCTGCCGTTGCGGTAAGGCGCCCAGCCGGCCGGCACATGGGCGGTCGGTGTCCATACATAACCATATTCGCTCGAAAAGATCCATTTGCCGTTATCGTCAAAATCGAAGGAGTAGCTTTCAAGCTCTTCAGGGAGGTACCGCGAACTGTATCTCCGGTCATAGACCTTGCTGTCACGGTCCCTGTTCCAGCGCTCCCATGCATCCACAGGGGGAAGAGGCGTCAGGTTTGCATAGGTGTTGTCGCCTTCGACGCGAAGGGCCTTGCCGCCGGCAACCCTGGTCCTGCCTGACCTGGACTCGGCATAAACAGAACCCTTAAAGACAGCTATCCTGGTATCGGCATCGCTCTGGACCTCTACTATAAAGGTCGACCTTTCATAGGTCCTGACCGAGGTTGCCGGTGTATCGAGCTGGACAACACTGCCCGAGCCGCCGGTAAAGTTCATATAGATATACCCCTCATTGAGGTAGAACTGAACCGAATTCTGCTGAACGGTCAACACTTCGAGGGACGATCTCTCGTCAAGACGGAGGCTTGAGCCGTCATGGGACATGATCTCGAGCCGCCCGCGTTCCGGCACCCAGAGCCTGTCCCCTTCCCTAAGGGGCATGTTCACCGAAGCCGGTACCCAGTCTCCGGTGTCTTCATTGCTGAACAGCACCTCGCCCTCAAGCAGGCTGACGCGCAGCATACCGAGGTCGGCTGCAGCAACAACGGAGGGAAGAAGAAACATTACAAGCGCGAACATCAGGGGTCTCAATCTCTTCATAATAGTGTCCTCTCTTCTGGAATGGTTCAGGTTTCTGTGATCAGTCAGATCGGGTTCTCTTTTCATATTTCTATTAGAACAGAACATTTTGAAGAACCTGTGAATTAACCATATAGATACTAATAAAATCGTAAGTAAAGACACATTCCCAGTCATTCTGTCATTCCGGCTTGTCCGGAATCTATCTTTGTTTTCAGAAGGATTCCGGACAAGCCGGAATGACTAATTGTGAGGCTTTTCTAATGAACTCCTTAGTAACCTGCCGGACCTTCGAAAAGGTCTCTGTAGTAATCAGACGAAAACGATTATGCCTGCAGCTGCCTTATGGTTATGAACAGACCGGCCGCGGCTAATCCCTGTGCGACTCAAATACCTCATCGAACTGCTTATGAAGGACCCTGAAAGCAGCCAGCACGTCAGGGTCGAAATGTTCAGGCTTCGTCCTTCCATCACCCTCGGCAATTATCTTGTATGTTGTTTCATGGTCAAAAGGAGGTTTATAGGGCCTTCTGCTCCGGAGCGCATCATACTGGTCCACGATGTTCATGATCCTGCCCTCGATCGGGATCTCCTCCCCTTTCAGGCCTTTTGGATAACCGCCGCCGTCCCAGCGTTCGTGGTGGCTCAGCGCAATGCTCTCGGCCATTTGCAGGAATTTCGATAAGGAGCCCTGCAGTATCCTGCCGCCGATGGTAGTATGCGTTTTCATCAGGGCGAATTCCTCAGTGTTCAACCGTGCGGGCTTCAGGATGATGTCAGAGGGGATCCCGACCTTTCCGATGTCGTGCATCGGACTTGCATAGGTCAATATCTCTCTGTCCTCCCCGGTCAGGCCCAACTGCCCGGACAGAAGATCGCTGTAATAAGATATCCGCTTGATATGAGAGCCCGTGTCTTCATCCTTGAACTCGGCAACAATGGTCAGGCGGTATATCGTGTCGATATATCCCTTTTTGATAATATCCTTGGAATCCAGCAACTCCTCATGCACCCGCTTCAGATCATCAAGGGCAGTGCTCAGTTGCGCCGTCCTCTGGTTGACCTCGGATTCCAGCAGCTCGTTATGGTGCTTCAGGAAATCCTCAAATTCCTTGATCCTCAGCAGGTTCTTTGCCCGTAACATCAGCTCTGCCGTGTCAACAGGTTTTGACAGAAAATCGTTCGCCCCGGCCTTGAGCCCAAGGAGCCTTGCATCCTTGTCCGCAAGCGCCGTCACCATGACAATGGGGATATTTCGGCTCGAAGGGTCTTCTTTTATCCTCCGGCAGGCCTCATACCCGTCCATCTCGGGCATCATGATGTCAAGGAAGATCAGGTCCGGAGAAAAAGTTTTTACCTTTTCAAGCGCCTCTTTTCCGTTTGTTGCGGTCTCATAGGCGTAGCCGTAGTTTTCGAGTATGAAAGAGATTACCTTAAGATTCATCGGTTCATCGTCAACTATCAGGATCCTCTGATTTTTTTCCTCTGTCACATTGTCCTCCTTAATATTTCAACAGGTGTGCCTGCACGGCAGTCAATAATTCACCGTCGCATCGGCAGAGTGAACACGAAACTGCTGCCTTTGCCCGGTTCGCTTTCGGCCCATATCCTGCCGCCATGGAGTTCCACCAGCCGCCTGCAGAGGCTCAGACCCAACCCCGTGCCTGCATACTTTCTGGTCAGGCTTGTCTCGATCTGCTGGAAAGGCTGAAAAAGTCTCAGCAGATCTTCCTGCGATATTCCGATACCGGTATCTGCTAACGTGATCTCGATGAACTCCTGTTGGGGCACCCCATAGGGCTGCTCTGCGGGGAAAAGGGCCGGCTCAGGACCTGCCCCGACTGTCCGCGCACGTATACTGATGCTGCCCCCATCCGAAGTGAACTTGAAGGCATTGCTTAACAGATTCACCATGATCTGTTTCAGCTTCATCATATCAGCGGTGATGTCTGTTATCGTATCGTCGATCTCCGTCGTTACGCTGATCGCATGCTTTAATGCCTTCTGCTTGAACATAACAAGCGAGCCCTCGACGAGTTCCTTAAGACTGAAGGAGCTCAGCTCAAGTTCAAGCTTCCCGGCCTCGATCTTCGACAGGTCGAGGATGTCGGTTATCAGGGACAAAAGATGGCTGCCGCTGGTTGATATGTCACCCAGAAATTCCTTCTGCTTTTCGGTCAGCGGGCCCGCCATATCTGCCAGCATGATCTCGGAGAAACCCAGGATCGCGTTGAGCGGCGTCCTCAGCTCGTGGGACATGTTGGCCAGGAAGTCCGACTTCGACTTGCTTGCGGCATCAGCCTCTTCCCGCCGCAGAAGCAGTTCCCTGTTTACCGTCTGAAGCTCCTGGTTCGCATCCTCGAGTTCCTTTGTCCTTTCAGCCACCTTTCGTTCCAGGTTTTCGATAAGCAGCCTGTTTTCCATTGCAGTTGATACCTGGTTTGAAAATATCTGAAACAACTCGATCCGCTCCCTGCTGAAGAAATCTTTTTTGTCGCTGTAAAGGTTTAATACTCCGATGACGTCGCCTTCAGAATTGATAAGCGGCGCTGCCATTGAAGAATGGAATCCCCTTTTCAGCGCTTCCTGCCTCCAGATCTCATAAAGAGGGTCGGTCCGGATATCATTTGCAGTTTGAGCCCTGCGGGTTTTGACAGCCATGCCTGTCGGTCCCATTCCAGACGGTGAATCATCATAGGTGATTTTGATGTTCGACAAATATCCATCTTCAAAACCGGACTGCCCTGCAGGGTAAACGGTAAAGCTCTCCTTTTCTAAACATCCTATCCAGACAAAGATGAGATTGAACTCCCTCCGCGCAATGTCACAGATATATGAATGAAAATCCACGGACGCGGCGGTGTCGGTAGCGGTAGTCGTCGTAAGGACAACATTGGACGCTTCGGCAAGGGACAGGATTTCCCGGCTGTGCTGCTTTATCCTTTCTTCTGCTATTTTACGTTCGGTGATGTCTCTGACAACATGGATCAGTCCGACTACCTGGTTGCTGCTGTCCAGACGCGGGATGGCCTGTATCTCAATATGCATCTTCAGATGAGGTTCGAACACCTCGGCAATGGAGGGCTTTCCGGTAACAAGACATTGGCAGCTCGGGCAGCCCTCGGGCGGACAACCGGTGCCATGGAAGTACTCGAAACATTTAACCTTATTCACCTCGAGGAACGGAAGGCCGAGTATCCTTTGAGCGGCCTTGTTGGCCTGTATGATATTGAAATCCTTGTCATGGACGGTCACCATATCCGTAATGGTATTGAAGGTCTCTTCCCATTCATGCTGAGCCATAAAAAGCTGCTCTTCAGCCAACTTTCTTTCTGAAATGTCCTGAAGGGTCTCAATGGCAGCAACGACCTCTCCGGAGGTGCTGTATATGGGGGCCGCATCGAAGACGATAAAGCGGTCTTTGCCGTTCATATTTTTGTACCACCCTTCGGCATGAAGGCCGCGGGGCATAAGAAGGGACTTGGACGATACCGGATATAATGCCGGCAACTTCTCAGGGCTGCCGTCCATGACGATGTCGGCCAGAACAGGCCGTTCATAACTGTAAAAGGGTTTCCATTGGTCAGCAGTTCCGATCATCTCAGAAGCGGAATATCCGGTCAGTTCCTCGCAGGCCCTGTTCCAGATCAGCACAGTATGCTGCGCATCCAGCACGAATGTGGCCACTGCAGAATTCTGAATAAGGTTTTCGGAGAATTCCTTAACTGCCTTGAGTTCGTCCTCAAGATGTTTTCGTTCGGTGATATCCCGGGCTATTCCAAACAGCCCGACCGTGGTGTCGTTCTGAATATACGGTTTTGTCAGAAACTCGCCGTAAAGACAGCCGCCTGTCCTGTGGAGAATCCGCAACACGTGAAGAGGCGGAGATCCCCCCTTCATTACACTAAGAAAGTTTTCCATGGCAATGTTCAGATCGTCGGGATGAACAATTCTTTCGAATTTCCGGCCCATGATCTCGTCCAGCGGCCAGCCGGTAATTGACTCGAACACCGGGTTGAGCGACACGACCGTTCCGTCACGGTCTAGCGAAAAAATAACATCCTGCGCGCTGTCAACAAGATTTCTGTAACGCTGCTCGGACTGAGACAGGCTGTCCTGGTTGAGTTTCTGCTCTGTTTTGTCCACCATGATGTGGACGGCGCCTGCGAGATTTCCTTCGTTGTTAAAAAAAGGGTCTACGGAGATCTCAAACCACCGCGCACCCACCGGCAGAAGGACCGTCTCTTTCTTAAGGGTTTTTTTCATTAATTCATGCGGGCATGCTTCAACGGGGATCGACGTACCATGGACGATCTCCCAGCATTGACGGCCGACAATTTCGGTGAAATCCTTGCCGAGCAGTTCAGCCATCGCCCTGTTGCAGCGGAGTATCTTGCCGTCCTTGTCCATTAAAGCAACGGCATCGCCCATGGCGTCGAACGTGCTGCGCCATTCAACGGCCGACTTCCTGAGAGCTTCCTCCAGGCGCCTGCGCTCCGCGACATCAGTTTCAAGCTCCCGGACCTTTTCTTCGAGTTTGGCAGCCACAAGCCGGCAGTATTCCCTGAAGCGCTCCTCTTCTTTTCCGTCTATACGCGTTCTGCCGCCCGTTTCCCTCCCGGATGCATTCCTGGCTAGCGCTGCAGTGAATTCCTCCCAGAAAGCGGCCGGCGTCTTGGGCTTGGCTATCAGCGCGTCCGCCCCGAGGGAAAGGGCAAGTTTAGATTCTTCATCTCCGGTATAGATCGCGGTAAATATAATGAACGGTATGTTGCCGAGCGCTTCATCATGCCTGACGGCATCCAGAAAATGGAACCCGTCCATCCGGGGCATCACGGCATCTGAAATGATGGCATCGGGCTTATGCTCCCTGGCCATATCAAGGCCTTCCTGCCCATCAGCGGCCTCAATGACGCAATGCCCGTAATGCTCGACCATCAGTTTCAAAACATTTCTGCCGGCGGGATCATCATCAACGATCAATATATTCATTTCTGACTTTTAGTATAGCTCTGTTTGAGGTATATTGATAGAATGGGGGTACATTTTTTATGATGCCGGGGGATGGAAAATTTCTTGTAATAACGGTTTTCCTGTGACATACTCTACATTATAGGGGATGATTCCCTGAGGATCCGGACAGCCATACACTTTGTACTATACCAAAACAGGAGGGCGTATATGAAGATCGGAAATAATAAAGGTTTTACCCTGATCGAGGTCATCGTCGTCGCCGGGATCATCGCTATTCTCGCCGGCATTCTGGTACCGATCATATTCAAGGAGATCGATGAATCAAAAATCACAAGGGCCTCGGCTGACATCAAGTCAATATCTACCGTTATGTTCGTCTTCAGAAAAGACACCGGGGCCTGGCCACTTATGGACGGGAATTGCAGTCCCACGATTACTTTTCTGACGGGGGCCGGCAATCTTGACCCCAACCTTGCAGGCTTGGGATATGACACGAGCGTGGCCACTTCCTTTGATGCCCATTTTTCCTCAAATACCAACAACTGTTACTCGCCTAACTGGAAGGGGCCATATATTGCGCAGGTGAGCGCTGATCCCTGGGGAAACGCCTATATAACAAACGCAAATGGTTTTGCAATTGCGGGGCAGCCGGTCTGGATAATTTCTGCGGGGCCGAACAGACAGCTCGAAACAAATGCGAATGACACTGCTCTTCAGGGAGATGACATAGGAGTGCGGATTGCGGGAGGTAGTGCCGGAGGAGCAGGAGCAGCGAAATGACCCGGGTGGCAGATCAAAATCAACTGACGCCGGTCAGGGCCAGGATAATTAACGAATGCCTCCCCGTAAACGAATAGGCGAGCGGCTTATTGAAGCCGGCCTGATAACCGAAGAGCAGCTTGGGATAGGGCTGGCGGAACAGAAAAAAACAGGGGAGCTTATCGGTTCTATCCTCTTCAGCCGTGGGTTCATCAGCCAGCCGGACCTCTTTAAAGTCCTCTCCATGACGCATGAAGGTGATGCCCAGGCCCCCCGGGAAGAGGCTGTCGAGGTCCCGGAAGAGATCGAGCACCTTGTCAGGCAGAGCAGTGCCGTATTTCAGGCCACCGGCGGGGGAAAGACCGAGTCTGATTTCGCGCAGTCACCTCTTGTAAGGCTCGTTGAAAAGATACTTGGCGGAGGCGTCAGCAGGGGGGCTACGGACGTCCATATCGGGCCTGACAGCAAAGGGACCAGAATACGCTACAGAGTTGACGGCAGGCTGCATCACGGCATGTATCTGCCGCCTGACCTGCTGAACCCGATAGTCTCGAGGATCAAGATCATCGGAAAGATGAATATAGCTGAAAACAGGGTGCCTCAGGACGGAGGGGCGGAATTCCAGTACAAGAACAGGAAACTCGACCTCAGGATATCGACCTTCCCCGTAATGGGCGGAGAAAACCTTGTCATAAGGATACTGGACAAGACGCAGGTCAGGCTGGGGCTTGAGAACATAGGATTTCTGCCGCACGGCACAGAGATCATCCATGAGATCCTGAAGGCCCCTTTTGGCATGGTCCTTGTGACCGGCCCGACAGGCTCGGGCAAGACCACCACCCTTTATTCCTGCCTCTCCCTGATCAACTCAGTGAGCAAACATATCTTCACTATCGAAGACCCGGTTGAATACCAGTTGCCTCTGATCAGGCAGGCGCAGGTAAACGTCAAGGCAGGCCTCACTTTTGCGACAGGGCTCAGATCTATCTTGCGGCAGGACCCCGATATTATCCTCGTCGGCGAGATGCGTGACCTTGAGACGGCCGAACTTGCGATCAGGGCCTCGCTCACCGGCCATCTCGTCTTCAGCACCCTCCATACGAATGATGCTTTGTCCAGTATCACGAGGCTGATCGATATGGGCATCGAGCCCTTCCTTGTCTCGGCCACGATCGAAGCAGTGATCGCACAGAGACTGGTGAGGCTGTTATGCCCGGTTTGCAGGGAGGAGATACCGGGGGACGACCCCGTCTATACCCGGACCGGTATTGACCCCTCAAAACAGTCGGCCTTCAGGGCAAAAGGGTGCAGTGCCTGCGGTGAGTCCGGGTATGCCGGCAGGACCGTGATTTACGAGATATTGCAGATCTCGACAGAGATCCGCAATATGATCAATTATAAGGCCAGTCTTAGTGATATCGGGAAACAGGCAAAAAAGGAAGGGTTCAGCTCTATGTATGAACTCGGCATGGAAAAGGTCAGATTGGGCCTTACTTCCGTTGAAGAGATCACCAGTGTGACCAGGCTGACGGACTACTGATGGCATCCTATTCCTACAGGGCCATCACTGAGGCCTCGACCGTTCTGACAGGAAAACTGATCGCCGCGAACGAGTCTGAACTCGAGGGGAAGCTGAACATGCAGGGACTGACCCTCATCGAGGCAAAGAAGACGGGCCTCTTCGATCTCAGTCTGCAGAGGGGTCCGCGATTCAGCGATCAGGACCTCCTGAACTTCTCTTTTTTTCTCCATCTCATTATCACGTCGGGGATACCCCTTATGAGCGGACTCATGGACATGATGCAGAACCGGGAGAAAAAGAGGCTGTCCTATGCGGCCGGGCTGCTCTATGAGAAAATGGAGTCGGGGTTGCCGCTCTCTTCAGCGATGCAGGATCACCCGGCCCTGTTTCCGTATTACTATGTCCAGATGGTCAAGGCAGGCGAAAGCTCGGGGAGCCTGGAAGCCATACTCACCGACCTCATGAACTATATTGAGTGGCAGATAAATTTCAGGAAGACAATGCAGTCCGCAATCATATATCCGTCGATGGTGCTCGGGGCAGTGGGCCTGCTGGTCATCCTTCTCTTCACCTTTGTCTTCCCGAGGCTTCTGCACATCCTGGTCGGCCTGAATGTGGAACTGCCGATCCAGACGCGGATCATCATGGGGCTGGCGAGTTTCTTCAACCGGTATTTCCTGTATATCACCGGAGGTTGTGCAGCCGCCATTGTCCTGTTAAAGGTGTGGGCCAATACGGACAGCGGCAGGAAAAGTGTTGACGGATTAGTGCTGCGGCTGCCCCTGATCGGCATGCTTGTCCGGAAGATCAATCTCTCCCGCTATTTCAAGGCCCTGGCCACGCTCTATACCTCTGGAATAAGTATGGAGCATACCCTTACGATCTCGGCAGGCGTTGTCAGAAATACGGTCATGCATGAAGCGCTTTCGAGGGTCACCGTTTCGGTCATGAGCGGCGAGGGTATTGCATCAGCGATGCGGAAGTCAGGAACATTCCCTTCTCTGGTCGTCGATATGGTCTCTATCGGCGAGAGGACCGGCAACCTTGACAGTGTCGCCCTCAGGGCCAGCAGCATCTTCGACAAGGAGGTCCCCGAGGTATTCAAGAAGATCATGACGTACATGGAACCGTTGATAATCATGCTACTCGGCGGGATCGTCCTGTTCGTCCTTCTCTCGGTATTCCTCCCTATATACAAGATCGTCGGGGGGATCAGGGTACGATGACGGGGCGGGAAAATATGCCACCCCCCTTCCCGGGAGGGAGAGGAGGGTTTACGCTCATTGAGGTGATCGTGGTCATGGCTATCGTCGCCATACTGGCAGGGATAATGGTCCCTTTTGTCTACCGGATATGGGAAGGCAACGAGATCGAACTGACGCGAGAGAGAATGCTCGACTTGAAACGGGCAATGGTCGGCGACCAGAGGATGATACAAAACGGCATCAGGACCAACTACGGTTTTGTCGGGGACAACGGGCAGTTGCCGGCCGCCCTTGCTGAACTTGTTCCTTCCTATATGCCGGCAGCTTTCGATCCGGGCACCTATAACAAAGACGCCTGGTCAAACGAGTTTATCTATACAACAACTGAAGCAGGGGGCAGGAGAGTGGCTGCAACCCTAAAGAGCAAAGGGCCGGACAGACAGTTGGGAACTGGCGACGACATTGATGATAATACGGATCCGGGCATTGCCAGAATAAATGAGTCGGAAGTGACCCCGACGGGCGAAGTCCAGGGAAATCTGAATTTTGTTTTCTTCAACTCGACAGCCATTCCGGTAACGCCTGCCTATTCCGCCCTTATAACAGCCACATACACCGGGCCACTTGGTGCAACGAACGTTGCCACGGCATGCATAGCCCTGAACATCGGCCAGATCAATGCAGGGGGATCGAAGCCTCTCGCCCAGAACTTCAGCAGCGCTTTCCCCGTGAAACTCCCGGTAGGCAAGTCCGAGTTCAGGTCCCTCCTCTACCCCAACAGCTCCTGCGCAGGAAGCAGCACCCCAAGCGCGAACTATACGGCGGTATTTGTCCCTGACGGGCTGAATGTTATCCTCGTGAACCTTCCGACCATCAATTACACGGTGACCGGGCCATGAGCACTATCTTTTTTGACATGAGGGGTGGGGCCTTAAAGGTCCTCATAACCGACGGCCGGGGATCCCCGTATACGAAGAAATTTGGATCCCTTTCGATCGAGAACGCGGCCGGGGCGCAGGAAATATTCCGGCAGGTCTCCGATGAATCCGGGGTGAAGCTGGATAGTGCTCACCTTATCCTGCCTTCTTCAGAGGTGAAGATAAAGATATATAAACTTCAGAAGATGTCTCCTGACGATGCACGACTGATCGTCAGGAGGAAGCTCATTGTCGAGGAAGGTATCGGGGACCCGGTGTTTCATCTGATGGCACGGGATTCAGGAGGCCGTCAACAGGAATTTGTTGCCGCCCTTGTCGATCCTGAAGGCCTGAAAAAGTTTACCCTGTTCTTTTCCGGATTCGGCATAAAGGTCAAAGCAGCAACAGCTTCCTTCCATGCGAACCTCAGGGCCTTTGAACGCTCACTCAGCGGCCCACCCCAGACGTCTGCGATCTTTGAGGTTGGTGCTGACTCTATCGAGATCATGGTCATTGCACCGGCCGGGATCACTGCCTATGAAATATTGCCGGTTCCCGCCGTGGAGACAGAGGGGTCTGCTGAAGAACAGGATATCGAGAGGACCCGGAAGAAGAGGCTCTACGGGATCATCGACGCTCTGTATAAATTCATGATCTCTTACCGGGAGAATTTTTCAGATACACCGATAGAAAAGGTATTGCTCTGCGGCATGGTCGATAATGTGGAAAAGATAGCCGACGCCATTGAAGAGGCTATCGGCATTAAGGCTTCTCTCTGGAACCCCTTCGGGAAAGAGCTGATCAACGGAGCCGAATTTGTCGCACTGTACGGACTTTCACTCGGCGTCGCTGACGGTTCAGCCGCAAATCTCGTCCTGGCTGCGCAATCAGGGAAGAAACGTCTCAGGCTCAGCCGGTCTGCCATGACGATGCTGTTCTTTATCTATATTGCAGCTGTCATGGCGATCTTTTTCATTGCCGAAACACGCCATAAGAACGCATTGAGGCTGCTGGATGCCGAACTCAGGGAAAACAAGGCACTGGCCCTTGCCTCGGCGGGGACGGTCAAGTCTCCGGACCCCAGGGGATCGCTGCTGCGGCTTGCAGAAAAGCAGCCGATGCTCTACGACATATTCAGGTATTTGGGCAACAACCTTCCGCAGGAGGTGTCTCTTGAAGAACTTTTTCTTAAACAGGAAGGGGGAGAGCAGGTCATGCAGCTGAGCTTTACGGGCAAAGCCGGTGCCGAGACCGGCGGGAAAAGGTATTTCACGACTGTCGTCGACAGTATCGGCAGTTCGGGGCGGCTCTCACTTTTAAAGGAGCCGTCTTTTTCCGCGAGCAATGATTCAAAGGATCCGCATGTCCATTTCCAGGTAACCTACAGGGTTTTGCCATATGATAAAAAGCAATAAAGGAATACTTCAGACAGCCGTCATCCTTCTGTCCCTCGCTGCTGTTGCGGGCTACCTTTACTACAGGACCGGCCAGATACGGAGCATGAACGCAGAGGCGGCAAAGTTGAAGGCCGTAAAACTGACCATGCGGACGGAACAGCCCGCCAGCGGGAATCTGGAGAAGATAGTACCGGGAAAAGCCGCGGTAGCGTTGTTCGTAGAAGACCTGTATGCCGCGGCACGTGTCTCGGGCATCGTTAAACATCAGGTTAGCACCGTGAAGACAGCTGATGCGCCTGCCCGCATGAATGTGACCAGGGGCAAGACCGGCAGGAATGAAAAAGCCCTCGAGACCCACTCAATTAAGATCACCCTTGAGGGAAATTACCGGGAAACGGTTGAATATATCAGGGAAGTTCAGAACATCGAAAGATATAAACGGATCGTTGAGCTCCGGATGAAGCCGGTCGATAACGTGCTCAAAACCGATATGACCATGGAGATCTATTCAGCAGGGGGGCAGGATGCTGCGCAATAGAGCTATCCTGGCCGTTGTCGGCGTCCTGTTCATTCTTGTGGTCATATACGATCTCAATTTCTTTCTCAGAAAAAGGTCGCCGGTAAGGCCTCAGGGAGAGGCGGTGACTGCCGCACTCCCCGAGACCACCGGAAAGTCAGGAACACTCCGGATGGCATCAGGGTTTCCGGTCCCCCGGGACAGGGAAAAGTGGAGACGCGACCCGTTCCGGTATAAGGGCGGGCCGGCGATGACGGCCGGCCGTGAAATACATAAGACGACCGGCATAAAACTGCAGGGCATAACCGTCCGTGACGGCAGACGTTCTGCACTGGTGAACGGGTGGGTTGTCGAAACCGGGGACGTGTTTGAGAACGTGCTTATTACTGACATTACACCCTACAGCATTTTCGTAAAGGATGCTGCCGGCGTGAGAGAGATCAAGATGTATACTGATATACCTGACAAGGAGAAATAAGATGGCGATGAAACTGATATCTGCATGCCTGTTTGTAATGTTACTATCTGCCTGCAGCACCCCGAAGATGATAAAGGTTTCTGATACCATGGCCATAAAGGACTATGTGCCTCCGCCGTTCGAAAGAAAACCCGCGGAAACAGAAGTCGAAAAGCTGGGGAAACTGCGCCCATCCGGATCCAAAGAAAAGATTTCACTGGTCGTCAGGGACACTGATATAAACGACGTTTTCTTCCTCCTGTCAAAGGACAGCGACCTTCCCATCGTTGCTGACAAGGACGTCAAGGGCAAAGTTACGGTCAATATCAGGAACAGGGATATATTTGAGATACTGGATGCGGTGCTGAAGCCCCTTGGTTATACGGTCTTTGTTGAAGACGGGGTCATCCGGGTGACCAGTCCGCGTCTCATCTCAAAGAGTTTTCACATAAACTATATACGGGGTTCGCGGAATTCCTCAAGCACCATGAATGCGTCCATCTCGGCGCAGTCATCCGGACAGCATGGCGAGACGGCGGTGCCGGCTCAGGCGGCTTCCGCCTCCGGCACCGCCGGCGTAAAGATAACGACAGAGGATAGATCAAATTTCTGGAAGGAATTGTCCAGGGGGCTTGAGGTATTGATATTCGGAGAGGCCGGCTCAGGCGGTGAAGGCGCTTCCACCAAGGGGGACAAAGGCGGGAAAAAACTTATCCTGAACGAGCAGTCCGGTCTTGTGTATGTCAAAGACTATTCCGACAACATGAAAAAGATCGAGGCCTTCCTTGAGGATATCCAGAACTCAGTGAGAAGGCAGGTGATGATCCAGGCGCATTTTATCGAGGTTGCCCTCAATGATACCTATGCGCTCGGCGTCGACTGGAAAGGCTTTGAGTTTATGGACGGAAATGTCATCAGTGTCTCACAGAAATTGATCCCCCTGGCGGCTGAACAATTTTTTCAGGTCAATCTCACCAACAACAAGTTAAACGTGATCCTTGATGCGATGAAACAGCAGGGGACCCTTAATATTCTGTCAAGCCCCAGGATCTCGGCCATTAACAACCAAAAGGCATTGGTCAAACTTACGAGCAGGCAGGTTTCCTGGCTCACCAAGACGACCGTTATCCCGGGTACGTCGAATATCACGGAAACCACGAACACTCCCCAGGTCGACGAGGTCGGCATCTTTCTTGATGTCACTCCCCAGATAGATGAGGAAGACATGGTAACCCTGTATATTCATCCGAGCATTTCGGAGATAACAGAGATATCTGTTTCCCCTGACAAAAGGAGCAATATGCCGGTCATCTCTACCAGGGAAGTGGATACCATCGTGAATGCCCGGACAGGGCAGACCGTCGTCATAGCAGGCCTTATCAAGGACCGGATATCCGAGACAAAAAGATCCGTTCCCGTGCTCGGGGACATACCGTATCTGGGCAGCCTGTTCTCACAAGTGTCCCAGGAAAAGACCAAGACTGAACTCGTTATCCTTCTGACCCCGTATATTCTGAACAGGCAGCATGTCAGCGAAATGAGCAGGGAATCTGAAGACAGGCTGCGGATGATGGAGAGAAAGTTCCAGACCGTGCCCCAGCTGGATGCCCCGCAAGGGCCAGGCAAATGACCTGCGGGTCCGGTCCCTCGTGCATCTTCCCGCTATTCCCGGATCCCCGGACCGGAGATGAGCGCAGTGAGTCTCTTTAATATCCGGTTCAGTCTGCTTTGGGGAGTTCTCGTTATCTCCGTTGCCTCAGTGGTAATTGTCCCTGTGTATGTCGTTCTGTTTGTCACCCCCTCATTCAGAGACCATCTGGCAAAGGATACTGAGAACGATGCCGTGCGTATAGCGACGCACCTTGCTGACATATTTCAGAGGCAGGGGACAGAGCTGAGAAAAGAGACCCTTCCCGCCGACTTTTCTGCAGAGGCTGATACGATAAGAAGAAATTTCGGATTGATGAAGATGAAGGTCTTCTCTCCATCGGGAGAGACAATCTATTCCACCAATCCGGAGGACGTGGGACAGATCAACAGGGAGAAATACTTTCGTGATGTCGTGGCAAAGGGAAGATTATACTCGAAGATCGCGAAAAAAGACACGAAGTCACTTGAAGGTCAGATCCTGACTGCTGATGTGGTCGAGACCTATGTGCCGATACTGAAAGATGCCACATTTCTGGGCGCATTTGAGATATATCTCGATATAA
The DNA here is from genome assembly GCA_004321925.1 of Nitrospirota bacterium. Taxonomy (GTDB): domain Bacteria; phylum Nitrospirota; class Thermodesulfovibrionia; order Thermodesulfovibrionales; family UBA6898; genus PALSA-1316. The sequence continues at coordinate 4,518 of SCQH01000023.1, read as the reverse complement.
CCTCAAGCAGCGCAAGTCTCGATAAACTGATCGCACGCTCGTATGCCGTATTGTCCCTCATTATGCTGGTCCTGCTGGCAGCGGTCATCACTGCAGTGCTGAAAGCTGCCAGGACCATTGAAGATCGCAAGAAAAAAGAGATGGAGATAATCGGTCTGTACGATATCATGTATACCATTTTGGACAAAGCGCCTTTCGGGGTATATCTGGTAAAAAGAAACGGGGATATAGCATATGTCAATCAGGCTATGCTGAATATCAGCGGGGCCCTTGAGGAACAGTTTATGGCCCTGAACGTGTTCGCTTTGGACAGTTATAAAAAGGTCGGATTGGAGGATGAAATACGGCGCGTTTTTGATAACAGGTCCTTTTCGATGAAAGCAGTGAAATACGAATCTCATTTCGGAAAAAAAACCTCGATCAGGAACTTTAGCGGCATGCCTCTGATGGAAGAAGGTGGTGATATAAAGGCATTGCTCTTCGTCGAGGATATTACCGAGCAGAAGAATGCAGAAGAGCAGATCAGACTGCAGAGTGAGGAACTTGCACGGAAGAACTCTGAACTGGCCGTGCTCTATGAGAAAACAAAGGCCCTGTCCCTCAAAGACCCCTTGACAGGACTTGCCAACAGGCGGCTTATGGATATTGTTTTGCAAAGGAACTTTCTGAAGGTCAGGCGGTATGGCGGGTCCTTCTCGGTCCTTATGATAGATATTGATCATTTCAAAAAATACAATGATACCCATGGCCATAGTGCCGGGGACAAACTGCTCGCGGGTGTTGCCGACACTATCTCAAAAAATGTGCGGGACTCTGACCTTGTCGTTAGATACGGGGGAGAGGAATTTCTCGTATCTCTCCTTGAGACGGACGCTGCCGGGGCATATGCACCGGCAGAGAGAATAAGAAAGGGTGTTGAAGAGGAGACGGGAGCTACCGTGAGCCTTGGCATTGCGTCGTTAGGATCTGAAATGCAGAACATTGAAGACCTTATCAAAAAAGCTGACGGAGCGCTCTACCTCGCAAAAGAGAACGGGAGGAACAGGGTGGAAACTGCCGCATAAGTATGCGCTGGGCCATCCATAAACTATGAAAAAAACGCATCTCGCTGTCCAAAAAGAATTCTGCGACGAGTGTTCCCTGGCCCTGATGCATTTTATCGGGAAGATGGACGGAGTGGAAGAGATCTCATCCGAAGACGGGAAGGTGGCGATAACCTTTGATGATACAAAGATCCCGGAGGAACTGCTCCTGAAGCTGACAAGGGAGAACATCGAAAAACTGGGATACCACATCATCAAAGAGAATCAATAACCCATCCTCTCTGCCCTAGTTCTCTATTATCGTATCCCCACAGCTACCATTTCCCCGGCACGGGAACAACACCGGTGAGGCCGACACCAAATACTCCGAACTGGTCCGCAGGTTCCCCGTCCCACTGCCAACTGCGGTTCTTATCGAGGTACCAGAGGCCATCCTGATAGATACCGATCTCTGTTGTCCCGTCTGCGTTCCAGTCACCGACGACCGGAACAGCCCCGGTCAGGCCGACCCCGAATAATCCCATCTTGTCCGTCGGCTCTCCGTCCCACTGCCAGTTATTGTTCAGATCAAGGTACCAGTAGCCATCCAGGTTGACACCGATCTTAGTTATACCGGTTCCGGTCCAATCACCTACAACAGGGATAGCTCCAGTCAGGCCTATACCAAATGTTCCTATCTTGTCTGTCGGCTCGCCATCCCACTGACCGTTGTTGTTCAGGTCCAGATACCAGGTGCCATCAACATAAACACCTATCTTAGTTATCCCGTCTCCGGTCCAATCGCCCACTACTGGGATGGCACCGGGGATGCCTACTCCGAATATGCCTACCTTATCCGTTGGTTCTCCGTCCCACTGCCAGTTACGGTTCATATCCAGATACCACATGCCGTCAGTGAACACCCCTATCTTGCTTGTGCCGTCTCCATTCCAATCACCGATCACAGGGGTAGCATTTGTCAGACCTACACCAAATATCCCAAGAGTATCAGCAGGAGTCCCCTCCCATGCCCAGCTCTGGTTGGAATCCAGATACCAGGTGCCATGGTCGAAGATGCCTATCTTTGAAGGGGATTCAGGGTTGGCAGCAACATCTAAAGCAAATAACTCAAGGCCGTATTCGGCATCATAGGCACTGAAATAGAGCACACCATTGACATTCGTCAAATATGGCCACGTTGTCCAATTATTATTGCTATAGGGAAAGAGATTTTTCACCATTGCAGTGCCGGTTTCTGTACCATCGCTCTTCCAGAGCTCATATCCGGTCGTCCCGCCAATGAAAAAAAACAAAACTCCATTCACATTCGTCAGGTTTTGCGGAACGACACCTCCGGGCGCGATATGCTTCACCATTACCGTACCAGCATCCGTACCATCGCTCTTCCAGAGCTTAAACCCGTCCGTTCCAAAGGTGGTCAGAAAATAAAGAATCCCATTTACATTTGTCAGGTTGAAATACGAGCCTGCTGGCATGATATCTTTTACCATTATGGTGCCTGCCGTTGTCCCGTCGCTCTTCCATAGCTCACGCCCGTGTGTCCCATCATCGGCCACAAAATATAACACGCCGTTGACATTCGTCAGGTCTGATGGATACCAACTGCTTGTACCGGGATTAATGTCCTTCACAAGTATTGTCCCTGCCTCTGTACCGTCGCTCTTCCACAACTCCTGCCCGTTAACAGGATCAGTAGCACTGAAATACAGCACCCCGTTGACATCCGTCAAATTCGATGAATCAGGTGAAAGCCCCCACCCTGCTTCGACCCTAACCATCACAGTCCCTGCTTCTGTTCCGTCGCTCCTCCAGAGTTTATTCCCGTTCGTCCCATTGTTGGCTACAAAATAAAGTACCCCATTTACATTCGTCAGATTTTTCGGAAACGAATCGGCTGAGCCGGGGTTGATGTCCTTCACTAGTACTGTCCCTGCCGCTGTCCCGTCGCTCTTCCACAGCTCGTATCCGTTTGTCCCTTCATTGGCCGCAAAATACAGCACCCCAGCAACATTCGTCAGAGTATTAGGGCACGAGCTGTATACGCAGGGCAAAAGGTTCATTACCCTCTCGGCCCCTGAGACTGTCCCATCGCTCTTCCACAGCGCATGCCCGTTAATCGCGTCATTTGCTTCAAAAAAGAGCACACCGTTGACATTTGTCAGATTTGTTGGATCTGCCCCACCAAAGCCGGGATTGATGTCCTTTACCAGCACAGTCCCTGATGCTGTTCCGTCGCTCTTCCAGAGTTCCTTCCCATTCGTCCCATCATCGGCCACAAAATACAGCACCCCGTTCACATTTGTTAGCTTTGACGGAAACGAATCACGTGATGGCCAGTTATTCGTCACCATTACGGTCCCTAATGTTGTTCCGTCACTTTTCCATATCTCTTGTCCATTTATTGGATCAGAAGCAAAATAATACAGCACTCCGTTGGCATTCGTCAGATTGAACGGCGTTGAAGACCCTGATGGCATGATATCTTTTACCATTATCGTCCCTGCTTCCGTCCCGTCGCTTTTCCATAGCTCACTCCCGTGTGTCCCATCATCGGCCACAAAATACAGCACCCCGTTCACATTTGTCAGATAATTAGGATTCGTACCAATTGGGCCGGGGAAATAGTCCTTCACTATCACCATACCTGTCGGGCCGGGGAAGATATCCTCCACCATCACCGTACCCGCCTCAGTCCCGTCGCTCTTCCACAGCTCATAGCCGTTCATTCCGTCATTGGCCACAAAATACAGCACCCCATTCACATTTGTCAGGTTGAACGGATACGAAGACCCTATACCTGGATTTATATCTTTCACCATCATCGTACCTGCTTCTGTGCCATCGCTCTTGCATAGTTCAATCCCATGAGTCCCATCATATGCACCAAAATACAGGACCCCATTCACATTTGTCAGACCGAACGTGTAAGAATCTTCTGAACCAGGGTTCATGTCCTTCATCAGCATGGTGCCTGCTTCTGTGCCATCGCTTTTCCATAACTCTGACCCATTCGTTCCATTATTGGCCACAAAATACAGCACCCCGTTGAAATGTATCAGATCGTGAGGATTAGAATTACCTGTACCGGGATAGATATCCTTCACTATCACAGTACCGGCCTCTGTGCCGTCGCTCATCCACAACTCATACCCATGTGTGCCGTCATTTGCCATAAAATACAGCACTCCATTCACATCGGTCATATTGTCTGGGTGAGAATCGCCTATACCGGGATTGATGTCCTTTACCATGACCGTGCCAGCATCTGTCCCGTCACTCTTCCACAGCTCAAATCCATGCGTCCCGACATTGGCCATAAAATACAGAACCCCGTTGATGTTCGTTAAACGTTGAAGATTTGAGTGGGATGATCCGGGCGCGATGTCCTTCACCAGAACCGTCCCTGCTTCTGTCCCATCGCTCTTCCACAACTCAACCCCGTGAGTCACATCATTGGCCGCAAAATACAGCACCC
>SCQH01000117.1 GCA_004321925.1 Nitrospirota bacterium | reverse complement strand
ATATAGTATTGGCTACATATAGTATATTACATGTCTTATGACATATCCCAATCGTATATAGCATATGTCGCATAGACGTGTATATAAAATAAACGGAGCGTGAAATATTATGGCAGAAAAACAATTGTCTCCAAAAGAGAAATCAGAAATGAAAACGTCAACTGGCGCAGCAAAGAAGGAAGAAATCACAACTGGCATCTTGACTCCTTTTAAGGCAAAAGAAGAGTATTACGAAAAACAAATGAAGGAGCTTGAGGAAAAACTTAAATCCATGCAAGAGGGAAGAGATAAGGCTGTCAGTGAAAGAAAAGTCGTTGAATCGGAACTTAAAAAACTCCCTGCCGTCCTGGCAAGTGGGATCAAGCGGATCGAGGAAAAGGAAAGCCAGCTGGTTGTCTTGGAGAAGGAGCTTGATGAGCTCAAGAAGGGGTGGGTTGATGAGGCCAAGAAGAACAACCTGAAAGAAGACTTTATCAATAAGATAATCGGGAAGCGCGGATTCAAGGTTTCAACTTCGGCGACAGAAAAGTCAACTGCAAAACCGAAGGTCACTCCAGAACAGAAACAAGATGCCATCTTGAAGGCCCTTGTCGAGGGTCATGACTCAGTCACAAAACTATATGATGTCGTGGGCATGTCACAGAATACACGCGACAACCTCAAAGCCCTACTGGACGCCGGGAAGGTAAGAAAAGATGATGTGAGCGGTAAGTACTCTGTTGTTTAAGAGTACTTATTTTTTTTTATCTTTTTTTGGTTCATTTTTATGACAGATGGGAGCTTATCTACTGTTAAGTGTCGTAAGTGCGGTAGTAATACTGTTTTATATGGCCATGTTTTTGTTAGGGATATTATGAGGCAGAGATATAAATGTAACGATTGCGGAAGTCAATTTTATTTAAAAGGTTAAATCGGTTTGTTGTGGTAATCACCAGATGATATTTCTTGCTGTTGGTTCAAAACCAGTGATTATTATTTGCCTAGATGTAGATACTTGTTAGTTCTAGGCAGGAGAATAGAAAATATGTCTAAAGAAAAAATAGTTCTTAGGAAGAACACTTCACTTAGCATTGTCTATGTGGAAGGTATTAAATCAGAAGAAGGAATTATTCAGATTGTTAAGGAGCTTGGATGTCCGGTTTCTGCCGTTGTTGATGTAGAGAATACATGGAAAATCGAAAGCTGCGTCACAGAGGAAGTTATTGAAACTTTTGATTCTGGAGTAGCTAAATTTATCCGTGAACATGATAGAAATTCGACGTTGTTTACTGTTGAAGTGCAGATGAGGTCATCTTGCGATTACGGCAGTTGGGAGAATAAGGAGTATCTTGGCAAGATGTTTGACTCTGTAAAAGACCATATAAATACGAGTGTAGATAGTATCTACAGAGGTTCTATTGACTTATCCACGTATGGCTATAATACCACTCCTAAGAAGGTTGAGGAGTTACATAGGAAAAACATGCTTATCCTCAAAGACCGGATTGTTTCTAGCCCCATAGTCCAGAGGGTAGATTATACCTGTGCCTGGAGAAAGACAAGTGAAGAGGAATGCACTGTATAAGGAAAGGGTAGTTATGTATCTTAAATCCATTTTACCAAAACGCAAGTATGTCAGCAGAGAACGATTTCTCACAAAGGATGAGCTTCAGTTGCTTAGGTCAATCTGGAATTATAAAGACGATTGGTCGTATGTAGAAAGGCCGGACTTTGTTGTGGACATTGAATTTTCATTAGAGTGCTGCTCTCATGGCTGGAATTAGTTATGAAGATCGATATAAGAACGCAGATATGGGATTTACTTAAGTCAAAGGGATACATTGAGTCTAACAGAAGCACCAAAATCCTAAGCAAAGTTAGTGATGGTATTGCAGTGAAATATAAATTTTCTGCTAATAACTTGCAGAAGTTCAGAGGTGATTTTAAATTGTGGAGTGTCCCATTTTGTTGTCTTTGCATCAATGATGGGGATAATATCACGGAAGTACAATGCAGTGTAAATTCGTAACCAAGCGGGTGAGCAGGTGCAAACCCTGTTCTACACATCGCTCCATTGTAGATATTTGTTAGTTTGGAGCAGGAGAATAGAATATGAGAATTGTTCAAATGCGAGTGTATAAATTTGTGGAACTGTCTAAGAAGTCTCAGGATAGGGTTATTGCTAGGTTTAGAGATAGCAATGATGAGAGTATCCTTGAGAGTAACATGCGAGAAAGGCTAGATGAATTACTGAAAGAGAACAACATAGAAAGCATTGATGATGATAGGTTGGAAGTTTACTATTCATTGTCTTATGCTCAAGGTGATGGCGCAATGTTTACAGGTAGATTTAAATGGGGCTGCTATTACGTGACGGTTACTCACATCGGCAACTATAGTCATTGTAATGCTAAGAATATAGAGATGGTTTCTGATGCAGGTTACGATGAACATGATGAGGTTGTTTTTAATGATATCTATGTCTCTATAGCTAAACAACTTGAAGGGTTTGGATATGATGAGATAGAATATCAGAATAGCGAAGACGTTATAAAAGAAACGATTGATGCTAATGGATATGAGTTCTACGATGACGGCAGTATATACGTGGGGTGATCATTACGCAAGAGGAAGAAGTAATTTGTGAGAAGGCTGAAACCTGTGCACAACATCTTGTCGTGTGTCAACACCAGACGTACCATATAGCTAAATATATTGGTACTAATAAGTATTGCACAGATATCGGGTCTTGTTGTGTAGCAGAGATGGATTGTAAATGCATAAAGAGGTGATAAACATGACAAGAATATATATAGAAAAAGTTGCTGATGGAATCGGAACAAAGGGCAATACTGTACATAGGTCTATGGAGATTCATGTGTATGTTGGTTCTGTCAAGAACAACATCAAACTTGCACCAATAAAAATCGACTATTCAGACGACAACATAGCTACTATTGAAGTAGATGATATAGTTATCAAGAGCCGGTATATAGCAACAGGAGTTGATTGGCATGTACAAGATAATTAGGTTATATTACGATGGCAGAAAGACACGAACTATAAAAACAAAGTTGACACTTGAACAGGTTCAGAAATATTGCAGTGATCCGAAAACCAGGAAAGAAGGCGTATATTTTGATGCGTATGAGGAAACGTAAAGTGAGTGCAATCGGTTCAAGGCCGAATAAAAGATTCAATTTCTCTTTTTTGCACATTGTCATGGGAAGATATATTAAATAGCCATGACAGGAGAATAAACAATGAGCATGTATGAAGTAAGAGAAAGACTCAGGAAAGACTTTTCAGAAGCATTTCCTGATGGGTTAACAAATAGACAACTGTGGTTTATAGCTAAACTAGGAAAAGCTATCAGGGTATATTGCAGAAATAATACATCGTTCAATAATTTTATGAACGATGTGTTTTCTGGGTTAGCAGTGTTCGAGCAGGTAACAAAAACAAAGCCGTCTGGTGAGACTTATCCTGGTCTTAAAATAACTGTGAAAAATAAAGACAATACAGAATCAACTGCGGTTTATAACCAAGTAAGCGAAAAAGGAGATGATGAAAAATGATGTACAAGAAGATTACTGTTGACGGAACTATCACAGAAGCAAAGAAGATGACCCTGGAAGAAATGCAAGATTTCATAGGTGGTTATATACAGTATGTCCCGAAATCAATGAAACAGGGGCACTTTAATATAATCTGCAATGAAGAAGGTTTAAATCTTGGACTGCCGACTAATAAGCTCTATCCGATGTTTGTGGGCAACATAATCCTTGAAGAAAAGTCGAAGAGAGCAAACAAAGCGGAGAGGGATGTGAGATGAATGGCTAAAGCCGGTTCTGCCGAATTTATCAGTCGTGATGAATTCATAAAGCGTCTGAAAGGAGGTGAATTGTCTGATATGGATGAGAAATATAAGGCAATGGCTGATGATTTTTTCAACTATGTTGTGTCAAGCGCAAGACTTTTTAAATTGAATGTTCCGATTACAAGCAATGTCGGCTTGAATTTGTTTATGGTCGGAACAAAAGAGATGGCTATAGTTTTAAATGACAAGGTTATTATCACTAATCTTATAGATGAAACAATAAAAGTCCTTGAAGATCATAAGAAGCATTTGCTTGATAACATGGATGACGAAATAGTAGATAGCTCACGACAGGGTATTGATACGAACGATGATTTCTATGAGAAAGAGTTTGATGCATGGAAAAAATCAAATCAAAATTAAAAGGAGAGATAAAAAATGAAAAATAGAAGAACTAAATATATAGCGAAGTCTGAGAACGCCAATCTGAAATTCTACGGTATTGCGGTTGTGGTTTTCATTGTGGCTGTTGTCGTTGGTTACTTTGCTTTTACCATGTTGAACATGGCGAAAGAGACAAGTAAAAACGTTAATGATAAATTGGATACGATATCAGAAAGTGCTCCTAGAGTGGCTGATAGTGTTGCCGGATTGGCTAATAATGTAAACGGGAGTGTTGATGGATTCAAGAACTTTACCAGACCTGCCGATAGAGTTGCAGAGAAGATAAATAAAGGCATGGATAAAGCGGATGCTTTAATTGGTGATTTACCTAAACTGCCACCTCTACCATCTTCAACGGTTGCCCCGACACCAGTACCGACACCAGTACCGACACCATCACCGGCACCTGTGGTAGTTATAGAGGTGCCGATTCTACCTGTTCCAACTCCGACTGAGATAGCTATAAAGATACCATTGCCCCCTAAGCCAAAATTCCCATGAACTAAATTGACCAGATTTTATTTTTTTTTCGCTGTCGTCAGGTGTGCACCTGGCCTGAATGAGTCAGAAATGACGAAACAGCGTATAAAGGAGAGAACAATATATGGTTGACTTTGAACGGTTGCTCAGAGAGCTGAAAGAAAGAGAAAGAATCGTTGCTGAAAGAGAAGAAGAAGGTAAGAACAAAAATGAGAAGAAGGACAAAAAGAAGAGAGATGCTGGTTCTATAGAAGGTAGCAGAATGGGTGATGAGGATTAAATATGGGTGAACTGAGACGATTTGAAAATTCAAATTTTGAATGCCCTAGATGTAAAGAGCATTTAACGGTAAAATCTGGAATTAGTACTAAGCCTTCATATCTATGTGAGAAGGATATGCATAAAGATTGTGGTGGATTTGGATGTTCGTGTAGTTGCCATGTGAGTGTAGCTTGAGAAAAAACGATATCGGTAAGTTCA
>SCQH01000022.1 GCA_004321925.1 Nitrospirota bacterium | reverse complement strand
ATTACGCCTGTGTGGTCGATGATGAGATCCCGTTCGAATGCGTAAAGATCTTGAAACCGGATGTCCTGGCAAAGGGGCAGGCCTATAAGGAGCGTGACCGGCTGGTCCATGAAAAGATTTTTGAAGAGGAGAAGGAGTTCTATCTCGGCAAGAGCCGGGTGCATGAGACCGGAGGCTTCTCGTTCAGCTCTTCCCAGATCATCAATAATTTCCTCGATATCTACCCTGAAGAGACGAAGACCTTCCTGAAGAACTTCAGCAGGAAATACAGCTTCAACGATGTCACGGAAGGCCTTAACAGCCTGAAGAAGCTCAAGGTACTGCTTATCGGCGACGGCATCATCGATGAATATCATTACTGTTCCGCCATGGGCAAGTCAGCGAAGTCGCACCTGGTCGTCAGCAAATATGTGACGCACGAGGTCTTCTACGGCGGGGCCTTTGCGATCGCCAACCATATCGCCGGGCTCTGTGATGACGTCCATCTCGTAACGCTCCTCGGCAGGACCGATTCGAAGGAAGAGGCCATAGCCAAGAACCTGAAGCAGAATGTGACGCCAAGCTTTTTTTACCGGGAGGACGGCCCGACGATCGTCAAAAAGCGGTATGTCGACCAGTACCTTAACCAGAAGATCTTTGAAGTGAACTACCTTAATGACGAGTATATCGGGGAGGAGTGCGAGGCCCCGATCGTCGAACATCTCAGGAAGGTCATCAGCGGGTATGACCTTGTGCTCGTCTCCGATTTCGGCCATGGCTTCATAACGAAAAAACTGATCAGCGTGATCCAGGAATTCTCGAAGAAGTATGCCGTCAATACACAGACGAATTCGGCCAATGCGGGTTATAATATGATCACGAAATACAAAGAGCCGTTCTTTGTCTGTCTGGATGAGCCCGAGATCAGGCTGGCTGCGCAGGAGCGCTCTGCGAATATCGAGGACATTGCCCGCAGGATAAAGAACGAGACCAGGGCTCAGTACCTGATCACGACCCTCGGCCGGAAGGGGTCCATAGGCATAGACCGTGAGGGCAGCGTGAACTGGACGCCGATCTTTTCGTCAAAGGTCGTCGATACGATCGGCGCCGGGGATGCCTTCTTCGCCTTTACCGCTCCCTGTTTCGCACAGGGCCTGCCGCTGGATATGGTCTCCTTCATCGGGAATGCCGTGGGAGCCCTCGCAGTCCAGATCGTCGGCAACAAGAAGTCGGTCGAGAAGTACGAACTGCTCGAATTCATCGATGCAATATTGAAATGATCAGGAGGCTGCCGTTATGAGTAAGATCGCCCAGGACTATTATAAAAATCTTGCCGGGTATGCCGGGGGCATCCGGGTCACCGATAAAAGCGGCACGATACTCCCCTTCGCCGACGGGGTGGACCGCGTTATCGACCTTATCAGGGCGAATATATCAGGGCATAAGTTCATGTTCATCGGCAACGGAGGCAGCGCTGCAATATCGAGCCATATGTCGGTCGATTTCTGGAAGAACGGGGGCATGAGGGCTGTTGCCTTCAACGACAGCTCGCTTTTAACCTGCATAGGCAACGACTACGGGTATAAGCATGTCTTCGAAAAGCCGGTCGAAATGTTCGCCGACCAAGGGGACATCCTGATTGCGATCAGTAGTTCCGGAAGGTCTGAGAATATACTCCTCGGGGTGCAGGCCGCCCGTGCAAAAGGCTGCTTCGTGATCACGCTCTCCGGCTTTGAGAGCGATAACCCACTCTCTTCCCTGGGGGACTATAATTTCTATGTCCCTGCAAAGAACTTCGGCCCGGTCGAAATACTGCACCACTCAATATGCCATTGCATCCTGGACACGATCATGAACGTCAGTCATGGATGATTTCAGGATAGACAGCCACAAGCTTATCTTTCACCCCAGAGAGGTCACGCAATGGCTGGCCGGCGAGGAGGTCTATCCCCTGTATCTGGAGATTTCGCCGTCCGGGGCCTGCAACCACCGCTGCACCTTCTGCGCCCTGGACTTTATGGAATATAAGCCGCGGTTTCTCGATGCGGCCATCCTGAAGGAAAGGCTGACCGAGATGGGAAGGCTCGGCGTTAAAAGCGTGATGTACGGCGGGGAAGGTGAGCCGTTCCTTCATAAGGACATCGCCGACATTATCGTCCATACAAAGGGATCAGGCATTGACGTTGGCATAACAACCAACGGGGTGCTGCTTACCAAGCCCCTTGCCGAAAAGATCCTCGGGAGCACCTCATGGATCAAGGTGAGCCTAAATGCGGGGACAGCCGAGACCTATGCGAAGATACACCGGACCCAGGCAGCCGATTTCCAGCGCGTCGTACAGAACCTTACCACCGCGGTTGCGCTGCAGCAGGAGACCGGCACCAGGTGCACGCTCGGCGCCCAGATGGTCCTGCTGCCAGAGAACGCGGCCGAGGTCGAGACCCTGGCACAGGTCGCCCGGGAGATAGGACTCAGGTACCTTGTGGTGAAGCCCTATTCACAGCATCATAAGAGCATTACCCATGAATACAGCAGTGTCGATTATTCGGCCTTCAACTACCTTAAGGAGAAGCTTGCCGCGTTTAACGACGAGTCCTTCAGCGTGATCTTCAGGGAACGGACGATGAAGAAGATCAAACGCACGAAGAGGGGTTATGAACGCTGTCTTGCCCTGCCGTTCTGGTCCTACATTGATTCAGCCGGCAATGTCTGGGGCTGCAGCGCCTATCTCGGCGACGACAGTTTCAGGTATGGCAGCATCTATGATCATACGTTTCAGGAGATATGGCTGGGGGACCGTCGTAAAGAATGCATGAAAAAGGTCTCCACAGAGCTCGACCCTGAAGGCTGCAGGATGAACTGCAGGATGGACGAGATCAACCTCTATCTATGGGAGCTTACCCACCCGTCCGAACATGTGAATTTCATATGAGACGGTTTCGCAAAAAATCCCCTTTTATCCGGGACAAGAGGGTCCTATGATGCCTTATACTGATATCCCGCCGGAAGTCCTGAAGCAGCTCTATGAAACGATGCTCAGGATCAGGCTCTTTGAAGACAGGACCTCGGTGCTCTATCCCGAACAGCTGATCAAATGTCCTGTCCATCTCTGCATCGGCCAGGAGGCGATCGCAGCAGGGCTCTGTGCGCATCTCAATAAAGGCGATTATATCTTCAGCACGCACCGGTCCCACGGCCACTGCATCGCCAAGGGGATGGACCTCAGACCGCTGGCTGCCGAACTCTATGGCAAGTCGACCGGCTGTGCACAGGGCCGCGGCGGGTCCATGCACCTGGTCGACCCTGAGCATGGCATCCCCGGCACTTCTGCCATTGTCGGCGGCTGCATCCCGCTGGCCGCCGGGGCTGCGCTGGCCTCGAAACTGCGGGGGGACGGGAAGGTCTCCGTGGCCTTTTTCGGCGACGGGGCATCTGAGGAGGGCACGTTCCACGAAAGCCTCAATTATGCCGCGCTGAAGAAACTCCCGGTTATCTTTGCCTGCGAGAATAATAATTATGCGACGAATTCACCGCGGCATGCGCGTCAGCCTGATGTCTCCATTGCTGAGCGGGCCTCGGGGTATGGCATGCCGGGGGTCTTTGTTGACGGCAACGATGTCCTCGCCGTCTATCATGCCTCCCGGGAGGCAGTTGACAGGGCGCGTGCCGGCGAAGGGCCCACACTGCTTGAGCTCCGGACCTACCGCTGGAAGGCGCATGTCGGACCGAACCCCGACATAGACTCCGGCTGCAGGCCTGCTGATGAATATGAAGCATGGCTTGAGAGGTGCCCGGTCAATATGTTCGGCCAGTTCGTTGCCGACAACAATATCCTGTCGGATGATGAGATCGGGAGCATGCTTGCAAAGGTCGAAAAAGAGATCGATGAGGCCATCGTCTTCGGCAAGGCAGGCCCTGAGCCGCCGGCCTCTGAGCTCTATGATCATGTTTACTAAGGAAGAAAAATAGATATGCCCTGGACGAAATTGCAGGCCGACGATTCCCGCAGCGAGGTCGTGTTCCATCAGGCCCGGCTGTCGCAGCGTGAGATAACATACCGTGAGGCAATAAAAGAGGCCCTTACCCAGGCCCTTGAGATGGACCCGAACGTCTTTCTGATCGGGGAGGGCATTGACGACCCCGGCGGCGTTTTCGGTACGACGGTCGGTTTAAAGGAGAAGTTCGGAAAGGACCGGGTCATGGACAGTCCGATAGCAGAGAACGGGATGACCGGCATCGCCATGGGTGCGGCGATCACCGGGATGCGGCCTGTCTTCATCCATATGAGGGTCGATTTCCTGCCGATGTGCATGGACCAGATCATTAACCATGCTGCCAAGTGGAGCTATATGACCGGCGGCAGGGTCAAGGTCCCTCTCACCATCCGCGCCGTTATCGGCAGGGGCTGGGGTTCCGCTGCCCAGCATTCGCAGAGCCTGCAGGCCCTGTTTGCGCATATACCCGGCCTCAGGGTTTTGATGCCGGCATCACCGTATGATGCAAAGGGCCTTCTCCTGGGGAGCATAGCCGGCAATACCCCGACGATCATTATCGAGCACCGGTGGCTTTACGACCAGAAGGAAGGCGTGCCTGAGGAGCCGTACGTGATCCACCCGGGCAAGGGGTTGGTCAGACGCGAAGGCAGCGACGTGACGATCGTCGCCTGCTCCTATATGGTCTATGAGTCTTTAAGGGCCGCTGATGAACTGGCAAAGGAAGGCATACGGGCCGAGGTCATCGACCTGAGATCGCTCCTCCCGCTTGACGAAGACCTCATCATAGGCTCGATAGAAAAGACCGGCCGCCTGGTCGTGGCCGATACCGGCTGGAAGGCCTGCGGCATCTCTGCTGAAGTGGCGGCGGTTGCCGCTGAGAGGGCTATCGGTTCCCTTAAGGCCCCTGTCAGAAGGATATGCCTTCCCTTTGCGCCGACCCCTGCCTGTCATTCGCTGGAGCAGGCCTATTATCCGACGCATACGGATATCGTCTCTGCGGTCAAAGGTATCCGGTGACCCCGTATTCTATCAGCGTCATCATGCCTTCCCTCAATGAAGCCGCGAACCTGACGGCAGCGGTCAACAATGTTATCGAAAGTTTCAAGACGTTCGGGGTCAGGGGCGAGATCGTCATCGTCAATGACGGCAGCAGCGACAAGACCGGCGAGATAGCCGAGGGGCTGAGCCGCGAGCATCCCTTCATCCAGGTCCTTCACCACGAAAGCCCGCAGGGCATCGGGGCCTCTTTTTGGGACGGTGTCTGGAAGTCGCAGGGGGAGACCGTGACCATGGTGCCGGGAGACGGCGAGAACGACGCCCACGAGACCATCCGGTATCTTCCGCTCATGGAGCATGTCGATATTCTCATACCGTTCGTTTATAATAAAAATATACGGTCATTTAAAAGAAGAGTCCTGTCCGTTGTCTACCGGGGCATCATCAATCTGGCCTTCGGCATGACCCTGAATTATATGAACGGGACCGTGATCTACCGCAAGGCGATCCTCAGCGGGGTCACCTTCAGGTCAAAGGGCTTCTTTTACCAGACCGAATTGCTGATAAAGACCATCAGGAGAGGCTACCTCTTCGCTGAGGTTCCGTACGCACTCAGCCAGAGGGCTGGCGGCGTCTCAAAGGCAACAACGCTGAGGTCTCTGATGAAGGTCACATCGAATTTTATTTCGATACTTACCGATGTCTATATCAGGGATAGGGGGGTGCAGAAGATCGCCCCTGATTCGATAACTGCCGCACGCTGGAAAGAGATCAGATGACACAGGAGACCATGCAGGACAGGATCATCCTTGACGGGCATAAGCTGCTCTGGCACAAAGAGCGGGTGGAGGCATGGCTGCGCGGCGAGAGGATAGCGCCGATAACCATCGACTGCTCTCTTACCCGGGCCTGCGGCTACAAATGCGTTTACTGTTACGGCCAGCTCCAGGCGAACGATGAGAAGCGCATGACGAAGGACGTCATCTTCCGTTTTCTCGACGATGCCGCCGAGATTGGGGTCAAGGCCATAAGTTTTGTCAGCGACGGCGAGAGCACCTGTTCGCCGCATCTCTATGAGGCCATTCTGCGCGGCAAACAGAATGGGCTGGATATGGCACTCGGCACGAACGGCTTCCTGTTAAAGGACGAACGTCTGGAAGAGATCCTCCCGGCGCTTACCTACCTCAGGTTCAACATCTCCGCGGCTGACCCTGCCCGGTATGCCGCGATACACGGCTGTCCCGAGACCAGCTTCCATAAGGTCATGGCTACGATAAAAAAGGCGGTGGCCATCAAGAAGAAGAACAGTCTTGAGGTCACCCTGGGGTTGCAGATGGTATTGCTTCCCGAGTTTGCCGACCAGATCATACCGCTTAGCCGGCTCGGCAAAGAGCTCGGGGTCGATTACCTCGTCATCAAGCACTGCAGCGACGATGAGGACTCGAGCCTCGGGGTCGATTATTCGAAATACAATGACATGATCGATCTGCTGAAGGAGGCCGAGACCTGGTCCGATGCAAATTACCTGGTCAGGGCGAAATGGTCGAAGATCCTGAGCGGCGGCACCCGGTGCTACATCCAATGCTACGGGCCTCCCTTCATTATGCAGTTGTCAGGGTCCGGACTTGTGGCCCCCTGCGGGATGCTTTTCAACAGCAAGTACAGCAAATATCATATCGGCAATATCGCGGAGACCTCCTTC
>SCQH01000003.1 GCA_004321925.1 Nitrospirota bacterium | reverse complement strand
ATAGAGAAATTCGGTCAGCTGGTACAGGGTGTCGTGTACCGGCAGCCAGTCAGGGTTCAGTATCGCCTGCGAATTAAAGAACAACAGCACTGCCACCGCCAGAGGGATATAAAGAAAGAACAGGAGACTATCGAGTGAAAGGATCTGTTGGAGCCGTCCCGGCCCGGGGTTTAAGCGAGCGTGCATTGATCATGATTATACGGGATGGAAATATTTTTTTACAATGACGTTGCGACCGCACTTTTCAGTGTTTCAGACCAGGACGACGGCAGACTCGCTGACGCTCCCTTCTGTGATCCTGAATATTTTCACATCCGGGTCGGCCTGATCGATAAGACCGACGATCATATAAAAAACATCGTCATAGAATGCAAGACCGATGTCCTTTGACGATGGATAAGGCGGGGATTGGGGATGGGAGTGGTAGATCGCAAGCATCCGGAGCCCTTTCTGCCTGATGTCCTTCATGATCCTGAACTGCTCTGCCGGGTCCATCAGGTAGCTGACCGGGGACGGCTCGGCATTCGTGGTCTCATAGAGTGCAGAAGCGGTGTTCCCGATCCCGGCAAGGATACCGCAGACCTCGTTCGGATAGCCTCCCCTGCTGTGGAACAGCATCCGGTCAAACAGATCTTTCGGTATATTCAGCTCATGCATGACACAGGGGGTTAAAGACTGCAGTATCCCTCGTTATAATCAATCAGCTCAGTTATCGTCGGGGCCTCCCCGCAGAGCGGACAGTGCGGGTTCTTCGGCACCCTGACCTTTCTGAAGGTCGTCTTGAGGGCGTTATAGATCAGGAGCTCACCCTTAAGCACGTCCCCTTTGCCTAAAATAAGCTTCAGGACCTCTGTTGCCTGCAGCCCGCCGATCACCCCGGGGAGAACACCAAGCACCCCGGCCTCCTGGCAGGAAGGTACCAGCCCCGGCGGAGGAGGTTCCTCAAAAAGGCAGCGGTAACAGGGCCCGTCACCCGAGACGATCGTGGTCACCTGGCCCTCAAATCTCAGGATAGCCCCGCTGACGAGAGGCTTTTTCGCCATGAAACAGGCGTCGTTCACCAGGTAGCGGGTAGGAAAATTGTCGCTCCCGTCGACCACAATATCGTAATCACGGATCAGGTCCAGGATGTTGTCCTTGGTGAGCCGCTCCTGTATGCCGATGATGTTCACCTCGGGATTAAGCGCCTTAAAGGTCAGTGACGCCGACTCGACCTTCGGCATGCCGATGGTATGCACGCTGTGAGCTATCTGTCTTTGAAGGTTGCTCAGTTCAACCGTATCGTTGTCGATAAGCGCGATGGTGCCGACACCGGCGGCGGTCAGATAATACCCGACAGGGCAGCCTAACCCTCCGGCGCCGATGATGCAGACCTTTGCCCCGGCTATCCTGGCCTGGCCCTTCCCCCCCACCTCGGGAAGTATGATATGCCTGCTGTACCGGAGCATCTGGTCATCGGTGAATTCCATCAGTCCTTCTCCTTTCTTATCCGGAGGACCCAGTCAGTGTCATTGATCTTGTCGATCTTCAGGACGGTCTGTCCGTGATCTTCCATTGACTTGGGGATGCTCCGTGAGGCCTCTTCATAATCGAGCAGTACTTCAAGTACCTGGCCGACTTCCATCGACTCCACGGCAAGCTTGGCCTTTACAAAGGTGTATGGGCAGACAAGGCCTTTTATGTTGATGCGTTTATCAGGGACACTATCTTCCACGGAGCTTCTCCTCTGCAGAGCTATTTAAAATTCTTATTCAATTATAACTTTTTCTTTTTGTTTTTTCAGCTTTATTTCCGTAAGGCGTACCTCTGCGCCGATTCCTCAGGTCCACAGTCTTACCGGAAATATTATGGCATATTTCACTTGATTAAATGGGCCGCAATAAGCGATTATAGAGAATGTCGCTTGGCGAATATTCTGACAGGAATGGCTTCCGCTCTGGTCTTACCGCTGGAAAATATACCTGCATACTTTAATTGAGAGGTTGTCGTGACAGATCAGATATCGACACTCCCATCGCTCGTCATTAAGGGTAAAACCATCCGGGTCCCGATCATCCAGGGAGGCATGGGTGTTGGCGTGTCCCTGTATCCCCTTGCAAGGGCCGTGGCCCGTGAAGGCGGCGCCGGCATAGTTTCGAGCGCCTGTCTTGACCGGCTTGTAGAAAAAAGGACCGGCAAAAAGCTCAACAGCTATGAAGCGGCATACGAAGAGGTCTCCCTCTCAAAGACCGAAGGCGGCATAGCAGGCATCAACATCATGTTCGCCCTGCAGCGGGATTATGAAGCATCGGTGCGCGGTGCCATCGACGCCGGTGCGGATATGATCATCTCGGGGGCCGGCCTGCCGATGGGTCTCCCCGGCATACAGGACCCGAAAGACACGGCGCTCATTCCCATCGTTTCATCTGCCAGGGCCCTTGACCTTATCTGCAAAAAATGGGAGAGGTTCGGATACAGGCCTGACGCTGTCGTCCTTGAAGGTCCTCTCGCGGGAGGCCACCTGGGTTTCAAGATAGACCAGGTCGACCTTGAGGAGAACAGGCTCGAAAACCTCTTTGGTCCGGTCAAGGATATGGCGATGAAATATGGCGACATACCGATCATCGTGGCCGGGGGGATCTATACGCATGAAGATATTATAAAGTACATCAGGATGGGGGCACAGGGCGTCCAGATGGGCACCCGGTTCCTCGCAACGATAGAAAGCAGTGCTACCGAGGATTACAAGAAGGCCGTCGTCATGGCCCAGGACGAGGACATCGTCGTTGCACACAGACCCGGTTCCCCCTGCGGGCTCCCCTTCAGGGTCATCAAGCAATCTCCTATGTACGTCTCGGCTCAGCAGAGGCTGAGAAAACCAAAATGCGATAAGGGGTATGTCCTGCTCAAGGACGCTGAAGGCAAATTTACCCGTTGCCCTGCCAAGGTGAGCAACGAGGAGTTCTTCTGCATCTGTAACGGCCTCCTGAGCTCGGCAGGCTATAATACGGATGTGGAGGAGCCGCTGTACACCGTCGGCACAAATGCCTCGCGCATAGACGGCATAATTCCGGTGAAGACCCTCATGGACGAGCTCACCGGCACAGTCTCCCCGACAAAAGCCTAAAACACTTCAGCACAAACCACTTCTTTTTTTTGCGGATAGCCGGCTTATGGTATCACTCAGATACCGGTGCGTCGAGCACCTGACGATATATTTGTCCCACCCCCGTACTGCCCGCAGCCTCACCGGAAGGCCGACCAGGGATACAGGACTCCCCGATATCTCTTTTTGGAGGGAGATTTTGCAATTCAATTACCTGTATTGACTCTATACCGTAATAGTGATAAATTGACTAAGTATAATAACTTGACTATAAACAATCGTTATAGATATATTACCCGTGGGCGTTAGCCCAGGGGATCGATAAGATAGTTAGTTACGTCTCTATATGAACCTGCGAGGTAAGAATGCAAAAGACAGTGCTGGTCGTTGATGATGCGGCCGTAGTGAGACAGATGGTAGCTCTTACCCTCCAGGGGGCGGGGTGTAAGATTATAACCGCAGTGAACGGCATTGACGCCCTGAGCAAGCTTGATTCTGCCAGTGTGGATATGGTCATCACCGACCTGAACATGCCTGAAATGGACGGCATCACCCTGGTGAGGGAGATACGAAAGAAAGAGGCATGCAAATTCACCCCCATTGTGATGCTGACCACCGTGTCCCAGGAGGAAAAGAAGAAGGACGGAGCAGAGGCCGGCGCAAGCGGCTGGATCTATA
>SCQH01000021.1 GCA_004321925.1 Nitrospirota bacterium | reverse complement strand
GCAAGAAAATTTGTGCTGCTTAGTGTAAAATCTCATATGAGGCCTCCTTTTGGTGAAGATTTTGGGTACCTGAATCATACCTGTTTCGGGTGTGATTCAGGGGGGCCTTAATGAGTATCAATCATTTCCAGCTGACCGGTGGAACGCTTGGCGGGTTTTCGTAGGTGATAGCCCCGTCGGCTGAAATTCATCGTTGTGCAAAATAATAGAGTTGAAATCGGGGGAAGTATGAATATCATATATGTAATCAAAACATTAAACACTAAGAAAACACGGGCTTTTCTTTTATCTGTGCTACTTATCCTTTTAACTTTATCAACAGGCTGTGCAACTGGTTCCGGTGCTAATCGCAATAATTATTTTAAAACAGATTTAACTCAACCGCTGCCTTTCTCGATAAAGGCCAGCGATGACTCTCGTGGGATTGTGGCATCTCCATCTCTTAATAGCGATAGTGAAAATTTTATAGGAAGTCTATTGTTAGGCGGAGTAGTTGGCGCTTACCTCTCAACGAATTCAGCCGCCTGGAGCACTCTGCGAGGGAAGTATGATGCTGGAGAGGCATTTATTGAGGCAACAAAAAAGTTCAATTCACTGGGTGCTCAGCAGGAGGCACTTATTTTAAAATTAGACCGTTTTGAGTATGGCATCTTGCCCGCAAAAGGATTCAAATCCGGACGTGTGCTGAGCTTTATGGAATTTAGCTCTCAGTTCAGCAATCGTGACAATAAACTGTGGTCAGCTTATGCTTGCGACTTTCAAATTAAAGGGACATTTTTCCCCTCCGACGAAAAAAATATGCTCAGAGAGATGATCGAAACATCACTGTATCATTGGGGCACACTGATGAGTACTGGAAAGCTTACCGAAAAATTAAAAGGCAATCTTTCAGGTGATGAGGCTAACTGCGCATATGAAGTATTTGTGACCGAACAAGATCGAACAATAAAATTAAAAAGTAACATTGGAAATAACTGATTGCACAACAAAAAAAGCGAGGCGACAGGGAATAACGCTTGTTCGTTTTCAGTTTTAGGTCTGTGCCCCTGCGCCTCATTCAACTCGTTAACCCTATGAAATATGAAAAAGGCAAAATAAGAAAATGGATCAATAGGGATGATGGTCGCTGGCATCGAGTCGGAAATTATGACCTAACCGGCATTGAAATTGCGGGTTGCGTTTTAATGCTCTCTTGTTTCGTCGGCCTCGCTCTCGCGCAGCATACATTAAATCAAAAAAACAAATACGTATCAATCGGTCTTGGCATTATTGGATTGGTGGTGTACATTTGGGGAAGCTACAAAAATGACAAAGCTAGAAAAGACGAAGAAGAAAATTAACGAGGGTTTAACAAGTTGCTCTATGCGACGCCGGATTAGCCACTTTTCTTTTTTAATCCTGGCCGTTATGCCCCGCGCCCATGAGCATTGTCGTTATGGAAGTAAATAGATATAAATCAATCAATTCAATGCGGGTGCCGGTCCAATGAAGATGAATATCGAAAAAGAAAACAGATTTTTTAAACTGACGAGGGCAGGAATAGAAGACTATAAGAAAAATGATCCATTGGAAAAAGCCCGCAATCCTCGCCAAAGCTACTTCGCCGGTCAATGGGATGTCAATTGGGCATTTGGCAACTGGATTATAACTGTAATTTTCTTAATCGGTTCTCTTGCAATAGATCTCTTCCTATTTCCCTTCCAAGTGCTAAGTATCATCTTTGAAAATGATAAAAAGAGAATGAATGCAAAATAAATCAGCCATAACAACAAAATGAGGCGACAGGGATTTAGCTCGGCGAGTTTTCAATGGTTGTTTCCCCCTGCGCCTCATTTAGAGCGTTAAGCACTAAGAAATATGAAATTAAGAAATACACCAAAATGGCGCGGTTTTTCATTATCTGTGATATGGTGCGCCTTTCGAGATACGGCAATATATCTAATTGCAATTATCGGCTTTGGAGAAATTCATACGCTTTTTCGGAATAACCACGTCATGACCGGAGATTATATAACTTTGGGGACGTTGTTTCATACGTTGCATAACTCTTGACAAGGGAAAGGAATCCGAATAAAGTAACCATATGCCACGACAAGCAAGACTGGATGCCCCTGGTGCCCTCCATCACATCATGATCCGGGGGATAAACAAAACAATCATCTTCGCAGGAGAGAAAGACAAACAGGTTTTCCTTGAGCGACTGGGTCTGCTCGTCCTTGAAGGTCACTGTGCCATTTACGCCTGGGCACTTATGGACAACCATGTCCACCTGCTTTTTAGAAGCGGCAAAAGAGGAATCTCGGACATCATGCGCAAGCTTCTTACCTGGTATGCCCAGTACTACAATCGTACCCACCAGCGGAGCGGGCATCTTTTCGAAAATCGCTATAAATCAATTCTGTGCGATGAGGAAGAATATCTCCTTGCCTTGGTGCGCTATATCCACCTTAATCCGGTGAGGGCCGGAATCATTACGAAACTTGAAGATCTGGTCCATTATCCCTGGACTGGTCACCAGTGTATAATGGATAAAGAGACGTGCTCTTGGATGGATACGGAAGTTGTTCTTGCCCGGTTCGGAGAAAAGAGGCGGAAGGCAATTAATGAATACCATAAGTTCATGGCTGAGGGAATGGACCTTGGCCACGTGCCTGAATTGACCGGCGGTGGATTGATACGCAGCCTTGGGGGCTGGTCACAGGTTCTTTCCCAACGGCGAAAAGGAGAAACGGTCGAGACGGACGAGCGGATACTGGGAAATGGTAACTTTGTCAGCGCCATCATGAAAGAGTCGGAGGAGCAGCAAATGCGGCAGCTGAAGCTGCACAGAATTGGAACGACGATACATCAAATAACGGAAGAAGAATGCGGAAGGCGCAACATCAGCGTTGCAGAATTGAAGCATGGAAGCCGACGCAGTGCTGTAAGCGCAGCCCGTATGACAATTGCTTTCCGATGCAAAGATGAACTGGGCCTGCCTGCCGCGGAGATAGCACGATACTTGGGGGTCAATACATCAAGCATAACGAGGGCTATCGTACGGAAAGAGCAAGTGAATTGAGGTAGTTATGCAACGTATGAAACAACGTCCCCAAAAACGGAAGCCGTCAAAATATGATACATTTGTGGAGCATCCGCGGTATGGGCGGTACCCGAAAATTACCGGGCTGGATCCCGATCGCTCAAGCCCCCACGTATTTATCCACTGGAACGCCTCTGACCCGGAGGAGGTCACAGAAGCGGTCCGCTCTGTTTTGGGCTGGCGCCCGTCGTTCCCTGACACTGGCCGCCGGCGTGTGCCGGGGACCGCGATTGCAGCCGATACTGCCGCTCAGCAACTGGCGACAGTGGCTGTTACTCATTACTACGACGTCGAACGGAAGTGCAGAGACTGCGGGCAGATGTTCATCTTCTTCGCGGTCGAACAAAAGCATTGGTATGAAACATTACGCTTTCCGCTGGAGGCGGATTGTGTCCGTTGTCCTCTCTGCAGGAAGAAGGAGCATTTTCTGGCAAGACGCAGGGCCGAATACGAACGTCTCCTTAAAAGCGCCTCTTTTTCGTAAGACGATCTGAAGCGAATGGTTGAGTCTGCCCTGGACCTTGTAGAGAACAGCATTTATGGCAGTAAACTTCTCCAACGGATGCGGGCGTATGTAAAGCAGCTTCCGGCTGAAGACCGGGCTGAACTCACGGCTCGAATAATGAGGATTGAGAAAAACATGAAACTTTTGCATACCCCAAAATGAGAACAGCAATGAAAAAGCTGTCGCTTGTAATAATGCTTCTTTTGATTTTGATGGCGACTGCTCATGCGGTTCAAAAGCCCTCCGGGCACTCTGACAGGTCCGGGGTTACCATATTTAAGAGAGGGGCCAGGTTAAAGCCGCCGCAGACGATAAAGATCGACAAGGTTGTCGTGGTGCAGGAAACAGACTATTCGCTTATCCTTGACCTGTTTTATACCTACCAGGACGACGTTCCGAATGAAGAAGTGAAATTATTCGTCCTCCCGGACATGCCGTATTGGACGACAAATCCTATCCCGGTTGCAAAGGGGAGCAATAGAGGACGTGTCAGCATCGATCTCTATGAAAAGAAGATGGAAGAAGATCAGGTCGATGCATATGAGACCAGCAAGCTCACACTATCTTTTGACCACTACTCCCCTGAAAAATTCAATGGCTCTATCTATAAAGAAATTATCCCTTTCAAAAAGATATGGAAGGGCAGAAAATAAAGCTGAGGCATGGAGGTGGTCTGTTAAGAGGCGGTATTACGGCCTTGATTGCGAGCCTGCCGATATCAATGATCTTTGTTGTTGTCTATCGCTTTCCCATCCCTTTTGGCGGCTATTCGCATGGGCTCCAGTTCATACATCTTGTGCCGATCGCCTGGCTTTTTTATATGTCCTTTGGCGGATTCATCGTTCTTTTCTTTGGCGGTGCTCTCGTCGGATATATAATAGAAAAGAGGACAGCTGATGAAAATAAAAGGAAAACGCGGATCACTATTGGTTCGATCATATTTACGGCCGTTGCGGTTGGCTTCCTGGCCATTCTCGACAAAATAATAGGGCCGTGGTAACAATAATACAGTTACGACGTTAAACCCAAAACAAAAGGAGGACTGAAATGGCACACAATCCGGTCATATGGTTTGAGATCTATGTCCAGGACATGGGTCGCGCAAAGAAGTTCTACGAAACCATGCTTGAGGTCAAGCTTTCGAAGCTCAATACCCCGGACGAGATGTGGAGCTTCCCGATGCAGATGGACCAGGTCGGGGCCGGGGGGGCGCTGGTGAGAATGGGGGGAGTGGAGCCCGGGGGCAGCACGATCGTTTATTTTGCCTGTGCAGACTGCGCGGTTGAGATGGCACGGGCCGAAAAACAGGGGGCAAGGATACATAAGAGGAAGACGTCTATAGGCGAGTACGGATTCATATCCCTGTTGTACGACACTGAAGGCAACATGATCGGCCTGCATTCACTGCAGTAATATGATTCATCGTCCGCGCATAACTATCGCGGCCCTGATCCTGGGCGGATACGGGCTGATCTTTTTTGCCCTGCATGGCCTGGGCTGGTACGCAACCAGGAATATGGAACAGTTGCGGACGGTCACCCAGGACCTCTATGCCCACCCCTTCGCTGTCAGTAATGCCGCGATAGACATGAAAAGCAACTTGTTCCAGTTGCGGCACCATATGCTCCAGGTCGTCTTGCTCCAAAAAAATAATGACAACCTCAGGCAGATGTATGGTGAGGCGGACGGTTTTTCCGAGACCATAAGAACGGACCTGGCAGTGATCAAGGCAAATTTCCTGGGCGATATGAACCGTGTCAGGGAGCTGGAGATCAAACTCGACCAATGGGATGCGATCCGCGCAGAGATCCTTGCGGCTGTTGAAAAGAAGGATATGGAAACCGCCCATCGCCTGGTCAGGACTGTCGGCACACCGAAGTTTACCGAGATCGTCCCTCTGGTCGATTACGTGCAGACCTTTGCCAAGGACAGGGCGAAACTCTTTGTTGATGAAGCAGAAAGACACGCTCAACAGATGCATTCCAGGATGCTGGGCCTGATCGCCGTCTTGTCGGTCTTCCTTATCGCGACCGGCTTCGCTGTTCTTAGAGGTGTCAGAAATCTCCAGGATGAGCTCAGGCGCCAGGCTACTACCGACTTTCTCACGGAGATCCCCAACCGGCGGCACTTCATTGAGCTGCTTGACCGGGAACTTGCCAGGAGCCTGCGCTATGATGATCCTTTTGCCCTCGCCGTTGCCGACCTGGACCTGTTCAAGACGATCAATGATACTCACGGGCATCACGTCGGCGATCGCGTTCTGAAAAAGTTCTGTGAGGTTTGCAGCAGGAGTCTCCGTGCTTCAGATATCATTGGCCGTATCGGCGGCGAAGAATTTGCGGTCCTTTTTCCGAAGACCGGACTTTCTGAGGCCCTTGATGTTCTGGAGCGGCTCCGAAGCGCAATAGAAGAAACCGTTGTTATGACGGAGCAGGGATTGCCCTTACGCTTCACGGCGTCTTTCGGCCTGGCAGCGTATGCGTCCGGTGAAAAAAATACGATGGGGCTGTTCAAGCGGGCTGACGATGCGTTGTATGAAGCCAAACGTGGCGGCCGCAACAAAGTCTGCGTCATTAATAATTGAGGATCCCTGTTTATTCAACAGGATCAGGCACCAGACCCTAGACATGGTTAACAGAGGAATATAGAATGAAAAAACTGATCTGCGGGATATGTTTTGCTTTATTGCTATCGGGCAATGTCCTGGCCAAGGATTTAAATGTAACTGCTGTCCAGACCGAGGTATTGGCAAAAGCGGGTGTAAGCTGGGACGGAAACCGTCTGCCCGGCTATCCGACGACGGCCCCGGAGATATCGATCCTGAGGATCAAGATCCCGCCGGGGGCGCAATTACCGCTGCATAAACATCCGGTAATAAATGCGGGTGTATTATTGAGCGGAGAGCTGACGGTATTCACCGAAGACAATAAGACCTTGCATTTAAAGGCCGGAGACCCGATTATCGAGGTCGTCAATACCTGGCATTACGGAAAGAATGAAGGCGATACAACGGCAGAGATCCTGGTTTTCTATGCCGGCGTATCTGATGCTCCGATAACCGTTAAGAAATAGGGGGCAAGCGCCCTGTCAAGCGGACTTCAGCTCTCCGGCAGTGAGCGCGGGCATGGTTCTGTGGGGTATGACAAAGGTCATATACATCCTGAATGCCGTGTTCTATACTTTAATCATGCTGATAATCACAAAGGAGGAATGGAGATGACCACAACAAGGAAGCTGGTGACAAAGGACACGATCATCGGAGAGATAATCAGGGAGCATCCGAAGGGCAAGGATATCATCCAGAAGTATTTTGGCGGCGGCTGCTTTACCTGTCCGGGGATAAACATGGAATCCATATCCTTCGGCTGCATGATGCATAACCTCGACCCTGAAAAGATCGTTAAAGAACTCAATGAAGCGGAGGGAGAATAATGGAAGCGACCTGTTTTGTATGCGGAGCAAAAGATACTGAGAGAGTATGCCTGAAGTGCGTGAAGGACGGTAAAGAGACGTTCGTCTGTGTACGCTGCCTGCCCGTACTGATCCACGGCGGACACTGATCCTCAGGCCCCGTGCGGAGACTGGGCGTTCATACGTCGATAGCCGGAGGCCTGCATAAAGGGCTTGAAAAGGCGCATGAGCTGGGCTGCGGCACCCTGCAGATATTTTCGCATAATCCGCGGGGATGGGCTGTCAAGGCTAAGGACCCGGAGGAATGCAGGCTCTTTATGGAACTGAGGGATGCGTACGACCTTTCCCCTGTCTTCATCCATTCGTCCTACCTGATCAACCTGGCCTCGTCCGACAGGGACCTCCTGCGGAAGTCGGTGGCGATGGTCATTGAAGAGATGAACATTGCCGATGCGATCGGCGCCGGCTATGTGGTGCTCCATACCGGGAGCGCCTCTGGGGACGACCCTGCGGCAGCGCGAAGCCGCGCCATTGACTGCCTCAGGCGGGTCGGGGAGTCAGGCAGCTGGAAGGCCGGACTGCTCCTTGAGAACACGGCAGGGGAGAGAGGGGACATCACTTCGAAGATCCGTGAGATCTCGGAGATCCTGCATGCTGTTTCCGGGGAACTCATTGCCGGGGTATGCCTGGACACCTGCCATGCCTACTCGGCCGGTTATGATCTGACGACAGCCGCGGGCAGGGAAGTCCTGGTTGCTGCGCTGGAGCAGGATATAGGGAAAGAGAGGCTTAAGCTCCTCCACCTCAACGACTCAAAGAACGCTGCCGGGTCAGGGGTCGACAGGCATGAACATATCGGAGAGGGAAAAATTGGGGCAGAGGCCCTTGGCCAGGTCATCAATCATCCTTTTTTTCAGGATGTTCCCCTTATCCTTGAGACCCCAAAAAAGACGGACGATGATGACCCCAGAAATCTGAAGACGGTCAGGCGTCTGCTCGGAAAAAAATAGCGAAAAAATATCCGGCGCCCTCCTCACAGGACTGAATAATAGTGCTCCAATATTCTACCCCCACAAGATGTAGTATGTCTTAGAAAGCCCGTACTTTAGCCCTCTTCTCTGCCCCCTGTTGCCTTGCTGTATCCTGTCCATCCTTATTTGTATCTGATCGTTTTACGGTTGAAACGATCGTATTGCCTTTTGATCCAATGCTCACAAAAATGGCATGTTCTGTATTAAAAAAGAAGTGGTGTTGTGTAATAGAATGAATACTCTGTTCATTAAAATTATAACGATTGTACCCTTATGTAAAAAATCTGTTTTTAATTGTGATTTTTTTGTTGACAAACTAAATTATATTGTTGTATATTCATAAACAGAAGATGACAAAGTCACGAGATACATTAAAAAGTCTTTTCTCCTCAGCAATAAGGGCTGATATCCTGGCCCTGCTTCTCAATAATTCCGACGAAAGATTTTATGTCAGAGAGATAGCCACCCTATTGAGGAAAAACCCATCCGGAGTCAAGCGGGAACTTGATAATCTCGAAAAGATGGGTGTCCTGATCAGCAAAAAGGTCGCAAATCTGAAATATTTCCAGGCAGAAAAAAAATCACCACTATTTTCGGAGCTCAAAAGCCTGATAGCTAAGTCGCTGGGTGTGCATGGAGCACTCAAGGCAGCGCTGAAGTCCTCAGGTGTAAAGATAGCCTTCATCCATGGTCCGTATACAGAGAGTGAGGAGGTCGACACGGTAGATCTGTTCCTGGTCGGCGCTTCCTCTGTAACTGGCGAGGGGTTCAAGGATATTGAGGAAAAATTCAGCAAAAAGATAAATACGACAAGTATTGACGAGGCTGAATTTAAGAATAAGAGGGAAAGCAATGATGCTGACCTCGAAAAGCTCCTATCAGGGAACAAGATACTCCTGATGGGGAAGCTTTAATCCCAGTTCCCCCAAATAATGGGGATAGAAAGGTGGTGAATACAATGGCAGTTAAGAAAGCAGCAGCAAAGAAGCCTGCAGCAAAGAAGGCCGCTCCGGCCAAGAAGGCAGCTCCGGCTAAGAAGAAGAAATAGTTTGAGTTTGAAAAATGGTTAAGCATTAAGGCTGGAGAACTGCAATTCTCCAGCCTCTTTTTTTGTTTATAGTAGCATAAATGCAGAAAATTTGGAACAAGAATTAGTGGGTCTGTAACTAGCTGATATTTAAGTATTTATCTGCAGGTAGGTGTTCGCAGGGACATATTCCTGGTCAAGGATGATGTCCCAGGCATCAGGGCTTGAAAGCAGCTTTTTGAGGAACTTTATGTTTGCGGCATGACCTGATTTGCTGGCGATGATATGACCATATATCGGGAAGCCCAGGAGCGAAAAATCCCCAATTGAATCAAGCACTTTGTGTCTCACGAACTCGTCCTTGAACCTCAGGCCGGATGCATTCAGGATCCCGTTCTCACCCAGGATGATGGCATTGTCCAGCGACCCGCCCTTTGCCAGCCCGTTCGTGCGGAGGTACTCGATGTCCTTGAGAAATCCGAAGGTCCTGGCCGGGGCCAGTTCACGTGCAAAGGTCTCTTCATCGATCGTAACGCTCATCCTCTGCTCACCGATGCCGTGGTGATGGAAATGGATGCTGTAGGTGATCTTATACCCTTTATAAGGGAAGGCAGCTATCTTTGCATGTCCGTCGTCAAAGATGAACGGCCTGAGTATACGGAGAAAAGGTCTCTTCTTTGCCTGCCTGGCTATCCCTGCATTGAGGATCAGGCTTATCATTTCGGTGGAGCTTCCGTCGAGGATAGGGATCTCGGGGCCTTCCACTTCGATGGTGACGTTGTCAATGCCGAGGCCGGCAAGGGCGGCCATGAGGTGCTCGATAGTCTTGATCTTGACCCCGTTATGGCCTATGGTCGTTGCAAAGGCAGTGTCGATGACCGAGCCCACATGAGCCTTGACGACCATCGGCTTGTCGGTCCTGATGAAGGTTATGCCGGAATCCCGGGACGCGGGGTTCAGTGTGACCCGGCTGTGTATCCCCGTATGCAGGCCGATGCCTTCAAAGCTGATAGCGTTCTTGATAGTACGTTGTGAGCGCATGACTGTCTTGTTTAAGCAAGTTTAGTGCCACAACGCATATCTAATGAAATCAACCCATTGATCCAGACGGGATCCTGACTGGTGTATAAAAATATCCTCAGTTGCAGTGTTAGTTAACACAGCAATAACAGGGGGTAATGGGCCGGTATCAGCCTGAACAGGTCCCGCCGACCACCATCTCAGGCACCCTGATGGTGGGCATACCGTCGGTCACCGGGACGCCCTGGGCATCCTTCCCGCAGGTCCCGATCGAAAAGCCAAGGTCGCTCCCGACCATGTCGACGGACCTGAGCACCTCCGGTCCGTTGCCGGTGAGCGTCGCCTCCCGGACAAGCTCCCCGGTCTTCCCCTGTTCGATAAGATAGCCCTCCTGCACGTCAAAGACAAAGTCCCCGGTGACCGTATTGACCTGTCCACCGCCCATTTTTGTCACGAGGAGCCCGTTGTCGAGAGACCGGATGATCTCTTCGGGGGGAGTGCTGCCCGGGGTGATGAAGGTGTTGGTCATGCGGGGGATCGGCCGGTGGTATGCGGATTCACGCCTTCCGTTGCCGGTTGATGCGGTGCCATCCTTTAAGGCGCTCAGCCGGTCGTAGAGGTACTGTTTCAGTATGCCGTTTTCGACAAGCACGGTGCGCTGTGAGGGGACCCCTTCGTCATCAAACCGGAACGAGCCGCGTCTGCGTGCGAGGGTCGAGTCATCGACAACCGTGATGAGCTTCGAGGCGACCGGGCTGCCGATCTTTCCTGAAAAGACGGAGAGTCCCTGCTGCGCAAGGTCTGCCTCAAGCCCATGGCCGATCGCCTCATGGATCATGGTTCCCCCTGCGCTTGAGGAGATGACGACCGGCATCCTTCCTCCCGGAGATTTGCGGGCGCCGAGCATATTGACGGCCCTTCCGGCCGCCTTCAGGCTGATCTCAGAGATGTCAAAGAGTTCGAAAAGTTCAAAGCCCGAAAACTCTCCGACCGGTTCATACCCGGTCTGCATCTGCTTGCCGTCGGCGGCAATGACCTGGACAACGGCGGTCGTATATATCCTCTCATCCTCTGCGATGGCGCCCTCAGAGTTTGAGACCTGTATCTTCTGGACCGAGTCCCGGTAGATCGCGGTGACCTGTTTTATCCTGCTGTCAAAGGTCCTGGCAGCCCTGTCGGCCTTTTTCACCAGGCTGATCTTGTCCTCGACCGGGACCTCTGCCGGTATCAGTTTTATATCGAAGGTCAGCAGCGGTCTCTTTACGCGCATGTCGAGCGTCATATCCCGCTCAGGACCGGTTGCTGCCTTGCTCACTCCTGTTGCAGCCTCCAGGAGCACAGAGGCGGAGAGATCATTGCTGAAGGCGTAGGCCGTCCTGCCGGCGCTGATAAGGCGGATGCCGACGCCGGCCTCTGTCCCGGTGACGACCTTTTCGAGCTTGCCGTCTTCAAGGACCAGGGAGGTGATGACGCGGTGCTCGACATAGACATCGGCATATTCACCACCCCGGGAGAGGGCTCTTTTGATCAGGTCATTATGTAATTCAGGGGCAAGCATTGTCAGTTAGTGTACCATGCGTCAGTGATTTCTGCTTCACAAAAACTTCCCAAACAAAATATAATGTCCATGAGCAGGATAACTATGTACCGGGTGGTCCTGGCATCACCAAATACGTTTCAGAGGAGGCAGCATGCCAGAGTTCGGCATCATAGGGGGCAGCGGACTGTACCGGATACCGGGGCTCGAGATACTGGAAGAGATGACGGTCAGCACCCCTTATGGCGACCCCTCGGGCAGCTTTACGATAGGGAGGCTCTCGGGGAAGGAGATCGCCTTTCTGCCCCGGCATGGTGCGGGCCATACACTCCAGCCGCATAAAATAAACTACCGTGCCAATATCCGGGGGTTCAGGCAGCTTGGGGTGAGAAGGCTGCTGTCGGTCTTTGCCACCGGAGGCATCAGGCCGGACCTGGCACCGGGGAGCATTGTCGTCCCTGACCAGATCATCGATTCCACAAGCGGCAGGGCCTCGACCTTCTTTGATCAGGACGAGGTTGTGCATATAGATTTTACCGAGCCTTTCTGTCCGATGCTGAGGAACTTCCTGGGCAGGGCGGCAAAACGGGCGAAGGTTGACCTGCTCTGTAAAGGGACATATCTGTGTGTCAACGGCCCCCGGCTCGAGACCGCTGCAGAGATCCGGGCCTATGCCCTGCTGGGTGCCGACATAGTCGGCATGACCGCCATGCCCGAGGCAGCGCTGGCTCGCGAGGCAGGAATCTGTTATGCAGGCCTCTCTGTCGTCACCAACCATGCGGCCGGCATATCAGAAAAGAAACTGACCGTCACCGAGGTCAAGGAGGTGATGGGCTCATCCGAAGAACGCCTCTCATCGATCCTGAAGGATTTTTTCATGCTCCAGTTCAAGATCCCTGCCTGCTCCTGCCGGCAGACTTTAGAGACGGCCAGGATGTAATATAGACCATGCCAACGATCCTGCTTGTAGAGGACAAGGAGTCGATGGCCCAGATGCTCAGGGAAACCCTTGAGACAGAGGGCTACCAGACCGTTATTGCCAGGGACGGGGCAGAGGGGATAAAGCTGATCCGGGAGCGGCACTTCGACCTGGTCCTGTCCGACCTGAAACTTCCGAAAAAAGACGGGATCGAGGTCCTGAAGGCCTCGAAGGCCGAAAGCCCCCGCACACCGGTCATCGTCATGACCGCCTTTGGTACCGTTGAAACAGCCGTGGCCGCGATGAAAGAAGGGGCGTACGATTTTATCACCAAGCCCTTTGATACCGACCATCTCCTCATGCTGATCAGCCGTTCGCTTGCGGCAGAAAGGCTCCTGACCGAAAATATACTGCTGAGGGACGAGCTGTCGTCGAAGGTCTGGGGGGCGGATATCATCGGTAAAAGCAGCGGGGCGTCAGAGGTTGCACAGAAAGTCCAGAAGGTTGCACCCGGCAGGACGACCGTTCTGCTGCTCGGGGAGAGCGGGACAGGCAAGGAGCTGTTTGCTCGGGCCATCCATAACCTGAGCCCCAGGCAGTCCTATCCGTTCGTCCCGATCAACTGCGCCGCCATACCGAGGGAACTGCTTGAGAGCGAACTCTTCGGACATGAGAAGGGCTCTTTTACCGGGGCGGATGCCCGCAAGCTCGGCAAGTTCGAGCTCGCCGACAAGGGGACCATCTTCCTGGATGAGGTCGCCGAGATGGACCTGGCGCTCCAGACAAAGATGCTGCGCGTGCTGCAGGAGGGCGAGATAGAACGGGTCGGCGGCCTCAAACCGATCTCGATCGATGTCCGGGTGGTTGCCGCAAGCAACAAGGACCTGGAGAAGGCGATCGAAGAGAAGCTCTTCCGGGAGGACCTCTTCTACCGGCTGAATGTCTTCCCGATAACCATACCGCCCCTCAGGGACAGGAAGGAGGACATCCCTCTTCTGGCAGATTATTTCATTCGCAAATATTGCATCGAGCTTAAATCACCCCAAAAAAAATTATCGGCCGAAGCACTCGGGCAGCTGATGACCTATCCCTGGAAGGGAAATGTCAGGGAACTCGAGAACTGCATAGAGCGTGCGATCATCCTCTGCGACGGGGATACGCTCACCCCTGACCATATAATCCTCAATAAGCGGATCTCCTTTGAGAGTTCGCTGAGAAACCTTCAGATGGACGGCTCCCTTGAGGAGAGCGCGAAGGAGGCGACGCGGATCGCCGAGACCGAGAGGATCACCCGCGCTCTGAAGGAGACAAGGGGCAACAGGAGCAGGGCATCGGAGCTCCTGAAGGTAAGCTATAAGACCCTCCTCACCAAGATAAAGGATTATAATATCGAAGTCTAGCAGGTATTTGTTATAAATGGGGCGTTGCCCCATACCCCAGCCACCTTTCTTGACGGCCAAGAAACGTGGCCCAAAGAAGGCCGCCCCGACGAAAATTCTTAACGGCCCGGCCAGCCGTCCTCGGGAATTTTAGAAACTCGCCCCGGGAATACCGGGACTCAGACAGTCTAAAATTCTTATCCTCCGGTCGTCCGTCCGGACCTGAATTTTCGTAAGGGGTCCCTCAAAGCAAATACGCAATATTTGGAATAAATATGCACCCCGGTCAAGAGTCCACAACCCCTTGTAATTACAAAAATGTAACTAATTACAAGAATGTATGAGCAACCTTCCTTGGCTTTCCTTTGGAATCAATAAGATACAGGTGGCACGCCTTTCGCATTATTCATGTCAGGTTACACGAGACGATACCGGAGGTGCGATGGAGAATGAAGGCAGGGCAGGCAGGGACGGATCAGAAATGAACGACGAAAATAAATATTACGCAAGGAGGAGAAAATGAAACACGTTACAAGCTTTATGATGCTGGCAGTAATCATTACCGCGCTGCTCGGAATGGCAGTGGTGGGCCTCGCGGAAGAGAAGGCAGTTACCCCGCCTGCGGCTGAGGCCGTGGCCCCTGCAGCGGCTGCAGCAGCTCCCGCAGCACTCAAGATCGATACGGGGGATACCGCCTGGATGATCGTGGCGACCGCTTTGGTCATGATGATGTCGATACCCGGCCTGGCGCTTTTCTATGGCGGCCTGGCCAAGAGGAAGGACGCCCTCAATACGATGGCAATGACCTTTGTGGCCTTCTGCATCGCCAGCCTGCTCTGGGTCATGTACGGGTACACCTTCACTTTCGGAACGGATATCGGCGGGTTCATCGGCGGGGCAGAAAAGCTGATGATGAAGGGCATTGGCCCCAACAGTATCTCTGATCTGGCAAAGACGATCCCCGAGTATATGTTCCTTGCCTATCAGCTGACCTTTGCCGCGATCACCGTGGCCCTTGCCAGCGGCGCCTATATCGAACGGATGAAGTTCTCGGCCTGGGTCATCTTTTGCGTCCTCTGGATGACCCTTGTCTATGTACCGGTTGCGCACTGGGTCTGGGGCGGAGGCTTTCTGGCCAAGCTCGGGGCACTCGATTTTGCAGGAGGAACTGTTGTCCATGTCAACGCAGGTATTGCGGCCCTGGTCGGCGCACTGATACTCGGCAAGAGGCATGAAAAGGCGCTTCTGCCGGGAAACCTGACCCTGGTAGTGACCGGTGCAGGGCTCCTCTGGTTCGGATGGTTCGGGTTCAATGCCGGGTCTGCCCTGGGAGCTAACGGCCTGGCCGGTGCTGCCTTTATCAATACCAATACTGCGGCGGCCGTTGCTGCACTCTCGTGGATGGCAGTGGAATGGATGCATTCAAAGAAACCGACCGTCCTGGGGCTTGCCTCTGGTGCGGTAGGCGGTCTGGTGGCGATCACGCCGGCAGCCGGGTTCGTCAATCTCGGCGGGGCGATCATCATCGGTATCTCCGCCGGAATCATCCCATTCTTTGCTGTTGCCTGGCTCAAGCCGAAGCTCGGCTATGACGACACCCTGGACGCCTTCGGCATCCATGGTATCGGCGGGACCCTGGGGGCTATTCTCACCGGTGTCTTTGCCGACCCCTCGATCAACGAGGCAGGGAAGGGCCTGCTCTATGGAAATCCCGGCCAACTGCTGACCCAGCTGATCGCCGTGGGGGTCACCCTGGTTTACAGTGCGGTCATGACAGGGCTGATCTTCATGATCATCAAGGTGCTGGTCGGGCTGAGGGTCGATACTGAAGATGAGATCACCGGGCTTGATGATTCCGAGCATGGCGAACGCGCATACAATCTGTAACAGGGAGATATCATGAAAAAGATAGAAGCGATCATAAAACCGTTCAAGCTGGATGAAGTGAAAGATGCCCTCAATGAAGCGGGCATACAGGGGATGACCGTGACCGAGGTGAAGGGCTTCGGCCGGCAGAAGGGGCATGTCGAACTCTACCGGGGTGCAGAGTACGATATCTCCTTTATACCGAAGGTGAAGCTCGAGACCGTTGTCTCGGACAGCATGGCAGACAAGGTCGTGGCCCTGATAGAGGCGAAGGCCAGGACCGGCAAGATCGGCGACGGAAAGATCTTCGTCTATACCCTCGAAGACGTTATCAGGATCCGCACCGGCGAACGCGGCGAGGCAGCGATCTGAGGTAAAAGGGCGGCAGGGTGCAACTCCCTGCCGCTGAGATGAAAAGATGAACCAGCGGGGACAGCGCCCTTATCTCTTTGTGCGGGGCGCTGTCCCCGTATTCGTTGAAAACGGGTGTCGCCATTGCGGCAGAGCAGTGCTTCATCTGGTGCATTTTCCCTTTGCGTAATAGTATGATATTCTTATGCCGGCAGCGAAAAAACCATATACGATCACTCGGGGGAAGGTCATCTTTGACTATTCCACCATCTACTGCGAAACCCCTGAAAAACTGCTCAGAAGCGATCTTTTTGCCGAGATCATCGACCGCTTTATAGAAAGGGTCGCCTCCCGGGGCAGTTCCCTGTTCGTCTTTTTGCAGGAGAAGCTGCCGTCCCTTGAGCGCGGCAGGATGTCGGGGTACATGACAAATCTCTTCAGGCTTCTTGCAGGCCATACGGCTGAGGAGATCTCCTCCATGAACAATGATCATGATCCGATACTTTTAGACAAAGAGAAGCTTTTTGAATTTATTGAAGAACTGTATAACTTCTGGAGAAGGTTCGAGCGGTTCATTTACCTTGAGGCCCCGCAGCGGTCGAAATATACGAAGAACAGCCTTCACCATGCGCAGTTCATCAAATCGAATGAAGAGTTCAGGAACCTGGTGCTCTATGTATACCGCCGCATCAGCGAGAACCTGATCGGCAAGAACCCGCGGGTCTACCGGCAGCTTCCGGCCGGCGCCAACATGGGCATGCTGCTTGAAAAGGTAAGCTGGAACTGCCCGGGGTTGTATGCCCGGCTGCAGGAAATCCCCTTTATCCGCCTGTCGCTCATAGAACCCCCGGTCATCCTCTACCCGGTGATGAACAAAAGAAAGGGCAGGTTCGAAGAGATCCCCGCCCTTAAGGAAGAGATGATGGCCCTGAACCCCCAGGAGTGGTACTGTTACCCTGCCAAGGTCGGGGATCTGACCGCCTTTATCTATTTCCATCAGGATTTCATATCCCTTGCCCTTTCGCTCTGCAATCTCTTTGAGATAGCCGACTATGAAGACATAGAAGGGAAGGTCCCTGACCTTGTCCTGGTCTTTGGTGTTGCCGCTGATCTCCCCGGAGATACGGTCTTTTATGAGGATAAGGAGAGCAATATGCTGGTCGGTCTTGTCAGGCACTCGGAAGAGGTCGACTATTTCGGCTATTTCAAGAAGATGACCCTTACCCTGCATAACATCGCGATGCTCAACAGGAACCGCCTGCCCCTTCATGGCGCCATGGTCTGCATCAAGCTGAAGGACGGCGTCTCGGCCAACGTGATCATTGTCGGGGACAGCGGCGCAGGCAAGTCCGAGACCATTGAGGCCCTGCGGCTGCTTGCGGATGAGTTCATCTGTGAGATGGTCATCATCTTTGATGATATGGGCTCCCTGGGGCTGGACAGCAGCGGGGCCGTTGTCGGGTACGGGACCGAGATAGGGGCCTTCGTGAGGCTTGACGACCTGCAGGCCGGATATGCCTATGAGGAGATCGACCGGAGCATTTTCATGAACCCGGACAAGACGAACGCCAGGCTTATCATGCCGATCACCCGGTACCATCATATTGTGAAGGGGTACCCGGTGCATATGGTCCTGTATGCCAATAATTACGAGCAGGTCAATGAAGACATCCCGGCAATAGAATTCTTCCAAAATGCTGAGGATGCACGTTCGGTCTTCAAAAGCGCAGCCCGGCTTGCAAAAGGCACCACGGACGAAAAAGGTCTCGTGCATACCTATTTCGCGAACCCCTTCGGGGCCCCCCAGCGCAAAGAGGCCCACGAGAAGATCGCCAGGGAATATTTCGACCTGATGTTCAGGACAGGGGTCAGGGTGGGCCAGATCAGGACCCGCCTCGGCATCGAGGGCTTTGAGCAGGAAGGACCGAAAGCGGCCTCAATGGAACTGTTCAGGGAAATACGAAAACTTTCTTCTGCGGACTGATCCGGATTCTGACTCAATAGATCAAAAGCGTTTTTACGAGCCACGGTCATCCTGTTCTTCCCCTCTATCCTGTATCGATCTAATATGTTGCAACCGGGGATAAAATCTGATATATGGTTAGTAACAGTCCGAAAAAACCCCAGAAAAAGGAGAGAGAGATGAAAACAGTATGGCTTGTTTTGCTCGCGGCAGTATCGGTCCTTCTGATCGGCGCAGCTTCAGGTGTGAGAGCAGCCGACGAACAGCGCCAGGATGTAATTTATTACTGCAACTGCGGACCCGAATGCAAATGCAATTCGGTTGACGTCAAGCCCGGCGATTGCAAATGCGGCAAGCCGATGAAATGGGGCCATGTCCTGAAGGTCGACGGCGATGTGGCCTCGGTCTGCACCTGCAAGGAAGGCTGCAAATGCAAGCTTGACCCCAATGACGCCTCGAAATGCGGCTGCGGCAACCCGGTTAAAAAGGTCAGTCTCAAGGGGACGGGGATGTATTTCTGCAACTGCGGCGGTTCCTGCATGTGCAATACGATCTCGGACAAGCCCGGCAAGTGCAAATGCGGGATGGATCTGAAGAAGATGTAAAAGCAGGTTGTGCCGGTATTAGAACAGAGCGGAACAGGCCTGGTATTTGCCTGTTCCGTTTCTCTTTTCCCCGTCAGAAAGTTGAAGGTGGTCTTTCGGTTTTTGTTCTCCTGTCCCTGCGGACAGACAGTAGTCTTCCTAAGAGTTGCATCAGGATTATTTTTGCTTTAAAATAATTAAACAGTTTTAATGTTTATATTATATGTTTAATGTCTTCCAGCAAATCTGAAAAGTTGTTTATCATCGCCGACACCTCCAAAGAAAGGGAGAAAAAATAGTTTGAAAAACAGGGCATTGACCATCAAGGCAAGGGTATTTTTGGTTATTGTAGCGATCTTTATTGCAAGCAGTGCTGTTATGGCTTTAGTGACCTATAAAAGCCAGAAAGACCAGTTCCAGGGCAGCATCAGGGACAAGGTCAGAAACGATGTCAATCTCTTCCCTCAGCAGGTGGCGGCCGATGCCGAGGGACTGGCCCGGGCACTGGCGGGCTTCACCCGGCTGGAGAGCCTGCTGAAGCCCTTTGCGGAAAGGAACAGGGAAGAGCTTCTGGCGGCCGCAAAGCCCGTTTTTGAAAGCATCAAGACGGGCAACAATATCACCCATATGTATTTCATCGAACCCGACGGGACGGTCTTTCTGAGAGCACACAAACCGGAGCAACACGGCGACCGGGTCGCGAGGATCACCTATAAACGCGCCTCTGAAAGCGGCCGGTTGTCGAGCGGCATTGAGATGGGGAAGAACTTCTTTTCACTCAGGGCTGTCCATCCCATTTCATACAAGGGGAAACCGATCGGGTATCTAGAACTCGGCCAGGAGATCGATCATATCTTTAAGCGGATGAGCGAGATAACCGGGGATGACGTGAGTGTGTTCCTCACAAACGAGTTCCTGAAGAGCAAATCGGCCGAACTGCAAAGTGAGGCTGTCGGAGATTTCATGCTACTGGACTCCACCCACAAAGAAGCGGCCCTTAAACTCGCCCGGCAGGTGGATTTGAAGGCGGGATTGAAGGAATTGGCCTTGTCTCATGGAAAAATTGAAGGGGCGCAGCACATTGTGGGCATGGGCCCCCTTGTTGATGCCTCGGGTCAAACCGTCGGCATACTCTTTATTGAAAAGGAAGTGAGCGCCCTCTATTCCGCCATCCGGCGCAATATCATCCTGCTCGTGGCGGTCTTCGGCCTTCTGCTCTTTGCAGGGGTAGTCGTCTTCTTCCTGTCGATCAGAAAGAGCCTGGCGTCATTCCGGGAGGCATCGGAACACGCACTGAGGATGGCTGAGGGTGATCTCAGTGTGAGCATAGAGCCGGGGAATCTTGACGAGATCGGCCTGCTGTTGCTTGCAATGAAGAAGATGGTGGAGAAGCTTAGGGAGATCGTGCTGGATGTAAAGACCGCCTCTGACAACGTGGCCTCCGGGAGCCGGCAGATGAGCTCCAGTTCAGAGGAGATGTCCCAGGGAGCCTCCGTGCAGGCGGGATCAGTGGAAGAGGTATCGGCTTCGATGGAAGAGATGGTATCGAACGTACGCCAAAACGCAGACAATGCAGAGCAGACAGGGCAGATAGCCCTGAAATCCGCCCAGGACGCAACAGAGAGCGGCATAGCTGTCTCTGCAACCGTGACGGCCATGAAAGAGATAGCCGGCAAAATCTCGATCATCGAAGAGATAGCCCGGCAGACGAACCTCCTTGCCTTGAACGCGGCGATAGAGGCGGCGCGTGCAGGCGAACACGGCAGGGGCTTTGCGGTCGTTGCCTCTGAGGTCAGGAAACTCGCAGAGCGCAGCCAGTCGGCAGCAGCGGAGATAATTGAGCTTTCGGGGACAAGCGTCCAGGTGGCTGAGATGGCCGGACAGATGCTGACGAAGCTCGTGCCTGACATCCAGAAGACGGCCGAACTGGTCCAGGAGATCACAGCAGCCAGTGCGGAGCAGAACAGCGGGGCAGAGCAGATCAATAAGGCGATCCAGCAGCTTGACCAGGTGGTGCAGCAAAACGCCAGTGTGGCAGAGGAGATGTCCTCCACTGCCGAAGAGCTTGCCGCACAGGCCGAAAACCTCCAGAGCACCATCGAGTTCTTCAAGATCGGGGGAACAGAAAGAAGCAGGGTTGTTTCAGCGGCGCGGCCGGCCCATCTGGTTGCACACAAGACGAAGTTCGCGCACCTGACCCACCCGGTGCAGAAACCCGGCAAGGCCGTGGCCGCAAAGCCGGCAGTTCAGAAGGGGTTTGCCCTGGACATGGGCGACACGGGCAGGGACGCCGAAGACAGTGAATTCGAGAAGTTTTAGGGGGTGATGATATGAGCGTAACAGGAGTTAC
>SCQH01000020.1 GCA_004321925.1 Nitrospirota bacterium | reverse complement strand
ACTCAACGGCAGGGCCGGAACAGAGGCCCTCTGCCTTGCGATATACCCCGGCCCGGTCGGGGTGATGCGGGAAAATATGGAGGCGGTGAGAAAGGCGATCGAACTGCAGAAGAAGCGGGCGGGTCTCCGCCATTTCTCGACTGAAAAACAGCACCGGGAGGCAACCATAATCGGGGTCCACCTGGAAGGCCCTTTTCTGAACCCGGTGCATGCCGGGTCGCTCGATGCGCAGTATTTCCAGCGGCCGACCGTCCCTCAGCTGAAAAAGCTCGTGAATGGTTATGAGGATATCATAAAGGTTATTACAGTAGCCCCTGAGGTCCCCGGCGGGCTGAAGGTCGTCGAGGCGGCCGCAGGGCTCGGCATCAGGGTGAACATGGGTCATTCGGACGCGACCTATGACGAGGCGCTCGACGGGAAGAAGGCCGGGGCGACCGGCATAACGCATCTCTTCAATGCGATGAGGCCGTTCCATCACCGTGAACCCGGCCTGCCCGGCTTCGGCCTCCTCGACGAGGACATATATACCGAGGTGATCGCCGACGGGGTACACCTGCATCCCCGGACGCTCGAGATGGTCTTTAACCGGAAACGCCTCGACAGGATCATCCTGGTCTCCGACACGGTCAAGGGGCGCGTCAGGTATTCCGGGGCATATGGGGGCAGGGCTGTTTATAATTCAAAAGGGATACTGGCAGGCAGCGGCATAACCATTGCCGATGCCGTGGCGCTGCTCAAGGAGATCGGCATTCCGGACGCAGGGATCTCCGAGGCGGCAACAGATAACCCGGCCCGCTATATCGGATTGGGCAAACCCCGAGGAGGGTTCTGCTGATGAGGGGCATTGTTTCGGCTGCGGTTATAACGACATTACTGCTGTTTCTGGGAGTCCATAATGCCATGGGAGGAGATGCTATGACAAAAGATATACATTGGCTCGGTCATGATACCTTCAGGATCACCGGGCAGAAGATCATTTATACCGACCCGTTCCAGGTCAAAAAGAAAGATATCGCCGACATTATTCTGATAACCCATGAACATCGTGATCACTGTTCGCCTGAGGATGTTCGGAAGCTCCAGGGGCCGGCCACGGTCATTGTAGCGCCGGCAGACTGTGCGGGGAAACTGGGCGGGACAATAAAGACCGTCAGGCCTGGAGACGTTATCGAGGTGCAGGGAATAGCGATCGAGGTGGTGCCTTCCTATAACACCAACAAGCAGTTCCATACGAAGGACCGGGGTTGGGTCGGCTACATCTTTACGGTGAACGGCCAGAGGATCTATATTGCCGGTGACACCGACCATATCCCGGAAATGAAGAAGATCAGGGCGGACATTGCGCTGCTGCCTGTCTCAGGCACCTATGTCATGACCGCAGAGGAGGCTGTCAAGGCGGCCCTCGATATAAAGCCGAAGCTGGCCATACCCATGCATTACGGCTCCATAGTCGGGTCGAAGGATGACGCAAAAAGATTTGCCGAGGCCCTCAGGGGAAAGATCGACGTGCAGATCCTGCAGGAAGAATAATTGCCTGAACATGGCCCTTCTTCCAGCCCGGATGACCTTTCAGCCGCGAATATCCGCGCAGGTCTGAAAAGCGGATTTTGGGACGAGATCCTCTGTTATCTGTCAGTCAGTTCAAGCAATGACATTGCCCTTTCCCTGCCCGAAATATCAGGTCCCCGGACCGCTTCGGTCATTATCGCGGAGCAGCAGGAAAAGGGCAGGGGCAGGCTCGGCAGAACCTGGGTCTCCCCTCCCGGACTTAATATCTGTATGAGCATGGCGCTTGCCCCTGACATCGAGCCGGCGCATGCGGCCTTCCTGACCATCAGCGCTGCCCTTGCAGCTGCCTCGGCGCTCAGGCAGGAAAGCGGGCTCGCTGTGTTGCTGAAGTGGCCCAATGATCTTGTCGTTGCGGACAGAAAGCTCGGCGGCATTTTGACCGAGATCAGGACAGAGGGCAGGAGCATTCGTAAGGCGGCTGTCGGCATAGGCCTCAATATCAATAGTTCTTCCGCTGATCTCCCTGCTGAGATCGCCTGCCTTGCCACCTCGCTTTTTTCGGAAACAGGCAGGCGTTTTGACCGGGCCCGGATCATATCTGAGATATTAAAGGGTTTTGAGCTGCGGTACAACATGGTCAGGGCAGGCAACAGGGGGAGCCTGATCAGCGAACTGAAGGGTCTTTCATCCTCCCTGGGACGGCAGGTAAAGGTCATGGACAATGGTCTGGTCACTGAAGGCCTGGCTGAAGATATTGATGATGAGGGCCTGCTCATCGTCAGGCTGGCATCGGGTCTCAGAAAAAGGATAGGCAACGGGGATCTTACGGAGGGACGGCTGTTCAATGCTGCTCTGCGTTGATATCGGCAATTCTTCCATAGCCATAGGCTATGACACGGGGCCGGGACTGGTCGTGCAGCGGCTTGACACGCACCCCCTCAGGACCGGCCTGCAGTACAGTGCTGAGATATCGGCGTTCATGGCCGAAAAGCGTATAGAAAATAATAAGGTTCGCTGTATAATATCCTCAGTGGTCCCGGGCCATACCCATGCGGTCGCTGCTGCGGTAAGGCAGATCGCCGGAGGGGAGCTTGACATTTTGCATGTTGGGCATACAATGAAAACGGGGCTTGCTTTTGATGTTAAAACCCCGGAAGAGCTGGGTGCTGACAGGATCGCCACGGCAGCCGGGGCGTATGAGGTCTTCCGGGGGCCTGTTGCCGTCGTTGATTTCGGCACGGCAACGACCGTGACCGTGGTTGACGAAAAGGCCTCGCTGATCGGAGGCGCGATCATGCCGGGTCCGGGGTTGATGAACGCGGCGCTCCAGCAGGGAACAGCGAAATTGAAGCAGGCTGCCCTGGAGGCACCCCAAAGCCCCCTTGGCAGGGACACGTCTGAATGCATACGCACCGGGATCTTTTACGGCTCGGCCGGTGCTGTTGAGCGGATCATTGCCGGGATAGGTGATGCGACCGGTAAAACGTTCAGGACGGTGATCACCGGCGGATACTGCCAGGTGATGAAAAACTATCTGCAAAGGCCGTATGATATAAGACCATATCTGATATTTGAAGGGTTGAAAATACTCTATGACAAGAACAGACCTTAACGAACTCAGGAAAGACCCCCTGCTCGGGAGGTGGGTTGCCGTCCTCGGCAAGTCCAAAACGCCTGCCGAGTATCAGTTGCCGCCGCATGAGCAGCCCGAGACCAGCTGCATACTCTGCCAGGGCAGGGAGTCTGAGGCCCCGGGCGAGATCATGTCGCTCCGGGCGCCGGGCAGTGATGCGGCCGCCAAAAAATGGTCGACGCGGGTCATACCGAACTTTGCCCCGATCTTCCAGGTGGAAGGCGACCTCGGCAGGCGGGGTGACGGCATGTACGACAAGATGAACAGCATTGGCGCCAATGAGATCATCATCGAGTCTCCGGAGCATAACAGTTCCCCTGAGGACATGGGGCTTGACCAGATGACCCGGGTGATCACGACCTACCGGGAGAGGATGTCAGACCTCGAAAAGGACCCCCGTCTGAGGTACACCCTGATCTATAAGAATGCAGGCAGGGACGCCGGGGCGGTCTTTTCACACCCGATATCGCACCTGGCCTCTACCCCGGTCATCCCCAA
This sequence comes from Nitrospirota bacterium, assembly GCA_004321925.1. GTDB lineage: Bacteria > Nitrospirota > Thermodesulfovibrionia > Thermodesulfovibrionales > UBA6898 > PALSA-1316. Next base: position 19,701 of record SCQH01000020.1, on the reverse strand, counting down.
AAGGGTCAAAGAGGAGCTCGATGGTGCAAAGCAGTATTTTGCCTATAAAGAGCGGTGCCTTTTTTGTGACCTCATCAGGGAGGAAATGCGGGTCGGCAGCAGGGTCATCCTCGAGACGCGCCACTTTCTGGCCTTCTGTCCCTATGCCTCAAAATTCCCCTTTGAGATATGGATCCTGCCCAAGCAGCACCAGTGTGCCTTCCAGGACATCAGACCGGAGGAAACGGAAGATATGGCCCTGATGCTTTCGTCGGTCCTGAAGAAGCTCAAGACGCTTTTCCCCGGGCTTTCCTTTAATTATTTCATCCATTCTGCCCCGAACAGGGTGCCGCGCAAGGACCACTGGCATACGCTTGGGGAGGATTTCCACTGGCATCTGGAGATCATGCCCCGGTTCCTCAAGACGAGCGGGTTCGAATGGGGCTCAGGTTTTTATATACTGCCGACATCACCGGAAGACGCTTCAAAATATCTTAGGGAGGTTTAATATGGAGATCAAGAAGATAATGTTTGCTACCGATTTTTCGGAGGGTTCTTTGCATGCCCTGCCGTATGCCGTTGACATGGCAAAGCAGTATGGTGCCAGACTCTACCTGGTCCATGTCATGTACGATGTTGCAAAGACCGCGGGCTGGTATGTGCCCCATACCTCAATGGATGCGGTGTACCAGGATATCGAGAAAAGCGCAAAGAGCGAACTCGAAAAATGCTTTATCGACGAGATGCGCGGTTTCAAGGAGGTCGAGCGGGTCGTATTAAAGGGCATCCCCTACGAGGAGGTCTGCAATTTCGCAACGGAGAACAAGATCGACATGATCGTACTGGGGACCCATGGCAGAAGAGGGATCGACAGGATGCTCTTCGGCAGCACCGCCGAGCAGGTGGTCCGCAATGCCCCCTGCCCCGTGCTTTCAGTGAGGCTGCCGGAACATCGCGCCTAGTATCGGTACCTTGGTGAGATGACATGCTCAGAAAATCTCCCCATACCCCTCTTTGTCAAAGAGGGGCAATTATCCTCCCTTTGGCAAAGGGAGGGCAGGAGGGATTTTCAGTCAATTTTTTCAGGCTGTCAGTGCCTGTCAGGATCAGATGAGGGCCTATCTCTCTGAGAACGCCTTTATAGACCTGCTGCTGAGCTCTGCAGAGGTCTATAAGCGCGAGTGCCTGGGGTTTCTGCTCGGCTACAGGCTTGAAGACAGGTTTATCATCGAGCATGCGGTCAGCTTCCAGACCGCCTCAAGGCGCGCCAAAGGGGTGGTGTCCCATGACCGGAGCCATAAAAAGATAGACCCCATCCTGGCGCGCTTTGACCGGCTCCAGCTCATCGGGGATTTTCATTCCCATACCCAGTTCCGGGACATGAAAGGTCTGCCCGTCCCGAGCCCTGAAGATATCAGCGGCATGACCATGGACCGCATTTATCTGATCGTGGCCATCAATAACTATAAAAAAACAATGCCCTGGGCCGAGAACAGGGACAAGACCATATCCGGCACTGTCGGTGATTTCTTCTTCAAGATATCCGCGCATTATCTCAACAGCAGGTCTGTGGTAAGCAAAGCACAGATACACTGTCCCTTCCCTCCGGGGTTCTGAAGATGCCTGCCCTCGCCATGAGATTACCGGGCCGTTAGGAAGCCCTGCGTCTTGAGAATAAGGATATTTCTTGTTGTCTCGGTCATCATCCATGCCCTGATCTTTACCGGGATATACCTTCTGCCGCCTGCCAAGGAGAAAAAGAAACAGGAGTTTTCGACCAAGCTGGTAAGCCCTGAGGAACTGCGGAAGAAGGAGGAGAGGCCGCCCGTACCGGTCCGTCGCATACCGGTTATCCCGGTCCCGCGGGTCAGACCGCGCCCTCTCCCGGTCCCTCCGCAGCAACAGGCTCTGAAACAGCCTCAGACAAGGCCTTCTCTCCCACCGCGTATACCTGCCGAAGGCGCTCCCGTGGTCCCCGGAGAAGGCAGCGGCGGCAGCAGGCCCCTGCCTGAAGGCAGCCGGCCCGGCAAAGACAGCGGGGCCCCGCCAGGAGAAGGCGGGGATATAAAACCGGGTATCGAGCAGGCGCGGCCGGGGGCAACCCTCAGGCGGCGCCTCCTTGACAGCGGGGTGACCGATGCTGTGGCAAGGAAAGATACGGCAGCACAGAGGAAGCAGGATGAGGGGATCACCTTTGACACAAAGGAATACCGCTTTGCCGGCTATATGAGCAAGCTCAAAGGCAAGATCGAAAGCATTTGGGTATATCCTCCCGAGGCCATTGCAAAAGGGATATACGGCGACCTGAGACTGCGGTTCACGATAAAAAAAGACGGAAAGCTTGAGCGGATCGAGCTTGTCAGGACCTCCGGCTACCGGATGCTGGATGAGGCGGCCATTCGGGCGCTGAAGGATGGGGAGCCCTACTGGCCGCTGCCTGACGAGTGGGGTATGGAGACATACACGATCACCGGCCATTTCATCTATGGATTGCACGGCTATCAGTTGAGGTAGGAGGGCTGGAGGTGCCCGGGCAGCGGGTCAGCGGTGAAGATCACCGATGCAATCTTACCGGGCGGCACCTCTGAGCTCATCGATCTTTGCCGCAATATCAGGGGCTGCCATGAGGGAGGAGCCGATCAGCATGGCGCCGACCCCGGCTTCTGCAAGCCGCATGACATCACTACGACTGCTGATACCGCTTTCGCTCACGACCGGGATGCCGGCAGGTATCTCTCTCGTGAGCGCAAAGGTCGTCCCCAGATCGATCTGCAGCGTCTTAAGGTTCCGGTTGTTGATGCCGATGATCGGGGCGTTGACCCGCAGGGCCATCTCAAGTTCATCATGATCATGGACCTCGAACAGGACCGCCATGCCGAGGTCCTGAGCGAGGTGCAGATACTCCCCTGCCTGGCCCTTGCCGAGGATCGCGGCTATCAGGAGGATGGCATCTGCCCCTGCTGCCCGCGCCTCATAGATCTGGTATTCGTCGAATATGAAATCCTTCCGAAGCAGGGGACGCGAGGATATGGCGCTGACCTCAGGGAGATACGCAAGGTTTCCCTGAAAGAAATCCTCTTCAGTGAGGACCGATATTGCATCCACTTTTTTCTCTTCGTAGACTGTGGCGATGGCCTTATGGTCGAAATCAGGCCTGATGAGGCCGCGTGAGGGAGAGGCCTTTTTGATCTCGGCGATCAGTCTGACAAGCCCGTTCCCGCCAATGATCGCTCCCCTGAAGTCCCGTGGTTTTCCGAGGTCGCTGATCAGTGACCTCAGGGTCGCTGCCGGGCGCTGCAAGCGTGCAGCGGCCACCCGCTCTTTTTTCTGCCCGACGATCTTATCCAGCACTGACATGCAGCATTGTACCGTCAATGAATGATCTATTTCAACAGAACCCGGATTCGGACACTCGTCCGAACCCTGCTCCAGCGGCTGTTTAACTGTCTTCAGGACGGATCGCGGGAGAAATAGACTGAAAGCCCGGGCCATCTGATATAATTACGCAGTATGGACCAGAAGGGGAAGATCGCGCGGGCAGCAGGGATCATGTCTGTTGCCACATTCATCAGCAGGGTCCTTGGCTATGTCAAGGACATGATCCTCGCCGTCTTTTTCGGCGCGACCGGTCTGTCAGACACGTTCTTCGCCGCCTTCAGGATCCCGAATCTGCTGAGGGAACTCTTTGCCGAAGGGTCAATGTCCTCGGCCTTCATCCCGGTATTGACGGAGTATCGTCAGAAGAAGGGAGAGGAAGAGGCCCGGGACCTCGTCAGAACAACCTTCACCGTCATTATTATCGTTGTCGGCCTGGTCTGCGTCGCCGGTATCTTTTTTTCGCCCGCGATCGTTGCGGCCCTGGCCCCGGGTTTTCTGGCCTTCCCGGAAAAGTTTGCCATGACCGTGCTCCTGACACGGATCATGTTCCCGTTCCTCCTGTTCATCAGCCTTGCGTCGCTGGTCATGGGCGCGCTCAACACCAAGAAGATATTCTTTATTCCGACCCTCGCCCCTGCCATGCTGAATATCACGATCATTGTTGTGGTCGTTTTTTTCGCTTCACGGTTCAGTCACCCGATCATCGCGGTCGCCAGCGGTGTGGTCATCGGCGGTTTTGTCCAGTTCGCATTTCAGCTGCCCTCCTTTTTTCGCAGCGGCTACCGTCTCGGGCTCGATCCTGACTTCAGGCATCCGGGGCTCAGGCGCATGGCGGTCCTGCTGGTGCCGGCCACCATGGCCCTTGCCGTCAATCAGGTCAATATCATTGTGAGCAATGTCCTGGCCTCCTATCTCCCTGAAGGAAGCATTACCTACCTCTATTATGCGATGCGTCTGATCCAGTTCCCTGTCGGGATATTCGGGGTTGCCATGGGCATGGCGGTCCTGCCCGCTCTTTCGGAACATGCGGTCAGAGGCGACCTGGAGAGGCTCAGGGAGGATTTTTCCTTTTCCCTGCGGCTTCTCTTTTTTATTGCCGTGCCTTCCATGGCCGGCCTGATCGCCCTGAGAGAGCCGATCGTCAACCTCCTCTTTCAGCGCGGGCAGTTCGATTATGCCGCCACCCGGGGAACGGCAGAGGCCCTCCTCTTTTATTCACTGGGCATATGGTCCATCGTCGGGGTCAGGATCATCACCGCTACCTTTTATTCCATGCAGGACACCCGGACCCCGGTAAAGATAGCCGCCGTCGGCATGGCATCGAACCTCCTGCTGAGCCTTCTGCTCATGGGGCCCCTGCGCCACTCGGGCCTTGCCCTGGCAAACAGCCTTGCCTCGGGCATTAATTTCTTTCTCCTGGCATACTTCCTCAGAAGGAAGCTCGGGCGCATTGACGCAACGAGGATAGCGCTGTCCTTCGGCAGGACCGCTGCCGCCTCACTGGTCATGGGCCTCTCGGGCTGGCTGCTGCTCCATGGCGCTCTCTGGCAGAAAAGCGGACAGAGCGGACCGAAGGCCCTCTTCCTGACCCTGACCGTGCTTGCCTGCATCTCCGCGTTTCTGGCAGTCAGCTACCTCCTGAAAAGCGAGGAGCTTCGGTATCTGAAGGAGATGATCGCCGGCAGACTGAAAAAAAGACCCGCATAGACAACCTCCCGCATGCCGCCGGACCCGTTTTCTTCCCCTTGACATTCCCTTTCCCCGGCAACAGGCATAGTTTTTGAAATGGCTTAAATTGACTAAAGAAGAGCGGTTATTTTACTCTAAATAAACAGACGAGGAGGGCGACATTGGCAATAGCAGTTGAGGACATCAGCAGTACGAAAAAAAGGCTCAGGATCGAGATACCGGCAGACATTCTCGAAACAGAATATCAGCGCTCACTTGATGCGGTCCGGCTGCGCTCACAAATACCCGGTTTCAGACCCGGGAAGGCCCCTGTCAGCCTGATCGAAAAGAAATTTGGCGGTGATATCAGGTCCGATCTCATTGATAAGCTGGTCCCTGATTATTATTCGCGCGCCCTGAAGGAATCGAACCTTGTCCCGGTAGGCTACCCTGACATGGAGAGCGGCCTCGAGGTCAAAAGGAACGAGCCCCTTGTTTTTTCTTTTACGGTCGAGGTCAGGCCCGAGGTGGAGAACCTTACCTACACCGGCCTGGCAGTGGACGATATACCTACAGAGGTCACTGACAATGAAATAGAAGAGACCATCAAAGGTCTTCAGGAAGGCAGGGCCATGTATGAGGTCGTTGACCGGGAGGTCAGGGAAGATGACCTGCTGATCATCGATTATACGAAGTTCGATCCGACGGGTGAAAAGGAGATCGTCTCCTCGAAGGACCAGGTGATGAACCTTGGCAAACACCTTGTTCCCCAGGCCATAGCCGATGCCCTGATCGGCAGGAAAAAAGGGGATGTGGCAGAAGTGACCCTTCCTGAGGTCGAAGCAGGACAGATCAAGGATGACAACAGCAAGGGCGACCTCCTGAAAATAACGATCAAGGAAGTGAAGGAAAAGAAACTGCCCGGGGTCGACGATGAGCTCGCAAAGGATTTCGGGCATGACACCCTGGAGGCCTTAAGGGAAAAGGTGAGGGAAGGACTGCTCAGGAACAAGAAGGAAGGCGCTGCAGGCAAACAGAAGGGACAGCTCCTTGAAAAGCTGGTCGAGCTTCATTCCTTTGATATCCCCGAATCGCTCCTCAGCAAGGAGCTCGAAAGCCTTATCCAGAACGAGAAACAGTCAAGACCGCCTGCCGGAGCTCCGGACCCGGAAAATGCCGGGGCGAATGCTCAGGCCGGGCCGACCCAGGATGATGACGCTGTCCTTGCCGAGGTCCTGAAGCCGAAGGCCGTGCACAGCGTCAAGGCATCGCTGCTGCTTGATATGATCGGTGACCGCGAGAAGGTGTCGGTAACCGAAGATGAGATCAAAAAGAGGATAGCCGTGCTTGCCCGGCATTTCCAGACCACGCCCGATGCTGTTATAAACCTCTTTGTCACCAGGGATGGTTCTTTAGAGAACCTCAGCAGGAGCATCAGGGATGAGAAGGTCCTGGACCTGGTGCTGGCAAAGGCCGAGATCACCAAAGGAGCATAATAATGAGTGTTATACCGATAGTAATAGAGACGACCGGCAGGACCGAAAGGGCCTATGATATCTATTCGCGGCTCATGAAGGACCGGATCATATTCCTGGGCAGCGCCATCGACGATTATGTCGCCAATACGGTCATCGCCCAGATCCTTTTCCTTCAGACAGAGGACCCTGACAAGGATATCCATATATATGTGAACTCGCCCGGAGGGGTTGTATCCTCGGGGCTTGCCATCTACGATACGATGCAGTATGTCAAGCCGGACATCTGCACCTACTGCATCGGCCAGGCCGCAAGCATGGGGGCTCTGTTGCTGACGGCAGGGACAAAGGGCAAACGCTTCTGTCTGCCCAATGCCCGCATCATGCTGCATCAGCCCATGGGCGGTTTCCAGGGCCAGGCCACCGATATCGAGATCCATGCCCGGGAGATCCTGAGGCTGAAGGACTCTCTCAACGGGATCATAGCGAAGCATACCGGGCAGCCCCTGGATAAGATCCGGACGGACACGGACAGGGACTTCTTCATGTCCGGGGATGAGGCACAGGCATATGGTATTGTGGATGAGGTCATCCATACCGTCAAAAAGAGCAGTTAGACCGGCGGGCATACCAGTGCGGTTTTCCGGCCGGCCTCTGACGGGGTCCCGGCCTTTTCATACGGAGGTTTAAATGGCTAAAAAAGATGAAGAAATCCTGAAATGCTCCTTCTGCGGCAAAGGGCAGGAAGAGGTCAAGAAGCTGATAGCAGGACCGACGGTCTATATCTGCAACGAGTGTATTGAGCTCTGCAACGAGATCATCGCGGATGAGCTGTATGTTGATACCGGCAAGGATGCCCTGCCGAAGCTGCCGACACCCAAAGAGATCCATAACGTCCTGAACGATTTTGTGATAGGGCAGGAGCGCGCGAAGAAGATCCTCTCGGTCGCCGTCCATAACCATTATAAAAGGATATACAACCCTTCAGAGTCCGAGGTGGAGCTTCAGAAGAGCAATATCCTGCTGATAGGGCCGACCGGCACCGGCAAGACGCTCCTGGCCCAGACCCTGGCCCGGATCATCGATGTGCCGTTCACCATAGCCGATGCCACAACGCTCACTGAGGCAGGCTATGTCGGCGAAGATGTCGAAAATATCATTCTGAAACTCCTGCAGGCCTCTGACTACGACGTCGAAAAGGCCCAACGGGGCATCGTCTATATCGACGAGATCGACAAGATAAGCAGAAAATCGGACAACCCCTCCATCACCAGGGATGTCTCGGGCGAAGGCGTCCAGCAGGCGCTCCTGAAGATCGTCGAGGGCACCATCGCCAATATACCTCCCCAGGGCGGCCGCAAGCATCCCCAGCAGGATTTCATCCAGGTCGACACGACCAATATCCTCTTCATCTGCGGCGGGGCCTTTATCGGCCTGGACGGCATCATCGAACAGCGGCTCGGCAAAAAGGCGGTTGGTTTCGGGACCAGTGTCGTCAGCCGGTCTGAGAGGAAGATCGGGGATGTCCTGAGCACCACAGAGCCGGCCGACCTGATCCGCTATGGCCTGATCCCCGAATTCGTCGGGAGGCTCCCGGTCTTTACATCGCTTGAGGAGCTTGATGAGGCATCGCTGATCAGGATACTCATCGAGCCCAAAAATGCACTGGTGAAGCAGTATCAGAAGCTTCTGTCCTTTGACAATGTCCGTCTGAAGTTCACGGACAGCGCCCTGTCGGCGATCGCAAAAAGGGCCGTGCAGCGCAAGTCAGGTGCACGGGGGCTGCGCGCGATCCTTGAAGAGATCATGCTGGAGGTTATGTATGAGATACCGTCTCAGAAAGGCATCAAGGAATGTCTCATAACCGAAGATACGGTCGTCAAGAAGGAAAAACCTATTCTGATCTATGAAAAGCAGGCAGAGTCGGCCTAGTGCCGGTCTGCCTCTCTTTTTTTTGACCTCAGCGATCTTGTTGCCGCGGTCCTGACCGCCTCCCTGAGCTCTGCGTTGCTGATATCGCAGGTCAGCCGGTCTATAAAGCCCTTATCGTCAGCCGTCAGCTCTCTGGTCTCCGGAACATCCGCGGCCTTTTTCTTCCCGGCCCTGCGGGATACCGCGCCTACCCTGAAACGCAGGTCCCTGACCCCGTACTGCTTCAGTTTGGCGAGCAGGTCCGGTTTGCAGAAGCTCAGCTGCTGCATCCAGATCGGCGAATCGACGGTCAAAAGAAGTTCACCCTCAAGAAGCCTTGAGGGTGACATATGAATGGATAACGACGTCTCAAAGATGGTCTGCCAGTCGTTTCTGATGCGGATAAAACGGACCTCCTCATCAATGCCGAGCCTCTTAAGCAGAGGGGCAAGAAGAGAGGCTGTCCGTTCCATCAGACAACCTTCTTGACAGCTCCTGACCTAAGGCATCGGGTGCAGACATAGGCCCTTTTTACTCCATGAGCGGTCTCGATCTTCGTCCGCTGAAGATTCGGCAGGACGCGTCTTTTGCTTTTATTGTTGGCATGGCTGACATTATTGCCAACCGTTTTCTTTTTTCCACAGGCTGAACAGCTTGCCATAATCGGGTTACCTCCTTTCAGAATTGCATAAAATGGGTCTGTTATGATAACATTTTAAGATTGCTGATACAAGGACACAATCTTCATGTGTTCACTATAGAGTCGAAAGCCAGGTATACATGTCCAAGGTAAGAATATATGAACTAGCAAAAAAGCTGAACCGGCAGAGCAAGGAAATACTCGATGAACTTGCAAAGCTTGGCATAGAAGGCAAGACCCATACGTCAGGCATCGATCCTGAGATCGCCGACAAGATCGTCAAGGCCCTGACCGCTCAGCCGGCCGGCAAGGTCCCTGCCGAGAGTCCTGCAGCAGCTGCCGTGAAACCGGCTGCAAGACCGAAGGAGTCCCGTAAAGAGACAAAGGCCCCGGCCCCTGAAGCCAAAAAGCCCGAGCCGGCGGCCGCGGCGCCGAAGCCTCAGCCGGAAAAGCCGGCGAAGCCTGCAGCGGTGGCCAAACCGGCCGTTGTCAGCCCTGTAGCAGAAATAGCGGCTGAGCCGGTACCGGAAGAAGAGCAGCCTTTAACTGCAGCCGTCCCCGAGCCGGTCGAGCTCACGGTCCCTGATGTCGAAGATGGTATCCAGGTCCCGGATAAATTCAAGAAAGAGGCGGAAGCCGACAAGATAGAGAAGTTCAAGGCAAAGCCGGGCCTCAAACAGGCCTTTCAGGCGGTCAGAAAGATCGAGCCCCGCAAGACCCACGATTTCAGAGGCGGGAAGAACCGCGGCAGGGGACCATACAGACCTGCGGACCAGAAGTCTCAGGTGCAGTCGACCATGCCCAGGAAAAAAACGCAGAAGCTGCGTGAGGGGACAACGGTCAAGGAGTTTTCCGAACTGATCGGATTTAAGTTCTCTGAGGTGATCAAGAAGTTCATGGACCTCGGCTATATGCCTACCATCAACCAGCCGGTCGATGCCGATGCAGCGCTCCTCGTTGCCGAGAGCTTCGGCATCAAACTGGAGCTTTCCTCCGTCGAAGAGGACACTGCGGTGGAGGAGATCAAGGACGAGACCACCAGCCTCCAGCACCGTGCCCCGGTGGTGACCATCATGGGTCATGTTGACCATGGCAAGACCTCCCTGCTCGATGCAGTGCGCGAGACCAAGGTCACCGAGACCGAGGCAGGCGGCATCACCCAGCATATCGGCGCTTACAAGATCAACCTTCACGGCAAGGACATAGTCTTTCTGGATACGCCCGGTCATGAGGCCTTTACCGCCATGAGGGCTCGCGGCGCAAAGATCACGGACATCGTTGTCCTGGTCGTCGCAGCCGACGACGGGGTCATGCCCCAGACGGTCGAGGCGATCAACCACGCCAAGGCGGCGAATGTCCCGATCGTGGTGGCCGTCAATAAGATAGACAAGCCCGAGGCAAACCCGGCAAAGGTCAAGAGTGAACTGTCTGAGCATGGCATCATCTCCGAAGAATGGGGCGGTCATGACATCTTTGTCGAGGTCTCCGCAAAGAAGCGGCTGGGCATCGAACAGCTGCTTGAGATGATCCTGCTTCAGGCCGAGATCATGGAGCTTAAGGCCAATTATGAGAAAGAGGCAAAAGGCACGGTAGTCGAGGCAAAGCTCGATAAGGGCAGAGGCCCGGTCGCGACCCTCCTGGTTCAGAACGGGACCCTGAAGGTCGGGGACGCACTGCTTTCGGGTGTCCATGTCGGCAAGGTCAGGGCCCTGATCGATGACATGGGTAAACGGATCCAGGAGGCCGGACCATCGACCCCGGTCGAGGTGATCGGATTTTCGGAAGTGCCGTCTGCCGGAGATATCTTCACGGTCGTTGATGATGAAAAGCGTGCGCGCCAGATCGCCCTTGCCCGGTTCCAGAAACAGCGGACCATTGAGCTGGCAAAGGCCAAGAAACTGACCCTGGACGAGCTTTACACGAAGATCCAGGAAGGCCAGATCAGGGAGCTCAACATCATCATCAAGGGAGATGTCCAGGGTTCGGTCGAGGCCATCAAGGACGCCTTTGAAAATATAACGCACCCCGAGGTCAAGGTCAGGGTCATCCATACATCTGTCGGAGGCATCAACGAATCGGACGTCATGCTTGCCACGGCCTCCAACGCCATCATCATCGGATTCAATGTGCGGCCCGAGACAAAGGCCTCGCAGACGGCCGAGAAAGAGGGCGTGGACATAAGGCTTTACAATGTCATCTATGAGGCGATCGAGGACGTGAAGAAGGCCCTTGAGGGACTGCTTGCGCCGACCCTCAAGGAAAAGGTCCTTGGCAGGGCCGAGGTCAGACAGCTCTTCCCCGTTTCAAGGCTCGGGACCATTGCAGGCTGCTATGTCGTTGACGGGCATATTTCGAGGGCCTGCGACGGGATCAGGGTGCTCAGGGACAACGTTGTTGTCTATAACGGCAAGCTCGGGACCCTCAAGCGCTTCAAGGATGACGTCAAGGAAGTACAGACCGGGTATGAATGCGGTATCCTGATCGAGAACTTCAATGACCTCAAGGTCGGGGACATCCTCGAAAATTATATAATAGAAAAGATAGCCTCTAAGCTGTAGCGAATACGCAATCCCCCTGAATCCCCATCCCGCAGGGGAGATAGGACAAGGTGACAGATGCTTCCATATAAACGTTCCCAGAGAGTCGGCGACCTCATACGAGAAGAGATCGCCGAGATCATCATGAATAAGCTCAAGGACCCCCGGATAGGTTTTGTGACCGTTACCGGGGTGGATCTCTCCCCTGACATGAAATCAGCGAGGATCTTTGTGAGCATCCTTAAGGAAGAAGAGCAGGGCCATTCCCTTGAGGCACTGAACTCCTCCCGGGCCTTCATGCGGTCCATCCTGGGAAAGAGGCTCAGGATGAAGTACATCCCCCATCTGGACTTCAAGCTCGACGAATCGATCAATTACGGCTTCAAGATCGACAAGATCCTGAAAGACATCAGGGAGAAGGATGAAGACGCCTAAGAAGCTCGTTGCGGCCTTTCAGCAGGAGGCCACCTTCCTGATCGCGACCCATATCAACCCTGACGGAGATGCTATCGGTTCTTCCCTTGCCCTTGCAGAGGCGCTTGAATCGATCGGGAAGAAGGTCTTTGTCTATGACCGGGACCCTGTTCCGAAGATGTACCATTTCCTGCCGGGCCATAAGAGGTTCCGCACCGATATTAAAAAGATCATGAAGGCAGACCCCGTGCTCGTGCTGCTCGACTGCAACGCACCGGAGAGGGCCGCCCTGGAGGACTATCGTTTCAGAAAGTCCATCGTCATCGACCATCACGAGACCGAAGCCGGATTCGGGGACATAGCCTGGGTCGAAAAGCATGCTGCAGCCACAGGCCTGCTGGTCCAGAGCGTCATACGGTCCCTGCGGATCCGGCTGACAAAGGGCATGGCAGACAACCTGTATGCGGCGATCTCGGTAGACACCGGGACCTTCAGGTTCAGCAACACGACAGCTGCGGTCCTGCGTGCATCTGCCGCGCTTGTTGAGGCCGGGGCTGACCCCAATCTGATCGCCACACAGCTTTATGAGACCTGGGACTTCAAGAAATTCAGGCTCTTCCTGCTGGCCATGAGCACCCTTGAGAAAAAAGACGGCATTGTGATCACGCAGGTGACCAGGGAGATGTTCAGAAAGACAGGGACATCTGCCGAGGACACCGAGAACTTTTCGAACTTCCCCAGAAAGATAGATTCGATAAGGCTGGCGGCGATGTTCAGAGAGCTCGGCAGGGGCGAATGGAAGGCAAGCCTTCGGGCCAAGGGCGACATCAATGTGGCGCAGATCGCCGAGATGTTCGGCGGCGGCGGACACCGTAACGCAGCCGGCTATCATGTCAAGGCCGACATCCAGTCGGCTAAAAAAGCCCTGGTGACGGCGAGCAGAAAAGTCCTGAGCAGTAAAAGATCCTGATGCAGCACATCATCCCCGATCCTGCCGCCGGAGTACTGCCTTGTCCTTCCGGACTGTTATCTCCTATGAATATCATCATCAACCTCAACAAGCCGACGGACATGTCTTCGCAGCAGGCGGTCACGAAGGTCAAACGGCTCCTCAGGGCGAAAAAGGCAGGGCATACCGGTACCCTCGATCCCCTTGCCACCGGTGTCCTCCTGGTATGCCTGGAGGAGGCCACGAAGGTATCCCGCTTTCTTCTTGAAATGGACAAGCAGTACCTGGTCAGGGCGAAACTCGGCGAGAGGACGGACACCTTCGATGCCTGCGGTGTGGTGACCCAACGCAGCGAAATCACGGGGGTGACGGAAGCGGGCCTAAAAGAGGTGGTCGGTTCCTTCAGGGGGGAGATCGAACAGGTCCCTCCCATGTATTCGGCGATCAAGGTAGGCGGCAGGCCCCTGTATTCGCTTGCGCGCAAGGGGATCGAGATAGAAAGGGCCTCCAGAAAGGTCCTCATCAAAGAGCTCAGCCTCACCGGCATTGACCTTCCGTATATTGACCTCCGGGTCTCCTGTTCAAAAGGGACCTATATCAGGACGCTCTGCGATGACATAGGCAGCAGGCTCGGCACCGGGGCACACCTCGTATCTCTTGAAAGAGAGCGCATCGGTCCTTTTGATGTCTGGGATTCCGTGACGCTTGAGGAACTCGGCGGCAGGGACCTTGCCCCTGACGGGCGGACGGTCTATTCGATCGACGCTGCCCTGTCCGGACTTGATGAGGTGATCCTTGATGAGAGGTCGGTCGCAAAGCTCCAGAACGGGGTGAGGATAGAAGCGGACATGATGACCGCCATCCCTGAAGACAGGCCGTTGAAACTCAAGGGTCCTGACGGAAAATTATTCGCCATCGGCAGGGTCCATGCCGGGGTCATCTGTATTGACAGGAACCTAAAATTGTAGCTTGATGAAGCCAATAGTTAAACCATTTTCTAAACGATTAGATTCAACTCTATGAAAAATCAGAATTAATTTAGAAATAAATTTTAAAAAAAAACTTGACAATATATTTTTTTTCTGGTATTCATAGACTATGCTTTTTGGTGGAAAAGGTTCAATAGGATTAGACATCGGGTCGAGTTATATCAAGACCGTCAAGCTCAAAGAGTCGAAGGGCGGCTACGAGCTTGAGCAGTTTGATATATTCCCCCTGCCTCCGGAACTGATCGTTGATGGCTCCATCATCGATTCGCTCCGCCTCGTCGACGCCATCAAAGAGATGCTGAAAAAGGCAGGGATCACGACCAAGGATGCCGTTATCGCAATATCGGGCCATTCCTCGGTCATCATCAAGAGGATCGCCCTCCCTGAAATGTCGGAGGAGGAACTCCAGGAATCGATCAAGTTCGAGGCTGAGCAGTATGTCCCGTTCGATATTGAGGACGTTGACCTCGACTTCCAGATCATCGGTCCCAAGGAAGAGCCGGGCCAGATGGACGTCATCCTGGTGGCAGTCAAAAAAGATATCATCAATGAATATATTTCGGTCGTCAAGGAAGCCGGCCTCAACCCGATCATCGTGGATGTCGATGCCTTTGCCCTTGAAAATATGTACGGGGTGAATTACCAGATCGAGCATGACCGGAACGTGGCGCTGCTGAACATCGGGGCAAGCACGATCAATATGAGCATCCTGAAGGGCGGTATCTCGGTCTTTACCCGGGACAGCTCCCTGGGCAGCAACCTTCACACCGAGGCCATCCAGAGGGAGTTCAATCTCTCCTATGAGAATGCCGAGAAGGCCAAGAGGGGTGAGCCGGTCGAAAATGTCAACCCGGATGAAGTGACCTCGATCATCGAATCCGCCTCCGAGGAGATCCTCGGCGAGATCGTCCGTTCTCTCGATTATTACCGGAGCACGACCATGCATGAGGACATCGCAGAGATCATCCTGAGCGGCGGCTGCGCCCTGATAAAGAATTTCGTCCCGATGATCGCAGAGAAGACCGGCATTGAGACAAAGGTCTCTGAACCGTTCAAGAACATCAGGATACCGAAGAAATTCGACACTGCCTATCTTGAGGAGGTGGCCCCGATCATGGGTATAGCAGTCGGGCTTGCCTTGAGAAAACAGGGTGACAGATGATAAAAGTTAACCTACTGCCCGTTAAGAAGAAAAAGAAGGCCAAACAGATCCCCGGTTTCCTGATCGCGACCTTCCTGGTAACCGTGGCAGTCACGGCCGTTGTTTTATATTATTTCTATACCCTCAACAATGAAGTTGATAACAAACGGAAGCTGATCGCAAAGAACGAGCAGACGATCGCCGAACTCGACAGGAAGGTCAAGGATGTCGCCGATTTTGAAAAG
The DNA here is from genome assembly GCA_004321925.1 of Nitrospirota bacterium. Taxonomy (GTDB): domain Bacteria; phylum Nitrospirota; class Thermodesulfovibrionia; order Thermodesulfovibrionales; family UBA6898; genus PALSA-1316. Next base: position 4,375 of record SCQH01000020.1, on the reverse strand, counting down.
CGCAACCAGGACTATAAGGCCAGGAAAGAGATCATCGAGAAGCTGGGCAAGAGCAAGACCATCCCCGTCAAGGTCATTGACGAGGTCAGCGCCCAGTTGCCTACAGGTGTATGGCTCACTGCACTGGACCTTAGAAGCTCGGACCTGACCCTTTCCTGCACCGGTTTTTCTAATACCGATGTCGTCAACTATGTCAATAACCTGAAGGCCTCAAAGATGTTTGCCGACGTCTTCCTCAAGGAATCGATCCAGACGCAGGTTTCAGGCTTTTCTGTTTATACGTTCAGCATCTCTCTCAAGGTGAATTCCTGATATGGCCGCTCTTCCTAAAATAAAGATCGATCTCAAGGCGCTGCCGATATATGCGAAGGCGGTCATCGCCGTGCTGCCCGGCATCATCATAGCGGCCGCGGTCTTCTTTCTGCTTGTTGCGCCAAAGCAGAAAGAGATAAAGACGCTCGATGCGAGGGTAGACGAGCAGAACAACAAGATCGCTGAAGGCCAGGCAAAGGTCGCCAAGCTTGATGTGCTGAAGAGGGAGTTCGAGAACCTCGAAAAGAGGCTTAATGAGCTCAAGGAGCTGCTGCCTGAGGAAAAGGAGATCACCAGCCTTCTGAAGCAGCTTTCCGATATGAGCATTTCATCAGGCCTGGATATAAAATCCTGGCGTCCCCGGGCAAAGGTCGACCATCCAAGCGGCATTGTCTTTGAGACCCCCAGTGAGATCGTTGCCGTCGGCACCTACCATGACCTGGGGAGGTTCCTGAGCAGTCTCACCAGGATAAACAGGATCGTCAATATAAGCAGCCTGAGGCTCGGCGGCGCCAAAAAAGGCAAGGACCCGGCAAATAACAATCTGGACATTTCTTTCTCCCTGTCTGCTTTTTCGGGGAAATCTGATGATGCAGCCAAAAAACCGGCGGGCAAATAACAGGATGCTTACCACGATGAATATGAAGAGAACAGCAGTAGTGCTCATGTTGCTCCTGGCGACAGGCCTCGCCGGGTGTGATAATAAGAAGGCTGCCCCGGCACCTGCCGCGAAGCAGCCGGCTGCCCCTGCTGCCCCTGCTGCCCCGGTCCCGCAGGCTGAGGAGGCGAAGGCAGAAAAAGAGGTCTATGCTTATGAGGCAAAGAACAGGAGAGACCCGTTCCTTTCCCTTATCGTTGACATCAAGAAGGACGTTGTCCGCAAGAAAAAGGCGAACCCGATCGAGAACTTCGACGTTGACGAGATCAAGCTGATCGCCATAGCCTGGGACAAGAACAACTCCTATGCCATGATAACCCTCCCGGATGGGAAGTCATATACGATCAAGAAGGGGACGACCCTCGGACTTTACGGCGGCAGGGTGGATGAAATTACTAAGAAGACCGTGAAGATAACCGAAATGGTCAAGAATTACAAAGGTCAGTCCGTATCAAAAGACACCATATTGAAACTCCGTGAGGAGGGGGAATAATGAAGAAAACTGTCTATTCGAGAATTTTGATTTTATTAATGGCTATGATGCTCCTTGCATTGTCTGCAGGTTGCGCGACGACCAGCACTGTCAGGGAGACGCCGGCTGCCGCGGAGCCATCCGTCATCACCGACATCAGGCTTGGGGATAACAGCCTTACCATAGTCAGCAACAGGCATTTTGCCTATACCATGTATAAGGGCAACGATCCCTACCGGATGACGATCGATATCCCTGACATGGGAGCCGGTATTTTTACCGGAAAGATCTTATCTGACAAGGCCGGCATTTCAGAGGTGATCCCCGAGCAGACCGACTCACCGGTCAGGTCGCTGAAGATCAGTCTGGTGCTTCAGAACCCCTCCACTATCGGCTCATACTATAAGGATAATACCTTAACACTTACGATAACGCCTGAAGAGCCTGCAGCGGTCAGTGAAAAACCGAAAGAGGCGGCAGAGCCACCACCTGCGAAAAAAACGCCAGAAGAGGCTGTGCCTGCCATGAAAGAGACAATGCCTGAGGTTGTCAGAGAGGCTGCCCCTGAAAGCGTTATCGCCTATATCCCGAAGGCCACCGAGATCGTCAGTGTTGAGGTCAACAGGACAGCCGATGAGGTCAAGGTCGTGATCCAGGGCAATGGCAGTATGATGCCGAACGTTTTCCCGATCGACGAAAGGATAGTCATCGACATCCCCGGCGTTGTGATGAATGCTGCAGTGCCTTCCAAGGCCGTTTCCCCGCTGAAGGGCATAAGGGTCGGAAAGCACAAGGAGAAGGTCCGGCTGGTGCTTGACCTTAAGGAAAAGACAAAGTTTGAAGTGACCGCCATTGGCAAGAGCATAGAGGTTGCGCTGAAGGCACGGTCAGCAGAGGGCAGTGTTTCAGCCCAGGGGCAGGCGTCGCCCAGAATGGCTGCCAGAAAAATGCAGCATGCCGAGCATATGAAGGAAGCAAGGCAAGAGGCCAATGCCAGAGAGGCTAATGCAGAGCCGGCGGTCAGGGAATTGAACAATAAGGACCTTTCCGGCGATACCAATGGAAAGATCTATGGCAAATTCAGCGGGAAGAACATTTCTCTTGACTTCCAGGATGCCGAGATAGGGCCTATCTTCAGGCTCCTTGCCGATGTCAACGGATACAACCTGGTACTTGACCCCTCGATCAGGGGCAAGATCACCATAAAGCTCATGAACGTGCCCTGGGACCAGGCGCTCTCGATCATACTGAGCACCTTTAATCTCGGCAAGTCCCTCGAGGGCAACATCTTATGGATCGCCCCACAGGCTGTCTTTGACAAGATCGTTGAGGTGAAGTCAGCTTCCAAGGCAACGGAAGAAAAGGCAGAGGAACTTTTCCAGGAGATCATCAGGATCAATTATGCAACCTCCTCCGATATCAACGGGGCCATAACTTCAGGGAAACTGCTGTCAGCCCGCGGCAGTGTGACGACAGACACCAGGATGAACACCCTTATCATCAAGGACACACAAGGCAGCATTGTCAGGATAAAGGAGCTCGTCAAGATCATGGATGTGACGAAGCCGCAGGTCATGATCGAGGCCAAGCTCGTCGAGGTCTCTACCACGCATAGTGAGGCCCTCGGCATCAGGTGGGGCGGAGCCGCAAACCTGCAGAGCGGACCCTATCCGGTCTCCGGCACCTTTGCCGTCAATACGCCGGTCCTGACCCCCGGCGCTGCCTCTATCAACCCCGGCGGAACGCTCGGAATGACCGTCGGCGCGGCGAACAGGCTGAAGGTCGATCTTTCGCTCTCAGCGCTCGAATCTATTACCAAGGCCAAGACATTGTCGAGCCCGAAGATCCTGACGATGGACAATGAAGCAGCGACCATCCAGCAGGGTACTACGTTCTATATCCCGACAGTCAGTCAGTCCGGGACCAGTTCCACGGCTGTGACCGCAACCCTGAGCCTGAGCGTTACTCCGAAGATCACTCCGGACGGCTATATCCAGCTGAAGGTCACCGCAACAGACAACAGCCTTCAGCCCGGCACTGCCGGTTCCGAGGCAGTCGTCAATACGAAGAGCATCATGACGCAGGCCCTCGTCAAGAACGGGGAGACGCTCGTGCTCGGCGGCATTTACCGCAGAGATGAGTCCACTTCCGAAGACGGGGTCCCGGTACTGAGCAAGATACCGGGCCTGGGATGGCTTTTTAAGACAAAGACATCCTCCGGACCTGATATCAAGGAGCTGCTGATATTCATAACGCCGACTATCATTGCTCAGCAGGCAGAGAACAATAAATAGAAAGTAATTCGAATATATATTTTTTTACCTGGAAGGCGGTCAAAGGAGGAAGGATGACTAGCAAACATTATGGTCTCATATCATTAGTTATATTGTCGGCTCTATCTCTTATCAACTGCGGCGGAGGAGGCGGAGCCCCCGGGTCCACCGGCAGTCAGGATACCGGTATACAGATAACGGCAGTGCAGGCCACCACAACGTCAGCGGATATTGACACCTTCTGTGCCAGCGGTGAGTCGGGCCAGAAAAAGCAGGATATTTCAATGAATATCACGACAGTGAACCTGACCCCCGAGATAACCACGGCCCATTTCCCTGCGAGCCTGGAGGAATGCACCATAACCTACCTCAAGGCAAACGAAGACCCGGCAGCTCCCATCATCGAGAACCTGACGGTCTTCCCGAACTGTATCCTGAACTCAGGTACGAACAGCTGCCCGAATATAACGCTCATCGACATTGCGAGAAAAAATCAGTATGCGATACCAGTTTTCATAAACGGGACGAACAGCCCTGCTGAATATCCAACGCATTATGTGGCGAAATATAACTGCAAATATGTCAACAACTTCGGAAAAGAAGGATTTTTTCAGACAGAATTGGATATCTGGCTGGCCGATTTTGCAGGCTGTAACTAGG
>SCQH01000115.1 GCA_004321925.1 Nitrospirota bacterium | reverse complement strand
CAAGCGCCATAGGCGGGACAAGGGCCCGTTTCCCGGTGGCATGGCTCGGGTCGAAGATGACCGGAAGGTGGGAGATCCCTTTCACCAGCGGTATTATGGAAAGGTCAGAGGTGTTCCTGGTTGCCGTCTCGAAGGTCCTGATACCCCTTTCGCAGAGAATCACATTGGGGTTCCCGGCAAGCAGGATATATTCGGCAGAGGAAAGCCATTCCTCGACCGTGGCCGAAAGCCCGCGCTTCAGCACGACAGGCTTGGAGGTCCTGCCAACCTCGTTTAAGAGGTCATAGTTCTGCATGTTCCTGGCCCCGATCTGGAGGATATCTACATGCTTTGCGACCAGGCCGACATGCTCCGGGCTCATCACCTCGGTCACGACCAGTATCCCGACCTCTTTCCTGACCTCATCAAGCAACCTCAGCCCCTCGTCCCTCATGCCCTGGAAACTGTGCGGGCTCGTCCTGGGCTTATAAGCCCCTGCCCTCAGCACCGGCACACCCAGCTTCTTCAGAAACCGCGCAGTCTTAAAGATCTGCTCCCGCCCCTCGATGGCGCAGGGACCTGCCACCATCAGCAGAGGAGACTTCCCGCCAACCTTTACGGACCTTCCGAGCTTCACGACCGTGTCGGCCGGATGAAAATCCCGGCTGACCAGTTTATAGGGCTTGGTCACATGGATGATCTCGTAGATCGCCTTGAGGTCCCGAAACGGCGTGTCATCTATATAGCCCTGGTTGCCGACCACCCCGACCGCGGTCCTCTCGGCCCCCGGTATGGCAACAGGCCTCAGGCCATGCCTGGCAATGATCTTCTTGATCTGTGCGACATCTTTTTCAGTTGCCCAATGGTGCAGAACGATCAGCATAATTCACTCCCGTTTTCAGTTCATCCATTGTACCTGACCGAAAAACCAAATAGCAAAGAGAGGCCAGTCATTGGAAGCTCTGTTTTTCAGGCGTCGAGCGGGCTTTTCACGCCAAGGACGTTCAGCTTCGCCACATGGGTATATATCATGGTGGTCCTAAGGTCATTGTGGCCGAGCGAGGAGAAGGCATTTTTCTGTTTGTTTATATATAATGAGATATGCCGACAATCAAGGAAATCTCAGGACCATATCGATTTTTCTTTTATAGCTTTGATTGTAATGAGCAAATGCATGTGCATGCTCAAAGAGAGAATTTGCTTTGCAAATTATGGCTGAACCCTGTTGCTTTGACGAAGAACAAGGGCTTTGCGCCGAAAGAACTCAATACGATAAGGGAAAAGATTATAAACAACAGAGACAAAATAATGGAGGCATGGCATGAGCACTGCGGTGAAACTGCACGAAGTAAGAATTAAAGGAATAAAAGTCACTGGAGATACAATAACGGCCCAGTTTGTTGATGGTCGTATAATCAGTGTTCCGCTTGCCTGGTCATGGCGGTTATCCGATGCCACGCCTAAACAACGCGCAAATTATAGAATTATAGGAGACGGCGACGGTGTGCATTGGCCGGACATTGATGAAGACATTAGCGCCGACGGTATGCTTTATGGTATTCCTGCTTCACGACCTTTAAAACACAAATCAAAAGCTAAGTAACACAAAAAAAGGCCAACAAAAGCATCCAGCCCGACGCCGAACAGCTGTCTTTTCTTTTCAGTCTCAGGTTTCCTGGATGTCCGAATTTTGGGCAAACCAGTGACCTTCCCGGGTTTCCTGCGGATCGTATACGCATTCGTGGCCACTTGGCTTCTGGACACCCCATGAAGGGCTGGTTCTGTGATGAGCTGCTTGCCGCCCAACCACGCCGAGAAGAAAAGGGGTCAGGCCTTTTCAGATCATCCATTGAACCTGACCGAAAAACCAAATAGCAAGAGAGGCACATTCCATGTGATCACTGCAGTTGCGTCAATGGCAGAATCGGCATTTTGAGAGAATTGTCAAAGATGCGTGTCGGATTGGTAGAGCGCATCGAGTGGGCTTTTGGGGGCATTTGCCATATTCCTCAAAACGTGGGTATAGATCATGGTGGTCTCAACACTCTTATGTCCGAGCAGGTCCTGCACCTCCCTTATATTCACTCCTGCCTGAAGCAGGTGAGTGGCAAAACTGTGTCGCAGCGTGTGCACAGACGCGTGTTTCGCTATGCCGGCCTTTTTCAGGGCATTTTTTACCGCCTCCTGTATAGGGTTGTCACTGATATGGTGACGGCCTACCCTGCCGCTGCGCGGATCGACGGATAACTTCAGTGAAGGAAAAACATATTGCCATGCCCATTCTCTCCCCGCATTCGGATATTTGCGGCCAAGGGCGTCTGGCATTTGGACCTCGCCGTATCCGGCAGTCAGGTCTTTTTCGTGAAGCTCTTTAACTCCTTTCAGGTGCTCCAGCAGCCTCTCTTTGACCGCAGACGGGAGTACGGTCGAGCGGTCCTTGTCCCCCTTGCCGCTTCTTACAAAGATCGTGGCGGCAGTGAAGTCAACGTCCTTCACACGCAGGCGCGCAAGCTCCATTATCCGCATGCCGGAGCCATAAAGCATTTCGGCAAAGAGGCGATTTATTCCGGAAATATGCTCAAAAAGCTGTTTTATCTCTTCAATACTGAACACTACCGGAAGCTTCTGCCCTCGTTTGGCACGGACAGTATACCCCAGATCGCCGGTTTCTTTTCCGAGCACATGACGGTACAGAAATAGAACAGCGTTGAATGCCTGGTTCTGCGTCGAGGCCGAGACTTTCTCTTTCATGGCGAGATGGCTGAGAAAGTCCCTGAAATCAGTCGTGGTCATATCGGAGAGTTTCTTTTCACCTCTCAAGGCGTAAGTGAAAAACCTTTGTATCCACTGAAGATAGCTGCGTTCCGTGCTGTAGGAATAGTGTCGCAATCTGATAAGCCGGGTGACTTCTTTAAGCGCGTCCGGACCGCCGGCACTTCCTATGGCGTCGGGGCGCACTGGCCCCGCTTTTCCGAGGAAATGAAAATAATAGAGCTTAAGAGCATCGTCTGCCTGGCGGGGTTGCCAGTCGAGTATTTTCTCGTCCTCCCGCAACATATCCAGGAATCCGATCACCGCAGTTTCATTATAACCATCGGTGGACAGGTCCTTATTCCTGCCAAAAGTCAGAAAACGGCCTACCCAATAGGCCAGAAAAGGAACGTTTTTCTCAGGCGCCAGACGACGCTCAAGAAGGAACTTTTGGAAGTCCGGAAGCGTTTCTTTAATCCCCTTTGCCAAATTCCCCATAAATTACCATCCTTACCTTTAGTCCGTAATATCAGGAAATACCATTTGAGGTTAATTCAAATCCCTTATTATTGCAAGATATTTTCTGTTCAAAAGGTTTGGATTGTGATATTATCATGCATGAAATGGGGAAAAAGACCTGCAGGGTATACTAATATGTTATGCACGAATAAAATGAAAAAACAATTAATCACTGCCATACTGATGGGGTGTTTCATCGTTCTCTGTTCCACAAATGCAAGCGGGAAAACGAACAAGCATGAATTACTAAAGGCACTGCACGCCTCCGCAAGCAAGGGCGAATCTTATGTTGCCAATGGAATCACATTGAATTCTCAATTGAAGGAGATCAAAAAGAAATTTGGAGAGCCAAAGGATAAACAGGATGATGAATGGGGCGCTCTGTTTGTGTACGATTCATTCTCAATTCTGTTTTCTGGCTATCTGTCTGACTTAAATGATTCTTCTGAAATACTTGAACTACGTATTTTTATCGGAAACGACCACATCAACTATAAAGACATAATAAAGACTCTGGGAAAACCCAATCATGAGGAATACAACGACGCAGAACAACGGTGGCAAGCCTTCTATAAAGCCGGGGATAATTGCCTCGCATTCTTCTCTGATGGGAAAGAGAGTCAAATGTTTGAAGCTGCTATTTTTAAACCAGCGGCAGAATTTAAGAAGAAACAATTCAAAAAACTAAAATGAGCATAACAAACCCATCGAGACCGACCGGTAGTAGCCGCTCAGGGTTTTCATTGGTGGTTGCCCCGGGCGGCTCATGGCCAGCGTTATGCCTGATAATTTAATGAAAATTATTTTAGCAATAATAGGCATACTTAGCGTTCTGGCCTTTGTTGCTGGCGAGATATTCTTAATAGGTTATGTCGTTTCAAAAATAAAGACACGGAATGAACTAATCACTGCAATTCTGAAGATAATCTTTGGCGTTATGACTGTCATAGCAATCAATGCAACACCGGTCTATATTTCGCAATCGTTTTCAAGCGATTTTAGAATAAAATATCACGCAATTTTTCGGGTCGTCATCATTGGTTGGTTTTCATCAATAGTTTTATTTGGTTATTACAATCTCATTAATGATTACTGGAATGCATATAAGAGAAGATTCAGAAAGGCATAACAAGCGGCTCGACAGCCGGCCGGGATTAACGGTGGTTTGATTTTGGCAAAGAACGGTACTTTCCCCGGCGGGTCAGCCGTAACGTTATGCAAGGAAAATAAAAGGAGAATCAAATGATAAAGAATTACTCCGTGGCTTTATTCTGGTTCATTGCAGGTTCTGTTTGTTGGCTGATATGCCACTTTACATACATATACGCAAATAGCCGTCTATCTATACCAGTGACCGACTACGCGATGAAGCTCTGCCCCTCCGGGCTTACATATCTACTCGCCGGGTATATTCCCTACTTTCCAGGGTTCATTATCACTCTTCTGTTCGCCTCACTGCTATCATGGGCTCTAGGAGGTAAAAAGATGTGGCTAATAGCATTTATTGCCTGGCCTGTTGGCTATGCTTTATATGCCACGATGAAATATGTCGGTTCTTTTCCTGTAGGCTTGAGAGCCTGGTATACTTCAACTGGGGGGATTTATCTTATCGCATCTTGCTTTATTACCCCTCTAATTGCCTTGCTGGGCACCGTAGTAGGCAACAGGTGGAATACCAAAAGAAAGCTGGCATAACAAGCAAAATAAACCCGATTTGGCTTCGCCTCTCGGGTTATTTAGGTCGTTAGCCCTCAATAAAATATTGGGAATAATGATAGAATAACAAATGGAATTTGAATGGAATCCAGACAAATCCGAGTCAAATCTCAAAAAGCATGGGATCACCTTTCATGAAGCGTCAACTGTCTTTGGCGATCCGCTGGCACTCACCTTTAACGACCCTGACCATTCCATCGGTGAGCATAGATTATTAACCTTTGGCCATTCCAGAGTAAATCATTTGCTCGCGGTCGTTCATACTGAGCGACGCGGAAAAACTCGAATAATCAGCGCAAGGCGCGCAACAAGACAAGAGAGGGAAATATATGAAAACTGTTAAGCACGAAGAAATGAGAAAAGAATATAAACGAGAGGATTTAGGGAAAGGAATAAGAGGCAAATATTTCGAGGAATACAAGAAAGGCACTAATCTTGTGCTGCTCAGTCCTGATGTGGCAGCAGCTTTCCCCGATGATGACTCGGTCAACAGTGCCCTTAGAAGCTTAATGAAAATAGCGCGGCAATCAACGGGGCTAACAAAGGCATCGAGAGGGACTCGGTAATAACCGTTTTTTCATTCCGCCTTGATGCCCCCGCGCCCCTCACGCCCGGCGTTGTGGCGTAAATTAATTAAAGGATTCGCATAACGGGGTGGTCTTGATAGTTGACATAACAACGACACTGCGATGAGCGCGACCGTATTCATCGAGTTGAAGTTTTGGTTGCTCCTGGTGCTCTCAGTCATTGCCCCGGTGACGATCTATGGCGTGCTCCTTGCGAAGCGTGCGGTTTCATGGCGAACTGTTCTCGTTTTGGGCTTGACGCTGGTCGTAATCGCGGGAGTCGACCTTTACCTCCTGCAAGCCCTTGCTGAAGCAGCAAAGACTACCCCCTCCCTCGCAGATGACGCGGTGTTCCTTTCAGAGATGACGGTCGCGTTGTATTTGTTTCCGGCACTCTTTGCCGGTGTAGGCATCAATGTCATCTCACACGTGCTGGTTCGACGTTTGAATGATGCGGAGCGCAAGTTCGAGAGGGACCACCCGGATGCCTGACACTTATAAGGCCCCCAAAGGCATCGAGAGGGACGCGTATCTCCTGAGGAAATAGAACAGGTTATTGACGGATTGAATGAAATAATAGGGGCCTAATAAATCAATCAGGAGGGACAGGATGGGAGCAAAAGAAGAGATGGAAAGGATCGATAAGGGGATGTCGACCTTGTATGTCATTTGGGCGGCAATGTTCCTATCGTTGGCCATGTATCTGTTCGTCGGACTATACGTAAAGGACACGCTTACGATCACGCTGGAAAAGAATGTTGTCGATATGTTGAGAAACGTGCTTTACGTGGTGTCGCTCATCACGCTGGTTGCCGCAGGGTTCGTCCGAAAGCTCCTCTTATCCGTTAAAGACAAAAGTACTCCTGGTGCTGCCGGCCGGGCATCAGCTCAAAGCGACCGGCCCTCTGCGCTTGGGAGATATTCCACGACACTGATCATATCCCTGGCCATGGCGGAAAGCATCGGGATCTACGGACTTGTTCTCTTTTTCCTGGGGAAGAACGAACCGGACCTGTATCTCTTCATACTGGTCTCCGCGGCGGTCATGCTTGTCTATCGGCCGAAGAAAGACGACATAGTAAGCCTGGCTGAGGAATTAAACAAACAGGGGGGCGACGATTCCCGCTGAGAGTCTGCGGCATTAACCTCAGGTGCCGGCTCAAGGGAAGTCTAACGGGTGCCCCCGTCTTCCTTGCCCATGTTCGTATCGTCCCATGAGGCGGGGTCGTGTATTGATTCCAGGTGGGTTAATACCGTGACATTCGGCAGCGAACATCTGATATCTTCCTCCATACGTTCCAGGAATTTATGGCCCCGGTCGACGGTCCAGTCTCCGGGAACAAGCACGTGGAGTGACACAAAACGATCTGAGCCTGACTGACGAGTACGAAGCGCATGGCACTGTATGTCCGGCGCGCAGAACTTCTCCAGCACTTTCTCCACTATTTTGAGCTCGTCAGGCGGCAAGGCGGTGTCCATAAGTCCCGACACAGACTCCCGCACGATGCGGACCCCTGACCAGACAATATTTCCGGCGACAATTATCGCGACCACGGGGTCCAGCCGCTCCCAGCCGGTGACCGCCACCGCTCCGACACCGACCACGACCCCTACTGATGTCCAGACATCGGTCAGAAGGTGCTGGGCATTGGCCCTGAGGGTTATTGATTCGTATTTTTTCGAAGCCTTTAACAGAGCAAGGGCCGCAAACAGGTTAACCAGGGAAGCTGCAACAGAAACACCGAGCCCGAGGCCGATCTGTTCAAGCGGTTTTGGGGAAATAAGGCGCTGTCCGGCTGCCACGGCAATACTGATGGCTGCCAGCAGTATCAGGGTGCCTTCGACGCCGCTTGAGAAGTATTCGGCCTTGCTGTGTCCGTAGTGATGGTCTTCGTCCGCAGGCCGCGCTGCTACCGTAAGCATCGCCAGCGCCATAAGCGCGCCAACAAGGTTGACCAGGGATTCTATCGCATCGGAAAGCAGGCCGATCGAACCGGTCAGCAGGTAGGCGACCGTCTTCAGCGTGATCGTGGCAAGGGCCGCAGCGATCGAAAGCCAGGCAAAACGGGTAAGCGACGAACGCTCTGCGGTCAGCATATCCTTTATCATGAGGGCAGCCTCTTTTTTAAGGCGTCAGCAAAAGGGTTATTGCTGAACTTTTCGGGTCTGCTCTCTTTTTTCATGGCCGGGCCTTTTGCTGCGGCAGGCCTTTCCTTCGGCGCGATCTTCTGTTCCGTCTCCTGCGGGGCCGCCTGTCTGTTCTTCATGGAAAGGCCGATGCGTTTTCTCTGCAGGTCAATGGCCGTTACCGTGACCATCACCTTCTGGTGCACCTTTACCACTTCGTTTGCGTCCTTCACATAGCTGTCGGAGAGTTCGCTGATATGGACAAGGCCGTCCTGGTGCACACCGATGTCCACAAAAGCACCGAAGGCCGTGATATTGGTGACGATGCCGGGGAGCCTCATGCCCGGCTGCAGGTCCTCCATCTTCGCGACGCCCTCGGCAAAGCTGAAGGACTCGAACTGTTCGCGCGGGTCACGCCCGGGCTTGGCAAGTTCGTTCATGATGTCCGCAAGGGTCGGCATGCCGACGGTATCGGTGGCGTAGTGCGCAAGGTCGATGCCCCTGCGGATCTCGGCAGAGCTCATCAGGTCGGCAACAGAACAGTTATTGTCCCTGGCCATGGCAGCGACGATATGATAGCTCTCCGGATGCACGGCGCTTGCATCAAGCGGATTCGCGGCATCGCGGATACGGAGGAAGCCGGCTGCCTGCTCAAAGGCCTTCGGACCGAGGCGCGGCACCTTTTTCAGTTCCTCCCGCGTCCTGAAGGGGCCATGCTCGTTGCGGTATTCCAGGACGCCCTTCGCAAGCTGGGGCCCCAGGCCCGAGACGTAGGTGAGGAGCTGTTTGCTGGCGGTATTGACCTCGACGCCGACCCGGTTGACGCAGCTGACGACAACATCGTCGAGGCTGGCCTTCAGGGCGGTCTGGTCGACATCATGCTGATACTGCCCGACCCCGATCGACTTCGGGTCTATCTTGACCAGTTCGGCCAGGGGGTCCATGAGCCGCCGGCCTATGGAAGCACTGCCCCGGACAGTAAGGTCGAGGTCGGGGAATTCTTCGCGGGCAACGTCCGACGCGGAATAGATCGACGCGCCGCTCTCATTCACCATGACGACCTGGATATTTTTCGGGAGCCCGATCGCCCTGACAAAGGTCTCGGTCTCCCTCCCTGCTGTACCGTTGCCTATGGCGATCGCCTCGATACTGAACCGGCTGCAGAGGTCGAGCACCTTTGCGGCCGCCTCTTTAGCGCCCTTATCCGAAAGATGCGGGTAGATCGTGTCATTATGGAGAAGCTTGCCCTGCCGGTCGAGGCAGACGACCTTGCAGCCTGTCCTGAACCCCGGGTCGAGGGCGAGGACGTTCTTCTGCCCGAGAGGCGGCGACAGCAGGAGCTGCCTGAGATTTTCGGTGAATACCCTGATGGCCTCATGGTCAGCCCTTTTTTTGACAGCCAGGCGGAGCTCGGTCTCCATGGCCATGCAGAGGAGCCTGCGGTAACCGTCCTGCACTGCCAGCCGCACCTGCTGCGCTGCAGCAGAGGTTCCTTTGACAAATAACCCTTCGAGCATGGTCAGGGCCTCATCTTCAGGCGGGACCATCCGCATCGCCAGGAACCCTTCGTTCTCTCCGCGGCGAATGGCAAGGACCCGGTGGGAAGGCGCCCTGGATACGGGTTCTTCCCAGGCAAAATAATCCCGGTACTTTGCGCCTGCCTCCTCTTTGCCGGTTATGACCTTTGAGCGGAGCATGCCTTTTTCAATGAATAGTCCGCGCATCGTCTCTCTCGCCTTTTGGTCTTCATTGACCCACTCGGCTATGATATCACGGGCGCCGGCCAGGGCATCGTCAACCGAGACGACCCCCTTCTCCGCATCCAGATATGAGACGGCCTCGTCAGCAGGGTTGAACTCTTCCTGAGAGAATATGCGCACGGCCAGAGGCTCCAGCCCTTTTTCTCTTGCAACCGTGGCCCTGGTGCGGCGTTTCGGTTTGAACGGGAGATAGATATCCTCCAGCACGACCATCGAGCCGGCCGAAAGGACCTTTGCCTTCAGTTCGTCAGTCAGGAGCCCCCGGTCCTCAAGGGATGACAGGACCGCTTCACGCCTCTTGTCCAGTTCCCTCAGCTGAGACAGCCGGTCCCGGATGGCGGTCACCATCACTTCGTCAAGGCTTCCGGTTGCCTCTTTTCTGTAGCGCGAGATGAACGGGACCGTGGCCCCTTCGTCCAGCAGAGAAACAACTGCCAGGACCTGCTGAGGCCTGATACCGAGTTCAGCTGCAATGAGTGATATATGTGTCTCTTCCAATTGGTCCTCCGTAGATGCTCTTTTCAGACCCTATTCTATCACGCGGGGCTATCGTTTGGCTCCGCCTCGTGCGGTATTGCTTTTCTTTCCCCGGGATTAAAAGCCCTAGCCACCCAAATAATAATTTGATAAAATAGTGCCGGGGAAAGAGAATGAGTTTTCAGGTTGGCAGAGCCATGAATCCATGATGACCGGGAGAACGCCGGGAGGGCTGCTCCTTCCGAACAAGAATGCCCTTGAATTCGCAAAGCGCGCACCCTGGCCGATGCACTGTGAAGAACCCCCGGCGCCGGCCGGCGGGCTCAGGATCGATGCCGGATACCTGTCGCCCTATTTCATCACCGATCCCGGGCGGTGCCTGGCCGGACTCGACGATGCATTCGTTCTGGCCGCAGCGAATGCGATCGTCACGCAACAGGACCTGGTCCCGATCCTCGAGAAGGTCGCTCAATCGGGACAGCCGCTTCTCATCGTCGCCCCCGCCGTGGGGGAAGAGGTCCTTGCCCTGCTGGTCCTGAACAAGCTTCGCGGCATACTGCGCGTCTGCGCAGTGGCTCTGAAAGATATCGGGCCTGTTGCCGATCACCTGGGGTGCCGTATCATACCTGTACCCCTCGCAAGGTGCGCTCTCACCGATCTCGGCAGCGCACGGCATATCAGCTCAGGCATACGATCGACGGTCATCGTGAGGTCATGAAGAGAAGATATCTGTACGTTCTGATTTTCGGCCTGAGCGAAGTCACCGCAGGCCAGGTGAGGCTCAGACCTTAGACACCTTCACCCTCCATTTCTCGGGGCCTTCCTCAAGATATTCCCAACCGAAGAGGCCTTCCCTCTCGTGCAGGAACTGATAATAAAGCGGCTTCGGGTCATGATCATTGACCAGGAGAAACGCCTCGCCCGATGCTAAGGCATCGAAGGTGCTGAAGATGAGCGGGTGCCGCTCCCTCGGTGCGATAGTGATAACATTAAGCTCTTTCATGGACTGCCTCCCTTTCAGATGAGATCTACGGCCGCAACAAAGAGGCAGTGACCCCAGCAATAGCATAGTTTAGCCATTTATGCCGCCCGACGGTATGATGCAGCTCATATCCTGAGGAAAAGGTATCGCGTAAACTACAGACAGTGATACAGCGTTATTCCGAGTGAGGTCCATACCATGTTAGCATGCCCGTTTTGTGAGAACGAACTGTCGGTCCAGACCCCTCAGGGATGGCAGTGCCAATGCGGCGAGATGATCCCCTTCGGTCTGGAGACAGACTCAAATGAGAACTGCGCAAACTGCCCGGTCCTCAACTGCCCCAGGCGGGTCTGACCGGTTTCAGCTCCAGAACGCGCTGACAGGCAGGATCAGTCTTCCTGCTCCCCGGTGAGGTGCCTGTCCTCGTCACCCGAGAGGGCGTAGACCTCTTCCTGCGGCATCTCCACGTCCTCCCCCCTATCAGCGAGCTCCCGGTAGATAAAGGGGCGTGTTGCCAGCGGCAGCTTCTGGTCTGCATAGAGGTCCCTGAGGTCCACGGTCTTGATCCCCGGGATGAACTTGACGACCCTGGTCAGCGGGGTATGCAGGTTCCGGATGAGGGCATAGCGGACATAATACCTGAGCGTCCATTTTTCATTGCGGGTGATCTGGCGTATCACCGGGGCCTTGGTGGAGGGCATCGCAATGAGCTTGCATATCTGCCCCTCCGTGAGCGCCGGATTTTCGAGACAGACCTGGATGACCGACTCGTCCCCCGCCTCCATTACCGCAAGGAGGATGTTTGAATGGGCCCGCCTTGCCAGGGCTATCTTTATGCCCAACGGCAGGGACCTGAGCTTTTCCGTGATCATCTGCTCGATCTTCTGCCTGACGTTGATATGCACATGCTGGTCCCTGGTGATGTCGGCCAGGTCGAATATCCGCAGGAACTTCAGCAGGGAGAAAACGACCCGCTGGGGGGTCCTGGGGTTCCGGCAGAGCAGGAGCTTCAGTTTATAGCTGTCCTTGAACCGCCTGTCTCCTGCGAGCAGGGAGAGGACCTCGGCAGGGACATTCTTTCTTTTTGCGGTGAAAAAGGCCATGTCCTCGCTGAAGTGGGGGTTGCAGACGGCATTCGTAAGCACCTCGGGATGCGGGTCTTTGACCGCGGTCCAGAGGTCCGCGGCCTCCGCGCTCAGGGCATTCCTTATCCTCTCTTCTACCGGCAGCACACCCTATTGTACCCTTCTTTAAAATCGAAATAAACAAAAGACCGGTCCCTGGACCTGCTGATTTGCACTAATATTCCTACTATTTTATCAATACGGGATATAATGATAGCATTGGGTGTGCCTCAGGGCATCGCCGGAGCATGAAGATCGAACCCGGACAGACAAAGGAGAAAAAATGGAACTCAGTTCAAAGACAAAGATAGCAGAGCTTCTGGCGAAATACAGTTTTCTCAAGGAATTCCTGATCACTATGGATGAGCATTTCAAGACCCTCGACAGCCCGCTGATGATGAAGACCGTCGGCAGGTTTGCGGACCTGGGCAAGGTCTCGATGCTCACGGGGGTCGACCCGGAGAAGCTCCTCTCGTCGATCGCGGCCGAGATCGGAAAGAGGACGGGCGAGACCGTGACCGTCCTGAAACAGGACAGCGGCGCAGCGGACGGATCCCCGACAAAGGTGGACATGATGAAGGAGATCATCAGGGACCTGCATAAGGGAGTTGAGATGGACATCCTGGTAAAAAGGTTCGGGGAGCTCATCAGGGATGTCGAGCCCTCGCAGATCGCGCAGATGGAACAGCAGCTCATCGCCGAGGGGATGCCGGAGGCAGAGATAAAAAGGCTCTGCGATGTGCATGTGGAGGTCTTCAGGACCGCCCTTGATAAAAAGGTGATGCCGGGCCTCCCGGCCGGCCATCCTGTCCATACGCTCATGCTCGAAAACAGGGCACTGGAGGACCTTATCAGGGACCTCGCCTGTTTTGCCGAACCCTCCGCGGACCTGACAGGTCTGACAACGCTGCTCGATAAGATCCTGCAGGTCAACCTTCATTTCCTGAAGAAGGAGAACCAGCTCTTCCCGGTGCTTGAGACCAAGGGCATCTCGGGGCCGTCCAAGGTGATGTGGGCCCTGCATGACGATATCAGGGCCATACTGAAGGACGTCAGGACCAGGGCAGAGAAAGATCCTGTCACTCCTCTTGAGGTCAAGACCGTCGTCACGATGCTCAGCGATATGATCTACAAGGAGGAGCATATACTCTTTCCGATGGCGCTTGAGACCTTAAGCGAAGAGGACTGGACAAAGGTGAAGGCCGGAGAGGAAGAGATCGGGTATGCCTGGATGGAACCGAGCAGGGACTGGCAGCCCTCCGGAAGCACGACGACGCCAGAGCTCATGGCGGCCAGGGCAGGCAGTCTTAATCTCGATACCGGGCAGCTCACGGTCGAGCAGGTCAATCTCCTGCTGACGCATCTGCCGGTGGACATATCCTTCGTCAATGAGCAGGACGAGGTGGTCTACTATTCCCAGACCCCCGACAGGATCTTCCCCCGAAGCCCGGGCATCATCGGCAGAAAGGTCCAGAACTGCCATCCGCCCAAGAGCATGGATGTCGTCGAAAAGATCCTTAACTCTTTCAAGTCGGGCGAAAAGGATGAGGCCTCCTTCTGGATAGAGATGCGCGGACGGTTCATCCATATTCGGTATTTCGCGGTCAGGGACAGCGCAGGGACCTATAAGGGGACGCTTGAGGTGAGCCAGGACCTCACCGACCTCCGGGCCCTTCAGGGGCAGAAACGGCTCCTGGACTGGTAAATTGGGGAAGCGGCAGGTCTCTTCCGCAGGGGCAGGGACCTGCCTCCTGTCCGCTTATCCTTCCTGCCGGGCGGCGGCCCCCGGTAAATTTCAGCCCTATTTTGTTTTTTGCTGATTTTATGGATAATACAATATGAAGGCAGGGAGATAGAATGAGCAACATCTGGACAAACATATTTAAACCGAGACAGACGGAAGAGGACACGATCCTTGCCGTCCTGATGAGGATCCCTATCTTCGAAGGGCTCGACAGCAAGGAACTCAGGCAGATCGAAAACATCCTCCACCAGCGGGAATATGCCAAACAGGAAACGATCTTCTTTCAGGGAGAGCCCGGTCTGGGCATGTATATCATCATCCAGGGGGACGTCGATATCATCTCGGAACCTGAAAAACATCAGCTTGCCGAACTCCATGAAGGCGATTTCTTCGGGGAGCTGTCCCTCCTGGATGAATCCCCGCGCACTGCCTCGGCCGTTGCAAAAGACCCGTCCAGGCTCCTCTGCCTTTTTCAGTCCGACCTTAATGACCTGATCACCAGGAACCCCGGACTGGGGGTCAAGATCCTGGTGCAGCTTGCCCGGACGATCGGCGCACGCCTGCGCAAGACGAACGATCACGTCACCGAGCTGAAAAAGGTCTACCAGGCCTGACGTATTATGGATAAATATCTCAACCGGTTGATCTGGCTCATATGCCTGGCTGCCGTCTTTTATGCCCTTTTCCATTTCATTTCAACCCTTGCCGACCTCGTCAAGATACTGATCATCTCGTCCCTGATCGCCTATATCCTGGACCCGCTTGCCGTGAGCCTGGAGTCACGCGGCATGTCGCGCACCTCGGCAACGCTGGTCATTTTTCTGTCCCTGTTCCTGGTCATCTCAGCCGTGCTCGTCGTCGTCCTGCCTGCCCTTACCGACCAGATCGCGGCTATCCAGGAGGGAATGACCCCTGAAGCGACAGCAGCCCTCGTATCGCGGCTCGACAGCTTCCTCACCAAGAAACTCGCTTTTCTGGGGGTCGGGGAGCTCAATCTCCCGGAAAAGCTCCAAAAGACAATAGTCAATGCAGGAGACTGGGTCTTCAGCCATTTCCTTGATGTCGTCGGCCTCCTGACGCATCTTGTCCTGATACCCTTCATCGTCTTTTTCCTCCTGAAGGACGGCAGGGCAATGAAGAAGCAGTTCATCAGGTACGTCCCGAACCGTTATTTTGAATTCTCCCTGAACCTGCTTTCGAAGATGGACTCACAGCTCGGGAACTTTCTGCGCGGCCAGTTCATCGACGCTCTCATCGTCGGGACCCTCTCAACCTTTGCCTTATGGCTCCTCGATGTCAAGTATTTCATGCTGATCGGCATCTTCACGGGACTGGCAAACCTGATCCCCTTTCTCGGGCCTGTCGCGGGGGTGATGCTGGCGGTCACTGTTTCGGTCGTCGACACGGGGAGCTTTGTGGCGGCATGGTATATCCTGGCCGCGTTTGCCGGGATAAAGCTGCTCGACGACGGCCTGATCCAGCCGATCGTCGTTGCCAGGAGCGTGCATATGCACCCGCTGCTGGTGCTCCTTGTCGTGATCATCGGCGGCAAGTTCTTCGGCATCCTCGGCATGCTCCTTTCGGTGCCGGCGACCGGCTTCATGAAGGTTGCGCTCAAGGAGAGCGTCCTGATATTCCGCAGATACCGGATGGCGTAAGGTGCGGTCATTGAGCTTCAGAGGGATGACGACACCGCTGCGCATCCGGCCTTTACGTCAGGTGCTCATCCCGGCACTGTTATGTTTTGTCCTCTTTCTTTCCGGCTGCAGGGATAAGACCGCGCATCTTTATCAGGGCTATGCCGAAGGCGAATATCTGCTGGTGGCGGCACCGAACGCCGGCAGGCTCGAAAAGCGCTGGGTGCAGCGCGGGCAGTCGGTCGAGGCAGGGGCGCCGCTCTTCGCGCTTGAACGGGAGAATGAGCAGGCAGGCCAGCGTGAGGCCGGGGCCAGGCTGCGCACTGCCGAGGCCCGTCTTGCCAACCTCGTGACCGGCCGGCGGGCATCAGAGATCGATGCGTTGGCCGCGGAGGTGGCCAGGGCCGGGACAGCGCTTGAGCTTTCCACGCTCCAGCTCCGGCGGCAGAAGGAGCTTTTCGCGAAAGGTTATATAGCCAGGACAGACCTGGATGTGGCACAGACCGCCCATTCCCGTGACCGCGAGCTTGCAGCAGAGGCAGCTGCCAGGCTGCGGACAGCAACCGAGTCGATCGGCCGGGACAAGGAGATAGCCGCGGCCAGGGCCGAGGTCGAGGCCTCCCGGGCAGCCCTGGAGCAGAGCAGCTGGAAACTCACTCAGCGTGCGGTCCATGCTCCTGCCGCCGCCCTTGTCCATGACACCTTCTATACCGAAGGGGAATGGGTCCAGGGGGGATTCCCGGTGATGAGCCTGCTGCCGCCGGCAAACATAAAGGTGCGCTTCTTTGTGCCTGAGGCTGTCGTCGGCTCTCTTAAGGTGGGCCGGGCCCTGATGGTCTCCTGTGACGGCTGCAGCAAGGCTGTACGGGCGAAGATCAGTTTTATCTCAGGCCAGGCAGAATATACTCCCCCCGTCATCTACAGCCGCGATCAGCGCACCCGGCTCGTCTTTCTGGTCGAAGCGATGCCGGATGCTGCCGATGCTGCCCTGCTGCATCCGGGCCAACCCGTGGATGTCGAGCTTAAGTGAGCGGCATGGACAGGGACCTTGCGATCAATGTCACCGGCTTAAATAAATATTTCGGTCCCAAGCATGTCGTCTGCGACCTGTCGCTGCAGGTGAAGCACGGAGAGATCTTCGGCTTCCTCGGCCCTAACGGCAGCGGCAAGACGACCTCGATCAGGCTCCTCTGCGGGCTCCTGAAGCCCGACTCCGGAAGCGGCACCTGCCTGGGCTATGACATCATCCGCGAGACCTCGTCCATCAAGCGCGAGGTCGGCTATATGACCCAGCGATTCTCGCTCTGGGAGGACCTCACCATCAGTGAGAACCTTGAGTTCATCGCCAGGATGTACGGGATGAAGGACCGCAGGCCCCTGATCGATCAGGCCCTGGAAAAACTCGGGCTGACGTCCCGCCGGGACCAGCTGGCCGGCGCCCTTTCAGGCGGCTGGAAACAGCGTCTTTCGCTGGCTGCCTGCATGCTGCATAAGCCGAAGCTCCTGCTGCTGGACGAACCCACGGCCGGCGTGGACCCGAAGGCGCGGCGCGATTTCTGGGAGGAGATCCATCAGCTTGCAGCGGACGGGATCACGGTCCTCGTCTCAACACATTACATGGACGAGGCCGAACGCTGCCACCGGCTGGCATATCTCGCCTATGGTCACCTGCTCGTCTCGGGCACCAGCCAGGAGGTCGTGGACTCCCAAGCCCTTGCCGGATACGAGGTGACCGGTCCTGACCTGGCGCAGTATGCACGGACGCTTCACGGGCTGCCGGGGGTGGACCAGATCACCGCCTTCGGAACGACCCTGCATGTTGTCGGCCGGCATGCTGCAGAGCTCGAAAGAACAGCGGCCAGCAAGCGTGCAGAGGGCCCGCACGAATGGAAGCAGATACGTCCGGGTCTCGAGGATATCTTCATCGGCCTGATGGAGACAGCGAAGGACAATTACACATGAGCTGCGGACGATGAGTACGGCCCTTTCCTGGTCGCGCTGGAGCGGCATCATCATCAAGGAGTTCATCCAGCTGAAACGCGACCGCCTGACGTTCGGCATGATCATCGGCATCCCGATCATGCAGCTCATCCTCTTTGGCTATGCGATCAACTCCGACCCGAAGCACCTGCCCACGGCCGTGCTCGATGCGGACCACAGCCTTTACGGACGGAGCCTGCTGCAGGGGCTGAAGAACAGCGAGTACTTCCGCATCGACCGGGAGATAGCAACCGAGGCAGAGGCCGGGGACCTGCTGGCCCATGGCACGGTACAGTTCGTCGTGACCATCCCCCCCGACTTCGAAAAAAAGCTCCTGAGGGGGGAGAGGCCCGCGCTGCTGATCGAGGCGGACGCTACCGACCCCAACGCGACCGGCAATGCGCTCGCCGCGGTCGCAGGGGTGGTGCGGACTGCGCTTGCCCGGGACCTGAAGGGGACCCCGTCTGCGGCTTCCCCGGCCTCAGACCCTGTTGACGTGCGCCTGCACCGGAGCTATAACCCCGAGGGGATAACGTCCTACAACATCGTCCCCGGCCTGCTCGGGACGATCCTCACGATGACGATGATCCTCATGACCGGCCTGGCGATGACGCGCGAGCGGGAGCGCGGCACCTTCGAAAACCTGCTGGCCACCCCGGCCCGGCCCCTCGAGGTCATGACCGGCAAGATAGTGCCCTATATCCTGATCGGGCTGATACAGGTGACCCTCCTGCTGGGGGCGGCCCTGCTCGTCTTCCGGGTCCCGATGATGGGCAGCGTGCTGCTGCTGTATCTTTCGGTATCGCTCTTCATAGCCGCCAACCTGACGCTGGGGATCACCTTCTCCTCTATCGCCCGCAACCAGCTTCAGGCCATGCAGATGACCTTCTTCTTCTTTCTCCCCTCGATACTGCTGTCGGGGTTCATGTTCCCCTTCCGCGGCATGCCCGAGTGGGCGCAGTGGGTCGGGACGGTACTGCCGCTGACGCATTTTCTGCGGCTGGTAAGGGGTATCATGCTCAAGGGCAATACGTTCGTCGAACTCTGGCCGAACATATGGCCGATCGGGCTCTTTATGCTGGCAGTCATCGGGCTGGGGCTCGGGGTCTACCGGAAAACTCTCGACTAGAAGGCCGGACCTCTACCGGACATAGATCCGCGCCTGGTCCGCCAGGGCCCCGTCGAGGCCGATCTCATTGCCCCATTCATCATAGACCTTCCTGCCGGTGCCAACCTGCTTCAGCAGCCCTGCAGCCAGCAGCGCATGCCTGACGGACATCGCACGAACAATATGAACGGGCCTGTCATTGACGTACACCGTCACTGAGACAGCTCGACGATCCTGCCCCCGGCCGCGGGGCCGATCTTTTTGCTCGCTTTTATGTGCTCGACCACGATGTCCCGCACCCACTTGCCCGAATTGCTGTAGGCCAGCTTCTCTCCCCGCATCATGCCGCCGACCACCTCGTAATCCTTCGACGTCCTGACCGCCTCACCAAAGGCCTTATACCCGTCTCCGCCGGCAGCCAGAAAATCGTCGGTCGCCACAATATACTCCTTCTCAGGCTGAAGCGGCGCGCCCCCGAGCATGATCTCCTGTACCCGGGAGCCTGCAGGCGCCGACCGGATGTATTTGAAGGAGATCCCGGAGACCTGGGGGAACCTGCCGGCCCCCTCTTCGATCGCCGAGACCCCATGCTCAAGCGCACCCCTGATCTGTTGGCCGGTAAGCCGTATGCCGACAAGATAGTTATTGAACGGCGAGACAGAATAGACATGTTTGATCTTGATCTCCCCCTTCTTTATGCTGGTGCGGATGCTGCCGCCTCCGATGATCGCCGCG